>CANQMZ010000064.1 GCA_947625105.1 uncultured Parasutterella sp.
TGCTAACGTGTTCTTTAGGAGTGGGAGATCGAGGTCGTGCCATTTTTTTCAATTACATGATACATTAATAGATATAGCATACCATGAAATATAGGAAAAATTCACTCCTCTTTCAACACACTATTTTTGTCAACACCTTTTATTTTGAAATTTTTACCCTTGGTATGTTGGACTCTCTACGATGACTTCCTTATTCCTCGACTACCCTGTTCTTGGTAAAATTTTCAGCCGAAGGAGGTTTTATTACCCATGACCAAAAGCATAAATTTATCTCTGACGAGGAGGCAAATACTCGGTGCAGGAGCTTATGCAACTGCATGTATGCTATCCCCCCCCTCGTTTAGCCTAACTGCATTTGCTGAGCAGGTTGAAAAACTCAAAAAAGAGGGGTGGACTTCTCATCCCGTTGCCTGCACAATGTGCGGTGCGTTTTGTGGTCTTCTAGCTCTTACCAAGGACGGAGCCGAGCTGTCAGAAAAGACCATCCGTATATTTCCAAATCCTGGACACCCGCAACAAGGTTATTGCGGAAGGGCTGCTGCCGCTCTTTGGGTTTGGAATCACCCTCTTAGACTCAGAAAACCATTAAAGAGAGTCGGTGAGAGAGGTGAGGGGAAATTTGAAGAAGTTTCTTGGGACGAAGCTCTTAACAGCATTGCCAAATCCCTCAAAACAGTCGTTGAAAAATATGGTGAGGCAAGTGTTGCTTCCACTTCCCACTCTTTCTCAGGTTTTTCCGCCTGGATCACAATGCCATTAGGTTCCCCTAACAACATTGGTCACCAGTCAACTTGCAACGCAGGCGGTATCGGTGGACGAGGTTGGGTATTCGGCAAGGGATTTGCCGATGCCGGAAAAATGGAACCAGACTACGCAAATTTGCGTTACCTTATTCTGATTGGCAGATCCATGGGAAGTGCCATGGGTGCACTCCATACTCTGAACGTTGCGCGGGCCAAAGGAGCAAAAGTTGTAGCTGTTGATCCTCGTATGCCCGATATTGCTTACGGCGATGCGAAATGGCTCGGCATACGACCTGGAACAGACGTGGCCTTTGTCTACTCACTTATCAATGAGTTGATCGAAAACGGACTAGCAGATTTTGACTTCCTGAGAAGACATACCAATGCCGCTTTTTTGATTAAAGAAAATGGCAAGCCATTGATGGCTAACGAGATCAATAGTAAGCAACCAAAAGAGCTTTACGTTGTTGCTGATTCAAAAGGAACTTTATCTTTCATTGGTCCCAAAAAAAATGAAAAAGGGGCGGTTGTAGCTTTCGTTGAAGACCTGAATTTCAAACCAGAGCTCGCTTATCAAGGAACCGTGGCAACAGCTGATGGTTCTAAAATTCCTGTTCGTACTGCTTTCAATATCCTTAGGGAGAAAGCAAGCAAATACAGCCCCAATAAAGCTTCAGAAATTACTGGAATCCCCGCCGAAACTATCCGTCAGCTTGCTCAAGAGTTCGCCAAATTCAAGGGTGTTATAGACGATGGTTGGTACACATCCAAAAATGGTACTGATGTTGAGCTTTACCAACTGATTTGCATAGCCAATGCCGTTAATGGAAACATTGACGTCCCCGGCGGCTTAATTGTCACCCAAGGTGGTGGATTAAAGATTCCCAGTGTCTCGGCCGGAAAGGGACCTAACGGTGAAAAATGGGATATGGCCAAGGAGAAGAGAATTGACAAGATACTCTACCCTGAAGCCAATGGAACTTTCCAAGCTGCATTAGATGCAGCCACCACTGGCAAACCTTATCCGATTAAGGCAGCGTTCATTGTCGGCTCCACAATGTTCCATAGAGAAGCCAATTCCGACAGGCTTGCTAAAAATCTCAAGAATTTGGATCTTTTGGTCGTACAGGACATCTTCCCGCATGAAATTGTTGATTATGCGGATTACGTGTTGCCTGCTACATATTTCTTGGAAAGAAAAGAGATGGCCGGAGTAAAGTGGGCTCGGGACGGATCAATCCATCTTTCCGATCCGCAAATCACTCCCCCAAAGGGATGCGATGCACGTCACGACGTTTGGATTTTGCTAGAGATACTGAGACGTGCTTATCCTGAGAGAGCCAAGCGGGTCGGTTACACAGAATGCAAGACCGCTCAAGAGTTCGATAAATACTTTAATGCATTCATTGATAAGGGATTTAATAAATTCCTGAAAGCAGCCGATGAAGCCAAACCTGGTTCAGCAGACAAGATCCGTAAAGATATTGAAACGCAAGGTTGGTCCACTGTGAGGATGAAACAGTATGGCGTCTACCCCTACAAGAAGCCCTTCGACACTCCGTCTGGCAAGGTTGAAGTCTACGGATTCAAATCTTTCAGCAAGGACGGCTATGACAAGGTATTTGCGCCCCTTCCTGAATATGTGCCATCTCCTGCCTACACTTCTCCGAAACCAAACTCGAATGAATTCGTCTTAGTTTCTGGAAAAAATTGCGTAACCTCTTCTGGTTTAAACATATTCACTCAGCCCACTCGTTTTATGGGTGACAGGACCTTGTGGATGAATCCGACAGATGCCTCACGATTGGGTATCAGGAACGGAGAGATTGTCGAGGTTGAAGGAATTGATACTGGATATAAAGCTCCGGTAAAAGTGACTGTAACCAAGAAGGTGGTTCCCGGCGCAGTCTTTGCATACAGTTTTTCCGGTGCGGTCCGCACCAAGAATTTGGTTAATAACCCGGATTTTCAATTTGTCAAAGAGGGTATTAACTCTCATTGGTATGCAACTGGCTATGCGCAACCGATTATCGGAAACCTGGCGAACAATTCGGCCGTCAAAATAAACAGGCTCAAAGGATAACAAAATGAGCAAAAAGAAAGAAACTAAAAAGCAGTTGGCGCACTTATTTGATGCCACACAGTGCATAAGCTGTAGTGCTTGTGTATTGGCTTGCTCTCAAACAAACTTTCCCGAAATGATTAACCGACAGGTCAATGGCTGGCCCTGGCCGGCCTCCAACATCAGACAAATTCGCTCTGAAAAACGTCGTCCAGTCACTTTGTTAGTCCAGTGCCAACAATGCTCGGAAGCTCCTTGCGTCACTACCTGTCCTTTCGGGGCAAACTATTACGATGAGAATGGCCTGGTCAAAACAAATCCTGCTAAATGCGTTGGCTGCAACTATTGCATTGCAAGCTGTCCCTATGGGGCAAGATGGTCGCATCCTGATACAGGCCTTCCTGTCAAGTGCATCAGTGATGGTTGCTGGGACTTAATTCAAGCAGGGGGACAACCTGCTTGTGTCACAGCCTGCCCGGCCGAAGCAAGGCTTTTCGGAGATGTATTGGATCCAAACTCCAAGATATCTCAAAAGATCAAAAATTCCCGTACCGAACTGCTTTTGCCTGATAGCGGTACCAAACCCAATTTCTTCGTGGTGGTGCAAAAATGACAGACTTCACCTCTTTACATTCTCAGCTTCAGCTTGCTCATTGGGGTTGGACGATTGCAATCTTCCTTTGGTTGGTTGGATTGTCTGGAATGGGATTTTTTCTCAACTACTGGGTAAGACAGAAGAATTTTGTTTACGTTTTAACGGTCTCGGCCTTGATCGGTACAGCACTTGTGGTTAGCCACCTGTCGCGTATGCTGAATCTGCCCTTGGCGGCGTTTAACGGCTTGATGGACTTTTCCTTTAATTTCCAGTCATGGATGTTTATTGGTATTTGTCTGCTGTCTGTTCTTTGTATCTGCTCGGTCTTTTATTCAATGATAGCGGCCAATATTATTTTTAAAGGACCTTCTTGGCACAAGCTTGCAGAGTCAAATATCTTTAACGGATTCTTCGCGGTTTTAGGTGTGCTCTGCACAATCTATTCCGGCTTTTTGCTAACCCAGGCTGTCGGAATCTCTCTTTGGAACACCGCGCTTATTCCCCTACTTTGGATCATGTCCGGCATGGCTAGCGCCATCGGTACAATCGAGCTTTTAATGGTCTTGAAGCTAATTGACCCAAACCGAGTCTCTTGGAGCAGAAAAACCTCCTTTTGGGTTGAAGTTGCCGAGCTTTTCACTATTTTCGCTTTCGTTCATGTCGCTCTAAGCTCTTCCATGATTGCGACTAGAGTTGGTGCAGAAAGCTTGATAAGTGGCCCTCAAGCAACAATGTTTTGGGTGGGTGTCATTGCATTGGGCTCTGTGATTCCCTTACTCCTAAACCTGTTTACAAAGAACCATAAAATTTTATTTTGCAGTGCCGTTCTTGGTATAGCAGGGGCTTTGCTTTTAAGAGCGTCCATTCTTTTTGCAGGCTATTACAACCCGTTAATGATGTAAAAAAATAGACATTTGATTCTCCTTGAGGTTGGGCGTCTCGTTTATCGGGACGCTTTTTTTCTGACTCGCCAGTCTTCCACGAAATGGATTATCAGAAAGTCCCCCATTAAAGAAAAATTGCTATGTATAACGTTGTTAAGCCAACACTCCCTCGTTGTTGAATTTGAAGAGATTCAATTCAATGGACCAAATCAATCCTTATCTGAGGCCATATTGGTAACGCACTTCTTGCAAGACGGGGATGGGCTGCAATCCAATAGCTTTGGGCCTTTTCACTTTACCGGAGGATGCTTTTATTGCCTCGTAGGCAGCTTTGTCCAGTGCTGCTTTTCCAGAGCCATTTTTTAATCGTATATTTGAGAACTTTCCATCTGGTTGAACATAAAATGTGTAACTGGCAATTCCGATTAACTCTCGGCTTCCCGTGACAAAGCGCATCGAGTGGACCATTGCCGAGATATCTTCAAGGTATTGAAGAAAAATCTCCCGTCTCTTGTCCTGAGCCTTATCCTGAGAACTGTTATCCGTTTGCAAGGCTTCTATACCGGTGCCCTCCCCTGCGGCGTTAGCCACTAGCGGATTTAGTTTTACTGCCACTATCGTGGTAGGGTCCCCCGATTCAAAGTGTATCGGGTTAAGTAACAGCAAAAATATGGCGTGCAAGGCTACTGAAACAGCAAGCGCGATTCTGATTTCCAAGCCGCTCACTTAGCTACCTCTCTTTGCTTGGCGGAAGTAGCTATTTTGAATTTTTCTCCACCATGAAGACGGATCTCATCGACCAAATGGATCAACTCCCCGGCTGGTGCCTCATAATCGGTCTTTAGGACGATTTGTCCGGGTCTTTCTTTAAATCTCTTAACAATTCCAGCTATGACAAAGGTCAAATCCTCTTTGGCAGTGGGAACCCCATCGCAAACATAGTTCCCTTCCTTATTGAGTTCAATTTCCACGATATGACCAGATATGGATTTAGAAGTTTTAGCGCTGGGAAGATCAAACGTGAGACCTTTAATGACAAAACTCGATGCTATTACAAAGAAAATAAGCAGGATAAAAACCATGTCAAGTAGTGATGTCATATCTAAATCGGCATCGGTATGAACTTTAGGCCCGACCCTGATCATGATGGAACTCCTCGGCTCGACTCAACAACTGCCAATGCGCTGTTCGCAATGTCGTTCAATGTACGCAACCGACTTTCGACAAGGCTCTGAAACCACCTAAAAAACAACAATGCAGGCAACGCAATAATCAAACCGAAAGCCGTGGTGATTAAGGCTTGCCAAATGCCTTCGGCCAAAAGCTCCATGTCTACGCCTGAAGTCGATTGCGAAACCACGGAAAAAGATTGAATCATTCCTATCACGGTCCCGAGCAACCCCAACATAGGAGAAATTTTTGCCAGAGTCAGTAACAACTGGAGCCTTTTTTCTAAAAATGAACGGATCGTTTCCAAGGAAAGGATTAAATAATTTTCGTAGATGGTGGTCGCTGATTCGTAATTTCGCAATGCTTTACCAAAACGGCTTAGCCATGGAACCTCACACAGCGTCAACGCAATGCTGTCAATGTCTTTGTAATTATTGATTTCTTTATTCTTTGATAAATTTTTAGGCATAGGGTGCCATTGAAAGACAAGAATCTTTTCAATAGCAATGGCTAATACAAGCACCGAGACAAGAAAAAGTGGCACCATAACCCAACCGCCAGCATAAATCAAAGACATATTTCTCTCCTAATAGGCGAAGCGTTTTCCAACTGACGAAGACCTGTACCAATAATTGTTAACCAACCATCAAATTGCATCTCAGTTCCAGCATCGCTGAAAGATTCTATGTTGAGTAGGCCATCAGTAAACTGCACTAGAACGTCACCTTTATCTTTCAATTTAACAATACCCTTGGCCCTCAAGATGTGCTCGCCAGCCGACTTAATTAAGTTTTCAAGCTCGGGCAGTTCGATTTTCTCTTTAAGAGTTATGGTGTAAGTCTCAAAAAATTTATTCCCTGTAACCTTTTTTAACCTGCCACCAAAGGTTGTCAATAAATAAGAATTAACTTCAGGACTGCGATTTCGCGAATTAAGTCCATATTTCTTGTCAAGCCAAGTATTAAAGTATTCGTCTAAGGCAGCAAAGTTTGTGAAACCACCTAGCGCCTTCATTAGCAAAGCCGAATGATTAATCTCCTTCAACCGTTCAATAACCTTACTTAAGCTTTCTTTATCAACTAAATCCACTTTGGTACATACCAAAATATCGGCTCTTCGTATTTGAGCAAGTCGCAAATCTTCATTCCAATACTCGGGATGTTCTGACATCTGCTTACTGTCGACGATCGTAACTACTAGCCCTTGGACAACTAAATCATCCAGTTCGTCAATGGATCCGAGAACGTTATTTGGATTAGCAAGGCCGGTTGTTTCCAAAAGAATTTGCTCGGCAGGAGTGCTTTGCACTAATCTCAAGATTCCTGGCCTCAAACTGTCGGCTAAGGTACAGCAAATGCACCCTTCATTCAGTCCTTCAACATGGGTTTCTTTACCGATGATCCGTGAATCGAGATCAATTTCACCGAATTCATTTTGGAGAACTCCCGTAAAGCGCTCTCTGGTATGTAGGAAATTAAGCCACCCTTGAATAAAAGTAGTTTTACCTGAACCTAGGAAACCGCAGACTATATGAATAACAGGTTTGTTAGATTGATCCACCTCATCCGGCTTATAAGCTAAAGGCAGTTCTTCTACTTGATATGTTTTACCAACATCCTCCTCGTCTACCGGAGAAAGGCCAAAGACAACATCAACAATTGCATTTCCAGACTCTTCTTTGTTGAAAACAATTTTGGATTTAGCTCCCAAAATAGCTTCTAAGCTTCTAGAAAGCGCAGAAAAGAGGGGCATAGCCACTCTAAGTGGTCTGATTTTCCTAGCATCGGCATCGGTTCGACGCATTGGAGCCTCAAGTATTAGAGACATTCCTTGCTTATCTCTTCTTGCGCACAAGGTTAGCATTGCTATCGTAAACGGCCGAAATTCGGATTCGTTGCTCGATATCTCCCGAACTCTTTCATAAAAATCATCTTTTTTAACGATGTCTCTTAGGCCTTTAGGAAGCAAATCTTTTAATTCCTTAGCATTTGGAAAGGCCATCAACCAAAAGCTACCAGCTAAGCTTGTTTCATCAAAGCGCTCCCCAACATAGCTAATTCCATAAATCCAATCACTGTTGCCAACACGCATTGTCCAACAGGGATGATGACTTCTGGAAGGCAGAAACCCTCTCCAACCCATCTTTCGAGCTTTCCGTCTTTCTATGTGAATCTGAGTAAAAAGGTTGTGTAATAACGTAACAGTTTCCTGATTTAAAGACGGATCCAAAGAGCGCGGGATAAGGGCGTCCAAAAGAGTTGGTGATAAATACTCCATAACGGCGTGGGGAAGATAGTACGGAAAGACCCAAACCATCTCTCTATGTTTTGAGATTTATAGGTTCGGGGCTGTTTTTTAATACATGCGGAAGGCGATGTTTCAATCGCCCTCCGCCTCAGACTATGCGGGGAAAGCTATGACATCTCCATTCCCAAGATAGTTTGTCGTCTTAGAACGGAATCTAGCCGTTCCTTGGACGACTGGATAACCTGCATCCACAAACTTCTGAGCAGTGATCAGTCCAGTGCAATGGTTGCAACCAACTCTCTGTAAATCCCACTTTTTCAATCCGATAACCAGGTCGTCATATTTGGGATCCCAGTCATCGAATGGAGAAATATGCAGTCCACCGTAAAGGCCATAGAACTGGTCCTTCTCATAGGCTAATTCCTTATAAGCAGTATCGGCAAAAAGAATAATTCCTTGGTGACAGCACCCTGTAATGGACACTAAACCGACATCTTTAACATTGCAATATAAGGACATCTCGCCATAAACCTTGAAGATGATTGGACACTCAAACTGATACAGTGCAACGCCGTCTTGTAGCTTATGAAGTCCTTTTGTTACCTCTGTAAGTTTTCCAACGTGACCACTTCGTGTCATATAGTCTTTTCCTGCCGGGTAAAAGGTCGACGGGCGGTAAACATGAATATTAGGGTTGTACTTCATAATCACGGGAAAGCCCCAATAATGGTCCATATGCTCGTGCGTAGAAATGAATGCCTTAATCTCATTGTTTGCGAGCATTTTATCTATACCCTCACGTTGGAAGCTTTGATCCATCCACGTATAGCTCCAACCACAGTCAAAAAGATAGTTGGTTTTTTGTCCGTCCATGGCTTCTACAGTGACCAAACAAGAGAAACCGCCAGGATTATCCGGATGGATACAATTTTCTTTGGCAATCGCCCATGCTTCCTCTAGTTTATTGGGCAAAAGATGCGCGATTTTTTTCATGCCTTCTTCATAAGTGCCTTTCCCGGGACCTTTCCCGTTACCGAAAGGAGCCCAGTTGAAAGTGTATTGGTCAACCAGTAAACCTCCCGATGCAGTAACGTCCGACATGAATATTGAATTGTCAAACCAACTGGTTTCAGAAATGTTAGTTACCTTAACGGATTTACAAACACCAATATCATGGGTACCGCGTTTTACTTGATTTAAGAAAGCGCTTCTTGCGGGCGAGTAGGAGTACGCACCCATGGCTCCTATCGCACCAACGCCGATACCCAATGCTGCACCCTGTATAAAACTACGTCTTTTCATATTGTTCTCTCTTTAATCAACCAAGGTGAAAATGCGACCACATATTGGAAGCAACCATACAATTGCAAAGTAAGAAATAATTCCAACAACGATTCCGCAAACAAGACCCGGGATCATGTCAGCACGCCATATGGCACGCTCTTCTGCAACTTTCTCCTCATACGCTATCTCCTCTGTGGTCTTGAACTCCAACTTCCAGCCAGGCCAACCGTCCATAAACCACCAGTTAATCAACCAAATGTCAATTAACCAAATCATCGGAATCATCGGAAATTGTTGAGGATGAGAAAATCCCTTTTGTGTCCCTAAGAAGAAGTGACCGAACTTGTAGTACAAGCAGTAGACGGCAATGCCACCTATGATAACGATAGCGCTTCTGATCAGTACGTTTACAGGGAGACTAAACTTGCGTGGCCAGTTCCCACAGTAGAACTGTAAGAATAAGGCAGGCACAAGGAAGAAAATCGCTGTTTCTCCAACATGCAACCAACGCCAGTCAGGAGCTGCGTCTCTACGGTGGCCACGAATAGCCTCACCCCATGTCAACTCTTGGATGTACCAAAAGAAGAAACACAAGGCCCATGATATGACTACGATCCCAAAGAATAATGCCACTCTTCTTATCCAAGGAGTCTTGATCATCGAGAAAGGATAACGTTCCCATATCCCTTCCATGAACCACACCACAACAGTACAGCACATGATCCATGCAACGTGGAAGTTAGCAGAAACGGTCTGCGCGAATTCCTCCCAGTACGGTGGGGCGATGGATGTGAAGTATTGCCAAGGATAGTAAAGAATTCCCATGTGGTTGTGCATGGTCATGAAATAGATGATCAAACTTAAACAGAAAGTACCTAACCAAATTGAAAAACCCTTGGCCGGTTGATTTAAGTTTTCCCATGGTCTGCCTTCAAGAGCAACAATCCACGCCGGTGAAATCCATGAGGCAATGACAGCAAACATCATGCAGGCTTGGGCTGCGTATTCTGTTGCATAGAAGTCCGTCAGGCCCTTGAGTTTAAGAAGTTGCTGAGGATTAAAATAGGCGAAAGCGGTGTTACCTAACACGGACTGGAAGAATCCGTGAATCATCAGAATCATGATTGCCACGGAGATCAGTGACAGCACCAACCCTTTTTGTAAAGGATGAGCTCTTTTTAGCCAACCCCTTTGGAAAGGCCAAAAGTCGAAAATATAAGCCATCCAAATGAGGACGATCAGCCACCAACGACAATAGTTATAGCCCACATAAGGCGTATAAAACCGCATTACACCCCGGGGATCTTGAAACACCCACCAGGTAATCGCAAACAGGATTAAAGTGAAAACAAGGCAAGAAAGGGCGGACCAAGGTCCCGACCACCGTTTAACCAGTTTTCTTTCTTCCAGAAAAGTTAACGACTTTTGATGGTCAACTTCACTTGATATTGTGGGGGGGGTATCTCTCATAGTTACCTCCTTAGTATTGAAATAGTCAAAGTCCAGGAATCTAGCGAATTCCCATACGGTTGCTCAGTCTAAACTAATGACCCCCTGCAAGCTAGTGGGGGTATTACTTAAGCAAGGTTCCTCACGCGCATTGAAATCTCCTCCCCTCTCGAAGCATCTTGTAAGTCGAGTTGAGAACTACCGAGGGCAAGAACATTCATCGTCTGGAGGGTAATAATGGCAACCACTCGGTAAGACTAAAACTTAGCGGAGCAGGATACTTTATTTATGGAGTATTTTTTGCTATTAGCAAATAGGAAGATGCTTCAATTTGGTCTTAATGACTTAGAACAGACACTCAATTTCAGTCTGATGAGTGATCCGCCCAAATGCTCGCAACAATCTGCTTATCAAAAGAACTCCTAAAATCTTCGGCTCTTTTTTTGGTGTCATTAAGTTAACAACCGGTAGTGCTATTTTCTAAATGAATACGCAATAAGAATCGAATTGACGATAGCAACGACGGCAAAGAGTTGCAGAGAATTTTCCAAAACAAATGCCGAATGCTGCTGCCATATCATCTTTGGCACTTCCATAAAAACCACGGCGCAAAAAGCGATGGGCATAAAAAGAGAGAATCTTATAAACCGCATCGCCTCTGGTTTTGGTGCTAAGTAATACTGCCAAGCAAGAAAAACAGAGGGCAACTCAAAAACGATGTAAATTAGAATCGCCGATTTCAGAAAATTGTACGCATAAATCATTAATGCAGCTGTTTGGGCTGCCTGGCGATGGA
>CANQMZ010000065.1 GCA_947625105.1 uncultured Parasutterella sp.
TACCGATTGTAGAACCGATCCTGTTCTTTCCAAACGATACGCACTGGATTCCATCCTCAAAAGAGTTAGACAAGGCAAGGATGTTCTTTTAAGAGGAGCCCCATGTGTAGCATTTACCGTCGGACCTAAGGAAATGACATGGGGAGGTGTTGATAGCGGCATTGCCCTCACCTATTTCAATTTAGCCTGTGAGGCTCACAACATCGGATGCTGTTTTGCCGGCTATGCCGCCAATGCCGCAAGAATGTCTGATGCACTACGCGATTACCTGGGCATAAAGCCGGATGAAGACTGCTATTGCGCAATCTGCTTTGGTCACAAGACCATAGCTGCCCATCGGGTGCCTGCTCGCCCTGCTGTCCCCGTTTCTTATTTATAGTTCCTGAAATAACAAATGCCGGTCAAGCACCGGCATTTGTCATCAGGGGATATTCACCAATCAGACTAAATTACTTCTTCTCTCCAAAATAGAGATGCTTGTTGCGAGATTTGCCCGAAATCTTGGTCGGAGTGACTTCCCACATTGTGATACCTTTGCCGACTTTTTCGAAATACTTCTGAGCGGCTTCAGCTCCGGCTTCAGGTGTGTGACGCTTGCAGATCAACAGCTGAATTCTCTTGACTTCTTCGGGATTGGTGATTTCTTTAGCCGTACCGGCAACGACAACGCTAACGAAGTTAACAGCAAATTCTTTCTGAACGATGTCGTCTTTTGCCGTGAAGCAGAGAGAAACCTTTGGATTTTGTCTCATGTTGGTCATCTTTCTGCTCTCGGCCTTAGCGCAGTGGAAGTAGAGTTTGCCATCAAGCCAGATCGGTGTGACCGGAATTCCGTAAGGTGTTCCGCTCTTATCGCATGTGCTTAAAACGGCGTGAGAGGTATGCTCGATGACATAAAGACATTCTTGCTCGGTCAGTTGACGATCTTTTCTTCTCATTTCTCTTTCTGTGCTTTGTTCAGCAGCAAAAACAGAACCTGTGGAAAGAGCAGCAACCACAGAACCGACTAAAAGTTGACGACGATTGATAGTCATGTTTAATTCTCCTTAAATTTCGTTTATCAAAAAGGTTGTAGATCAAAAACGAAAGCGAGAATAAAACAAGCAAAAATTCCAAGTTGTTCGGCTTTTACGCTAAAAGAAACCGATTTGACTCAAATGGAAATGTGCGGAGAATTCTTTTTCCACTGGGCGGGAGAACAACCAAATTTTTCTTTAAAACTTCTCGAAAAATGAGCGAGGCTCTTAAAACCGCACTTGGTTGCGATATCTAAGATCGGCGTATTTCTGAAGCGGTGCTCAAGTAACCGCTGAGAAGCTAGCGTCAGACGCTGCTCTTTAACTCTTGACATCACCGAAGAATCCAATTCCGAATAAAGTCCCGATAAATAACGTCCCGATACCCCTACTTCTTTGGCGATCTTATCCAACGAAAGCTCGGGATCAGCAATTTCTTTGAGAATCACCTCTTCTACTCTTAGCCTCAAGGCATCCTTTCGTGAAAAAGAATTCAAGTTGGCTTTTCTTCTGCCTTCCGCTATGCAGGGAGCGGCAAAAGAAAGAAGATTTCCGCAGAGAAAGTCTACTTCAACCTCTCTAGCTGCTTCCATAGCTTTATTTACGCATTTGGCCACACCTGTGAAGCAGATACCCATCGAGGTTATTAACGGGTAGGAACTGTTTAAGATTTTTGAGATTGAATAGCCCAACTTAAACTCGAAATTGTCCTTGCTTGAATAAATGATGGAAACTGTCGAGGATTCTTGAACCATCAATGTGCTTTCTGCTGAAGGATCCACAATACAAAGATTGTTTGCCTTTAAGTCAAGCGTTCTTTCGCCTTGTCGGATAATCAGATGCCCCTTTCTCACTAGGATCATGGCGTAATAGTTGGTTGAATTACGCAAGCGTCCTGTCAGTTTCATGGGTTCCACCTCGACACTCAAATACTGATAATTAATGTCAGAACTTAAATGCGATTCAAATCTGAAATCATTACAGCAGGAAGCCTTAGAATTAATTTCAAAACCTGCTCCTGACAGCAGTGAGAGCCATTCTTGCAGATTTTGCGTCCCGTCCTTATTTTTATGTGAGACAAAGGATTTCATAGTCAACTCCGATGATTTGACTAAAAAAGAAGTGTTTTTGATTGTACAAGAATATCAGAAGAATCCCTAATAGGTCGTTTTTTAGAAAGAAAACTTGATGTTTGGTCATAAAAAAGCCCTCATCGTTTTGAGGGCTTTAATTACCTAGATCAGATTAGAACTGGTGGTTGATACCGACGAAGAACTGTTGGACATTCTTGCCTGTGTAGGAAGTACCATAGGCGTTCTCTCCCATTCCAAAATGTGCCGAACTATCTGGACCAGCTTCAATTGCATAGCCTGCCTCGTCACCATTCCATACAGCTTCAACACCTGCGTAAATTTGTGTACGTTTGGAAAGAGGATAGTTATATTTTGTTCCTAAGGACCAAGCATTAGCATGACTTGTAGATAAATTCCTTAAGTAGGAACCGGAAATCTGCCAATCGCCACCGCAAAGCGGTGTGGAGGTCCCGACCTGTAACATCCAAAAATCGTCAGACTTTGTCTTCTCGTGGTCACCACTGGCGTTCTTGTATGTAAAGTTGATAACCGGTTTTGTGACGCCAAAATCATAAGTCGTAGCAAAATTCAGGTATTGGTTTCGATAACGTTCACCTGTTACTGCAGCAGGCATTGCCCTAAAGAGGTAGCTGCCCATGAAAGTGAACTTGCCATAATCAAACTTGGCCATGTAGTTGTAGATGTTTCCACGTGTATTGGACTCACCTTGCTCGCCTAAAGCAATATAGAAGAAATTGGTTAAACCAAAAGGAGTCGGTAACACGTACTGGATGGAGTTATCAGCTCTTACGAGGCTTCCATCTTGGCCTGTAACAGAAGCTCCACCAGGGAAAAAGTATGGGGAATCAGAAGAGCCCAAACTTAGTTTGGTCGGGTCGGTCATTGCAAAAACCAAGAAATGCGGTGTGTATTGACGACCAAATGACAAAGAACCCCACTTGCCTCTAATACCTAGGTTGGCTTCACGGCTAAAGGCCTTTCCATCACTACCGAGAGTGGTTTGACCGTTATCAACTAAGAAAGCTTGATCTAAGTTGAAGAAAACTTCAACACCGTTTCCGAGGTCTTCGGTCCCCTTGATACCCCAGTGTGAAGCTGTTGTACCACCGGATTGAATGCCAGTGGCCCATTCACCACCGATATTGTTGACAGCCACATATGTGTCAACTGCACCGTATAACTGAACATCTGCTGCCTGGGCGCTCATGCCAAGGGCAGCTAAACATGAGAGAGCTAATAATTTGATTTTCATCTCAATCTCCTTGGAATTTGGGTTTTAGGTCTTGATTGACGGGATTTTATGAATGACTTTTAATTGAAAGCGTTAGCTATCTAACACTTTGCGAAGTATTTGGTATTTGCTTAAAGAGAAACCCTATTTTTCAGCTTTTCTTGTTGAAATTTAACAACATTATGGTTTTTGCTTATATGTGAATTTTTATGTTAGATGCTTAACACAGCGGTTTTTACCCGCCAACTAAAATCGAGCGGATAGGATTAAAACCTCTTTAATTCCAGAACCAAGGAGTTGCAATGAAAAGAAACAAGGAAGTCTCAGCGTTGCGACCGCTGATCCAAGCCGCAACTAATATTCAAAATCCCTACATAGAGAAAGCCAAAGCCGCTGGCAAGAAGATCGTTGGTTATCTCTATCAGGAAACCCCGGTTGAAATTCTGACCGCTGCAGGATGCGTTCCCTATTTCATCCGTGGTACGGGATCGGAAGGTACAGAAATGGCTGAAGCCTATTTCCGTCATCTCACCTGCAATTATGTAAGACACACCTTCAACCAGATTTTGGATGGACAATACAAGTTCTTAGATGGCGCAGTTCTCTACAACGCTTGTGACCACGCAAGACGAATTTACGATAATTGGCTGACTCTTCCTAACAGCCCAGCCTTCCACTTTATTTATATTCCGAAGAAACGTGGAGACCTCGCCAAAGGACTCTATACCGAAGAAATTCAAAAATTTGTTGAAGCCACTGAAAAGAAATTCAACGTCAAAATCACTCCGGAAAAACTTGAAGCCGCAATCAAACTTCACAATAAAGTCCGTGAGTTGCAACATCAACTCTACGAAATGCAAAAGGGTGAGAAAGTCTACCTCACTGGTACCGAACTCATTCTCGTTATGCTCGCCGGTGTTTCACTTCCGGCAGAAGACTACATTGAATTGCTTACCAAGCTGATCGCCGAACTCAAAGAAAACGATGAGACTTTTGCTCCTAAAGTTCGCCTTCTCTACACTGGCGGCCATGCGGACAGCATCGAGTTTTTCGAGCTTCTTGAAGGGCAAGGAGCCAACATCGTAGTTGACAACCTTGGCTTTGGCAGCCGCTTAAGCGCCAAGACTATTAAAGAAGATGGCGACCCACTCACTAACATCATCAATTATTACTTTGATGAAATGCCTGCTGCGACCCGCCAGTTCGACACAGATAAGGAAAGAATGCAACGCGTCATCGACATGGTCCACGACTGGAATATTGATGGCGTAATCTCTTCTCGTCTGTTTATGTGTGACATTTGGGCTTTCGAGCAATACCTTATGCGCCACTATTTAGGCGAACTCAAGATTCCAAACCTTGAACTGGAAGTTGATTACACACCTGAAGGTCAGGGTCAAATTCGTACCCGTGTCCAAGCCTTTGTCGAAAGCATTAATGCCGCGAACCAATAGTCGGAGAAAAAGTTATGACAACTCAAGTAGATTTTTCTAAACTCACCGGAGCAGAACGCCATCAGGAATACGCTGAGCGCCTTGGCGGTCTTTTGGATTTCTTCAAAACACTTCCCGCCGAAAAGCGTAATCCAATCATGGAAGCTGTCGTCGGACTCTTGAAGGCCCATAACGAACAGCTCGTTGACGCTACCTTAAATCACAAGCCTCTGATGTGCACATGGTATGGCAACTGCACAGAAATCCTCTCTGGAATGGGAATCGCTTATTACAATCCTGTTAACCATTTCATGTTCCATCTAGACCTCACAGATTATGCTGACGCCAAAGAATGCGACAAGTTCAATCTTGACGACAAGATGTGCTCTTTGGTCAGGTATGCCGTCTATACAATGGTTAACAAACTCAATCCGAAGCCCGATTGTTATATCGCTATGCTTGAACCATGCGATGGTCAATTGATGCTCCATCAGGCATTCAAGACTACTGAACACTTGAAAGACGTTCCCGTCTTCGGTATTGATCCGAGCTACGGGCATACTCGCAAAGATTTTGAGTATGTTGCAAAACAATATCCCGAAATGATCAAATTCATTGAGAAACACACTGGTGCCAAATATGAATTTGAAAAAGTTAAGGCTGTTGTAGATGAAACCAACAAGCAGTATGAAATTTGGAAAGAAGTTTGCGAACTTCTCCGTGCTTCTCCAATGCCGTTGCCTTCTTTCGCAGTAGGTGGCGCTTTCTGGTTCCTCACTCAGCACCTTCCTGCCGGAGATCCTAAATGCACTGCCGTCATGGCAGCAACCAGAGACGTGGCAAAAGCCAATGTCGAAAAAGGTGTCGGTCCCGTCATGAACGAACAGGTACGTATGTACTGGCCGGATCTCGAGCCGATTTGGGCTGACGAACTCGGTCAGTGGCTAGCTCAGGAATGGAATGCCGTGGTAGTCAGCTCTTTCCAAGCTGATGCCCCTTATGAACCAATTGACACCTCCACTGAAGAATCAATGTTCTATGGCTTGGCTAAGCGTTGTATCTCAGAAGTGCCAATGATCCGCCAGGGTCGCGGTTGGACAGACGTTTTTGTTGAAGACCTGACAAGGGCTATTCAGGAATACAACATTGACGCTGTCTTGTATCCGGGACACATGGGACACAAGGATTGCTCAGGTGTTAATCATTTCATGAAGAAAGTATGTCGTGATATGGGCGTTCCTCTTTTGACATTGACCACTAGCCTCTTTGACAAGCGCTATACACCAATGGATAAAATCAAGAACGACATCTCCAACTTCTTAAGTGCTAATGGTTACAAACCAAATCGCAAGTAGTTCAACATTGGTCAAAAAATAAAAAATAAAAACAAGGAGCAGTTATGTTTTATATAGGATGTGATTTAGGATCCACCACTGGTAAGGTCGTGATTCTTGACGAAAACAAGAAAATTCTCGGTTCGGCAATTGTCCGATCTTCCAAGGGACCGGAAAAAACTAAAGAACATGCAATGCAAGAAGCCTTTAAAGTAGCTGCTCCAAAAGTAAACGTAAGCCTTGAGGATATGCTCTCTTCTTCTTACTTAGTGACAACGGGCTATGGAAGAAGTTCAATTGAAGGCATGCAAGAAGAAATCAGTGAAATCTCTTGCCATGCCAAGGGAGCAACCTATTTTCATCCTCAAACCAGAACAATCGTTGATATTGGAGGTCAGGACTGCAAGGTTATCTCTGTTGATAAAACCGGCAGAGTGATTGACTTCCAGATGAACGATAAATGCTCTGCAGGAACTGGGCGCTTCTTTGAGGTCATGGGTCGTGTTTTGGATCTGAGCTTAACGGAGTTGTCCGAAGAAGCTCTCAAATCCGACAAGCCACGACAGATTTCCAAGCAGTGCAGTGTTTTTGCCGAATCTGAGGTAATTACCCTCTTGAATAACAACGTGCCGGTCCCCGACATCGCAGCGGGTATTCATGAATCAATCGCCCGCCGTATTCATGGCATGATCTACAAAGTCGGTCTTGAAGAAGATGTGGTGTTAACCGGTGGATGTGCGCAAAACAAAGCATTGCAAAAGGCTCTCGAAGAGCGATTAAACCTAACGTTGGCTAACCTTGGCGAAAACCCCCAAATCATGGGTGCCATGGGTGCAGCCCTTTTTGCATACGAACACGGTCATCAACAAGCAAATGCCTGAAACTCAAACCAGTTGGTTGGAAACTATTGAAAAAGCTCTTCTCGAAAAGGCTCAGGTGGTAACTGAACAACTGCCTGACAACTTTGAGGAGGCTTTTTTTACAAAGTCCAACTTTATTCTTGAATCCAATACCTTTGCTGAGTTTGGAGGCGAAAAGACTCCTGGAGTTTTGATCTCTCGCTATCAAACAAAAGCTGATTTCAAAGATGAAGTGCTTTTGGTGGGTAACGATTTGGACAAGATCGAACCTAAGAGCAAACATAGTATCGGGATGGTAGTAAGAGTAGCCGGTTCTTCATTGAACGAGGAACTCTTTTACATGATCTCCCAAATACTGAAACGTTTCATGCTCGTTAAAGGTGTAATGGTTAAAGGTGCGGACTCCAATGTTTGGATTCGTATCAGTCAATCAGCACAAAACTCTGGCATCAAACTTTCTACGATCGGTACTGTCGTGCTTCAAAGAATCCATGATAAGTTCCCTGAGGTGGAAGCTGTACGCATCATTCTTGTGGACATAAAGTGCCCTCTTTTGGATGAACTTATCTCTTACGCAGCCCGAGAAGACGAAGAAAAATTTGCCATGAAAGCTAAGATTTGGAGTGAAAGGGGTTTCAATTTTGAAGATTGCAAAACCCTCGGTCACTGCGGACAGTGCTCAGATAAAAAACTCTGTGCCAATATCCGCAAGATGGATAGAATCGCTGAGGCCTCCAGGGTGGAATTTAAACAATCCATGAAAGAGTAATCACAAGAAGGTATACGTTATGACAGCAAAAAAAGTAATTGCAGTATGTGGTAAAGGTGGCGTTGGCAAAACGGCATACACTTCTATGCTCACGCGGGTTCTTTCTGACCGGGTGGCAAAAACAGGTGAGAAACTGTTAGTGGTTGACGCTGATCCTGCCTTGGGCCTGAACTATGCTTTAGGTAGGAGCACCGAAAAAACCATCGGTTCTGTTAGAGATCTAATTTTGAAGACTGCTGAACAGGGGTCACGTAAAGAGCAAGCTGCCCTAGCCGATAAAGTGGACTACTTGGTAGCAGGCGCTCTAGACGAAGGCGAAAAATACTCTTTCCTCGCCATGGGAAGGATGGATGCCATAGGCTGTTTCTGCTCTATCAATGAACTCCTTAAAGGTGCCTTGGATGAACTCTCTTCCTCGTTTGACATCATTTTGATCGATGGGGAAGCAGGTCTTGAGCAAATCAACCGACAAGTGGTAGAACACATCGACACATTAATTTTAGTTACCGACAGTTCTCTTCGTGGCATGAAAACCGTCCAACACATTAGCGGCTTGCTCAAAGAAGGTTTGATTCCCGATTGCAAGTCGGTTGGTGTAGTTTTTAATCGGACACAAGCCGATGTGGCTCCTTTGATGAAGTTCGCAAAGGATTTGAATATCAAAGTGTTGGGTTTCGTTCCTTACGACAAGGAAGTTGAGGCTTTTGATCTTGAAGGAAAATCTTTGTTTGATCTTCCTGCGGACAATCCAGCCTTAAAGGCGGTTGCCGAAAGTTTTGATAAAGCTTGATCCTGATTAAACCATTTAAAAAGCGCCCCTGCGGTTAATCTGCCGGGGCGCTTTCCTTTACGCGGATTCTAAAAGCGGTTTACTTCTTTAAATCCTTGGTTGCGTTGATAGCGGCATGTCTGCCGGAGTAAGCAGCAAAACCGAAGGCATGACCGGAAGACCACGTGGTGTAGGTTGGTCCAACCATGTCGGAAACTTCAAGTCCTGCCGCATACAGTCCCTTGATCGGCTTATTGTTCTTATCGAGTACCTGATGGTCTCTATTGGTTCTCAAACCGCCATAGGAGCTGAAGTAATAAGCTCCAAGCTTGATGGCATAAAGTTTCTTAGTATTTAAAGGACGCATATAAGCCGGATTCTTGTAGAACATGCCGTCATGCTTTTCTTCACAATATTTGTTGTATTCAGCTACGGCCCTTTCCAAGTTCTTTTCCGGAACATTGATCTCTTTAGCCAATTGAGCAACTGAAGAAGCAGCCTTAAATGCATCGCTATCAGCCTTCAAAGCCGCATCAATGTCTTTCTGAAGCTCGGTCATCTTGGCACCTACCGGAACGAGAACACCTACTCCGGAGTCCACGCCCTTTTCCATCATGTACTTGACCTGAGAATCGTCAAAGATGCTCCATGCATAGTGACCGTACTGGCTATAAATAGCGTTCGCAGCTTGGCTGAAAGACAAGGCCACTCCTTCGTTGGTGAAGCGGTTACCATCGGCATTGACCCAAAGAGCGGCTGGTTGCCATGAAGTCACGTAGAGGTTGCTGAGGAACTTGATTCCCTTACCCTCGGTTCCGTGGTGTCCAACAAAGGAAACTGGCCCCATCTGAGCGCCGATATCTAAAGCCATCTGAATGCCGTCCCCTGTCTTGTTGACCGGCACAGAAGACTTCCATGCTTTAGGATCGCGATGAGCCCACTCCTGAACTTTCTTAGGATCGTCACCGAAACCACCACTGGCTAAAATGACATTCTTTGTAGAGATTACGTAGGTGTCACCGTTCTTTGCTTTGGCTTCAACACCGATGACGTCACCCTCCTTGTTGGTGAGCAACTTTGTTGCCGGAGTTGACATTAGTGTCTCGACTCCAAGTTTGTCAGCATTGTCTTTGAGCGCTTTAATGAGAGCTGCGCCGTGGTTGCTGCCCTTGTATTCGCCGATCACATGCCATGTCGGCTCTTCCCAAGGTGTCATGCGAACAACTTCAAACTTGATACCGTGCTTGGCAAGCCAATCGAGGTTTTCGGCAGAGCCCTCAACATAATCTTTGGTTTTAATGGCATCAATTTGATGGAAATGACGCTCAAGCAGTCCTTTCAAGGCTTCTTCGCGAGTAAGCGTGTCACTGCGAAGTCTTTGCCATTCGGATTCAACACCGAAAAGACCTTCGGCAAAGGAAGAGCTACCACCAACAAACGGGTTCTTTTCAAGAAGGATGACCTTGGCTCCGTTTTCCGCAGCTTGAACGCTAGCGGTTAATCCGGCAGAACCGGCGCCGACCACGACCACGTCGGCATTGAGTTTATGCTCAGCAGCATAGGCGCTGCCAACAGCAGCACACAGAGCTGCCACTAAAAGAGGTTGCATAATTTTCATTTGAACACCTTGGGTTGGATAAACAATCATTTCGAGATGTTAATGAATGATCTTTTCTCAACCTGTTCAGTAACTAACACTCAAACCGTTTTCTAACTAACAGAATACGAAATAAAAAAAACACCTCCAGTTACGGAGGTGCAAAACACTACTTTGAGGGAAATGGTTCTTATTTCTTTAGATCTTTGGTGGCATTAATAGCGGCATGGCGTCCGGAATAGGAAGCAAAACCGAATGCATGACCGGAATCCCAAGTTGTATAGCTCGGCGCAACCATGTCGGAAACATCAAGTCCTGTCGCGTACAACCCTTTGATAGGTTTGTTTTCTTTATTGAGAACTTGATGGTCACGATTGGTCCTTAGGCCACCGTATGAGCTGAAGTAGTAAGCACCAAGCTTCAGAGCATACAAGTGCTTAGTGTTAAGAGGACGCATGAATGCTGGATTCTTGAAGAACTGATTGTCATGCTTTTCTTCACAATACTTGTTGTACTGATCGATGGCGTTTTGAAGGTTCTTTTCCGGAACATTGATCTCCTTAGCAAGTTGTGCAACCGAACTTGCTGCTTTGAAAGCGTCACTATCCGCCTTCAGAGCATCATCAATATTCTTCTGCAAATCTTTGAGTTTCGTGCCGATCGGAATCAACACGCCGATACCAGAATCGATACCCTTTTCCATCATGTATTTGACCTGGGAATCGTCAAATATTGACCACGCATAGTGTCCATATTGGTTATAGATGGCGTTACCGGCTTTGGTAAAAGAAAGGGTTACGTCTTCAGTTACGAAGCGGTTACCGTCAGAATTCACCCAAAGAGCAGCAGGCTGCCAACTCGCTGTATAGAGGTTACTCAAGAATCTGATGCCTTTGCCCTCTGTTCCCGGATGTGTGATAAAGGTTGAATCACCTTGTTGAGCCCCGATGTTCAATGCCATCTGGATACCATCGCCAGTCTTATTAATAGGCACAGAAGACTTCAAGCCTTTCGGATCGCGGTGACCCCACTCCTGAACTTTCTTGGGATCGTCACCAAAACCGCC
>CANQMZ010000066.1 GCA_947625105.1 uncultured Parasutterella sp.
ACTAGACATTAGCACTCGGCTGGTTTTAATCGTAGTGCTCATCCTTTCAAGCGGTTATTTCTCAATGACTGAAATAGCTCTTGCAGCGTCTCCTAAGGTTCAACTAAAACAATTAATTGAACAGGGAGACAAAAGAGCTCAGCAGGTATTGAACCTGCAAATACACCCTGGGCCTTTTTTCTCTGTAATCCAAATCGGCTTAAATGCAATCGCGATTTTAGGCGGCATTGTTGGTGAGACCGTGTTTTCTCCCTACTTTGCTAAATTTTTTGAGTTGTTTCTACCTTCGGAAACTTCAGTGACTTTGGGCTTTTTCTGCTCATTCTTCCTGATGACGATGATCTTCGTTCTTTTTGCTGACTTAATCCCTAAAAGAATTGGATTAAACAGACCTGTTCCCACCGCATTGAAACTGATCGGTTCCATGCTTTTTTTAATCACGGTTTTTAAACCTTTTGTTTGGTTCCTGACCACTCTGAGTAATCTCATATTGAAAGCTCTTGGAATCCCGACAAAAAACGAAATCAAAATCACCAGTGAAGACATCATAGCCACCGTAGGGGCTGGTGCCGAGGCAGGATTACTTGACACAAGTGAACAGCAAGCCATTGAAAACGTAATGTCGCTTGAAGACAGGTTGGTTACCAGTGCAATGACAACTCGAGATTCCGTCATCTTCTTTAAGCTAAGCGATTCCTTTGAGGACATCAAACCAATCATAGAAAAAAATCCCCATAGCAAATACCCTGTTTGCGATAAAACCATTGACAGGATCATGGGCTATGTTGATTCCAAAGATCTCCTTTATCGCGCCTTAGAAAACGAAAACTTATCCCTTAAAGGTAAAGGCATCGTTAAGCCAATGCCAACGGTTCCGGATTCATTATCCCTTTCCGAAGTACTTGAAGTGTTTAAAAAACAAGGAAAAGATTTTGCCGCGGTGGTCAACGAATATGCGCTAACCGTGGGGATAATTACTCTCGGCGATGTAATGAGTACAGTGATGGGAAGTTTGGTTTTAACCGATACGGACTCATACATTATTCAACGTGAAGATGGAACTTGGCTTATTGACGGTTCAGCCCCGCTTGAAGATATTCAAAGAGCCCTCGAAATTGACCATATGCCAGACGAAGAAATGTACGAAACAATGGCAGGATTCATGATGTTCATGCTCAGAA
Organism: uncultured Parasutterella sp.; assembly: GCA_947625105.1. Classification (GTDB taxonomy): domain Bacteria; phylum Pseudomonadota; class Gammaproteobacteria; order Burkholderiales; family Burkholderiaceae_F; genus Parasutterella. The sequence goes on from CANQMZ010000066.1 coordinate 1,182, forward strand.
AAATCCCCAAACTAACTGATAAGGTCGTTTACGGTGGTTATTCCTTTGAAGTCATTGATATGGATTTGAACCGCATTGACCAAGTATTGGCAACCAAAATCAAAAAGCCCAATACTGTAGGAAATGTCCATGAATTGCCATAAGTTGCTTTACTAAAAAACTCTTTTCATGGAGTACTATTTGTCCGTTTTAATATTTGTTAAGTTTGAAGTTGTAGAGAGCAACAAAAATGAAGCAATTTTTTAATGTAACCGGAATGAGCTGCGCTGCCTGTTCAGCTCACGTCGAAAAAGCAGTCTCAAAGCTTCCGGGGATGAGCAAGGTCAGTGTCAATCTTTTAAAAGGCACGATGATCACCGAATTTGACGAAAAGCAAACCAGCGTTCAACAAATAATTGCAACAGTACAAAGGGCCGGTTACGGAGCTTCGCCGAGAAAAAGCCTTACGGGACTCGGTCCATCCAAGGGTTCAAATAAACCAATTTCCTCTACTCAGGCAAATGCCTCCGATGCGGATCAAAAAAAAGTAGCCGGAGCTGACATGAATATGTCTTCAAAGGATATGCAAATGCCTCCAGATGGTATGACAGAGATGAAGATGTCTTCAGACAGCACGAAAGACGTAAAAATGTCTTCCAGCAGCATGAAGGACATGAAGATGCCTAGTGTCTCTATGGATAGTATGCAAATGGACGGTATGGACATGGGCGCAACAGTCACAGACACAGAACTTCATGCTCTCAAAGTTCGCCTGATCGTCTCCATCATTTTCAGCATTCCTTTGATGTACTTGGCAATGGCTCCGATGCTCGGTTTGCCTTTACCTAGCTTCTTTGAAGGCGAGCAAAACGCACCCACAAGTGCCTTCACTCAGTTCCTGCTAGCCATTCCCGTCGTAGCGATCAATTTCAAATTCTACCGTGGCGGCTTTATGTCTCTTTTTAGGCTGGTGCCAAACATGGATTCCTTAGTAGCCATAGGCTCTGCGGGCTCCATGGTATTTGGTCTGGCTGCTCTTTATTTCATGCTGCACGGACTGTCTTACGGGGATAGCGCATTGGTCGCTCATTGGGGACACAATCTCTACTTTGATTCGGCCGCGATGATCCTAACTCTCATCACACTTGGTAAGTTTTTTGAAGCTAGAGCAAAACATAAGACTAGCGATGCCATCTCTAAACTCCTTGAGTTAGTCCCCAAAACAGCCACACTACTTAAAGACGGTGTTGAAAAGGTCGTACCTATCAGTGTCATTGTACCGGGAGATATTGTCGTACTTAAAAGCGGTGAGCGCGTCCCAGTTGACGGTAAAGCGATCAAGGGTGATGCCGTACTAGACGAATCTTCTCTCACCGGCGAGAGCGTCCCAGTCGAAAAAACCGTTGGTTCAGAGCTTTCTGCTGCCACCTTAGTTACTCAAGGCTATATTCAAATGCAGGTGACCCGGGTCGGCGATGACACCGCTCTTGCCCAAATTATTCAACTCGTCGATGAAGCCACTTCCTCTCGAGCTCCAGTGGCAAGACTAGCCGACAAAATAAGCATGATTTTTGTCCCGGTTGTCATTGGCATCGCAGTTATTACCTCCATTGTCTGGCTGCTCCTGGGTAAGGACTGGACGTTTTCATTGACCATGGCTATTTCAGTTTTGGTGATCTCTTGTCCCTGTGCCCTTGGACTTGCGACCCCAACCGCCATCATGGTAGCTTCTGGTAAGGGTGCTGAACATGGTATTTTGTTCAAATCTGCCGAAGCCATTGAACAATGCAACAACATCACTGCGGTGGTTTTGGATAAAACAGGCACAGTAACCACGGGAAAACCTGTGGTCACAGACATCATCCCGTTAGATAAAGCCACTGAACAAACCTTGCTTGAATATGCCTACGCCGTTGAGTCACACTCGGAGCATCCGCTAGCTAAGGCAGTGATAGACGAAGCTAAAAAACGCGGCACCAAACTGCTTACCGCTAGAAGCTTTTCTCAAAAGTTTGGAGAAGTTAAGGCTACCATTGAAGATAAAACTGTTCAAATTGGAAACCAATCTCTTGTCAAGAACCCGACTGCCGCTTTCACCGAAAAGATGGACACTTTGGCCAATGCTGGCAAAACTCCATTAGTCATCGTTGTTGATAATCAACTAAGCGGAATTATTGCGGTCGCAGACGCCATTAAACCCGACAGTGCTCAAGCCATCGCAGCGATGCAAAAGAAGGGACAGGAAGTATGGATGGCCACTGGAGACAATGAAAAAACCGCAAATGCCGTAGCAAAAACTGTCGGTATCACTCATGTAGTCAGCGGTATTTTGCCGGCCCAAAAAGAAGTCATTGTCCAACAGCTTCAATCCAAAGGTAAGAAGGTCCTTATGGTGGGCGATGGCATCAATGATGCTCCTGCTCTAACCCGCGCAGATGTCGGTATGGCCATTGGGGCAGGGACGGATGTAGCCATTGACTCGGCCGATGTCGTACTGATGAAGAGCGACTTGGGAGACGCCGTCAATGCAGAAAACCTTTCTGCCGCAACCATGATTAACATCAAACAAAATCTCTTCTGGGCATTTATCTATAACATCATCGGCATTCCAATCGCAGCCGGTGTCTTCTACGGACTCTTCGGTCTGACACTAAATCCAATGATTGCAGCCGCAGCGATGAGTATGAGTTCATTCTGTGTCGTCTCCAACGCACTGCGCTTGAAACGTTGGAAACCAACCTTCTTGGCAAACAAAACCACCAAGTAACCAGAAAGGTCCGAACAGGACCTTTTGGGTTATATGGAGATTGATTCTTCCCACAGATGCTCAAACTCTTCCCAAAAGCTATCAATTTCTTCGTTGCTGATTAAGCCGCCATAAACCATGGTCATAAACTTTTCACCTCTCCATTCATGAATCTGTCCGACGGTCCTAAACCCGTTTCTCTCGTAAAAGTTGATTCGTTTAAGACGAGTTTCTTCGTTTTTGCAGCCGGGATAGATTGCTTCGCAATCCAAAAAAATGGTCATGCCATTGGATGTCTTTTTGACCCGATCAAGAATTCTGGTACCTAAGCCTTGTCTGCGGTAATGCGGGTCTACTGCAATGTAAAAAAGGTAATAGAAGTTTGTACCTGTAAGGGTGCAAAAGAAAGCGGCGACATCTTCGGCTACCGTATAAGCGTAAAGCTCTGCCCCATCGTGCCTGCCATCATAAAAGGGACTAAGTGTCACTCGTTCTGTAACGGGAAAAGATGTCTGAAAAAGTTTAACCACTTTTTCCAATAGCGGACTTTGAGCGCTAACTTTCTTAAGAACGAAATTCTCATGCATGGCAGAGAAACCTCTTCCGTTTAAACACGTCGGCTATTTTATATCTTGGTAAATATTTATGAATCAATCGTGAACGTGATGAGCTTGTCCATAAAAATGGGTGTGAACATGGGTATGCTCAGCCGGTTTTTCTATCTCCTCAAACTTTCCATCATGAATCGTAATAAAGCGGTTACAGGTTTCTGATAGCAACTCGGGATCATGACTGATAATGATTCGTGGTTTGTCGATACCGTTGATGATATTGATAATGTTAGAACGGCTTGCGATATCCAAACCATTGGTTGGTTCGTCAAGCAAAAGCACCCGTGGAGACATTGAGAGGACGCTAGCCATTGTCACCAATTTCTTTTGTCCGCCTGAAAGTTCATAACTAAGCTGATGAGCTATTGACTCTATGCCTAGATCCCTCAAAACTTGAAGAGATTTCTCTTTAGCTTGTTCGATGGACAAACCCTGATTTAAAGGACCAAAAGCCACATCGTCAATGACTTCAGGAAAAAACAACTGATCATCAGGATGTTGCAAAACAAATCCAACTTTCAGCCTCAAATCATGCCACTGTTGTTTACTACTAACAGGATTACCTCCGTAAAGAATTTCGCCAGCTTGCGGCGTGATTAACCCGGTGAGGATTTTCAAAAAGGTGGTTTTACCAGTGCCGTTAGCTCCCCAAAGACCTACATGATCCCCGCTATAAAGACACCATCGCGCGTCTTTTAAGATATCCTTGGAAGGGCCGTAACTAAAGCTAAGTCCTCTGACCTCCAAAATGGCTTGCCCCTTTACATCCATCCCAATACCCCAATTGTCAACGTCAGTAAAACAAAGAAACTAAGCAGAATAGTATCCTTGAAAGACCATTTTTTCACTTCCATGGTTCTGATTTTTCCATCAAAGCCACGGAGAAGCATTGCTTCTTCAAGAGTCTGACTCTTTCTAGAGGCTCTGACAAATAATAAAGCAACCCAGGCCGATATTGTTTTATAAGTCTGCAAATTGAATTTAGGTTCAAAGCCGCGAAGATATGCAGCATCCTTAAGTCGAGAAAATTCATTTTCGAATATAGAGATGCCCCTTGAAGTAAATAAAAGTAAAGCCACCAAATTGTTCGAAAGTTTTAACTGTTGCAAGGCGCTTGCCATCTGAGTAAAACTCAGAGAACTAACAAGCACAATAAATACCCCGAACAGAGCATTGGCCTTTAGCGTAACTAGGAAGCACAGTTCTACTCCTTCCTTCGATATCCATGGGAAATGAGCACTGATTGGTGTGCCTAGGGTTGCCCATGGCGTCATCAGCCACAAGAACGCTACGAAAAAATTAATCGCTGCCAATCTTTTTAAAAAGAAAGACCAGTTAGGCTGACACCATAGAACGAAAAAGATACTAAACACCAGTGCAGCTAAACTCGCCTCGATTGATTTTAAGACTGCGACAACACAGGCAAAACACAGAGCAGCCAAGAGCTTAGCTAGCGGAGAAAAAGTCCCAAGTTTTTCCACAGGTACCGTCATTTTCGTCGTCTCGTGCTATACCAAGCGAGAATACCAAATATGCCGATAAGCCAGCCAATGCCGCCTACAACTTCCTTCACTCCGATTTTGGGTTCTTGTGATTCGGCCAGAGATTTACGTAAAGGAACAATCACTTTCGTTTCGATATTGAGCCTCTCAAGCTTAATGGCTTCGTCCATCTGCCTTTGCGTGTAGATTTTTTCCTGAGCATCATCGGCAGTTGCCTGAACAACATCTTTGAAAGATTTGCCAAGTTTCCCATCCGTAGTGGAAAATTCCTGAGCTGGAATCTTCCATTGATTTCTATGCCCTTCCCCGGCATTGACCACTACAGTCAAGACTTGAGGTCGGAATCCTGCGGGCAAAGCAAGCGAGGCTTTGCCGGAGGCATCTGTTTTGGTGGTTTGAAGCACTTTCCCATTCTCGGCAACCAACTCAACTCTCGCCTCTTGCGCCTTAGCACCACCCATAAATTTAGTTTCAACCTCTATTCGGTCGCCTTCCACCCAAGCAAAGACATTGAGCCTATGGGCGAAAGCTAAGGAAGAAAAAACAATGAGAAAGACAAAAATCAAACCGTAAATCCGGCAGAAGGTAAAATGTTTAGCCATAGAGAACCTCCGGATTACTTCGCTTGATGTAGCCAACGATAAGCACTGTAACGAGACCCTCAACCAACATGACGGGCAAATTGGAAAGGAAGATAGCCCAAGCGGCATAGATAAAGCCTTCATCGGAAAAAGCTAGTGCGAGGGCAGTAAAAACACCTGAAGCTAAAACTCCCACAGCGCCAGCCAAAAAACTTGCGACCTTCCAATGCCGCTGCACCTTGTCACCGGCAAGGCAGCGAAAAACCCATGAGGCAAAAACCGCTCCTAAGCCCATCGTTGCAGTATTAACGCCAAGAACAGTCAACCCACCAAATTGGAAAAGCACCGACTGTAGCAGTAAACCGATAAATATCACGGGAAACGCAGAGACTCCCAGTATTGTCCCAAGCAAGCCATTTAGGATGAGGTGCGCACTACCAACGCCCACAGGTAAGTGAATTAGACTCGCCACAAAAAAAGCGGCGCCCAACAGACCGGCAAACATTAGTCGGTCGCTCCTAAGTTTCCTTAGCCCAATCGCTACACCAACGACCGCAATTGCCGCCCCAGTCACAAGCACCGGGGCTGACAACACACCTTCAGCTATATGCATATGTCATCTAAAGTTTGGGGAAGAAAAATTCGTCCAAAGAACTGCACCGAGTTCAACGTCTTTATCTTTTCCATCCCTCTTAAGTTTGTAATCTGCATCGTTTAATGCAGCAAAGCCCCACCAACCTTCCCATGGTACCGCATAAGTGAAGACGCCCTGAGAGTCTGTCATCACAACTTGAGTGACAAAAAGATCGTTAGGCGCTTTAGCCTTTGCACTTTCGTTATAAAACTCCACCTCAACCGGTGAATTTGGAGCTGGTTTACCATCGACTAAAACTTTTCCTTGAAAAACATTGCCGACATAATTGGCAAAAGGTCTAGTTAATGGAACAATTTCCGTTTTAAGGCCCGTTGGCTTATCCCATTCCCCCTCTTCGCCAAATACGGGAACCATCACCTTTGTGTAATGAATGATGTATTTATCCTCTGCGGGCTCAAAATACGGTTTAGGTTCAACTACAAATTCATAAAGCCCCTGTCTGCTAGGCTTATACATAACAGACCATGCTTGCTTGCCAAAAAGCTGCACCGACTTAACTTGGTCTAACAGATTTGTTTTTTTTCCGTTGGTAGTGACGTACAACTGATTGGGTTTTTCCATTGTCATCCCCGTCCTCTCCATAGGGTGGCAGAAAGCAACCGTTAAATTAATTGGTGATTGACTTTGATCTGACACGACAGCTTTGTCAGGAACTGCAATGCCAAAGTGAGCGTGAGCTATTACGGAAAATCCGAGAAGTAAGGCGATAGAAGTAACTTTAAACATTTTGATAATCAAAAAAAATAACGGGTACTGTAACTTTATATCACATTTATAAGACAAAAAGATACGGGTACCGTTAAATTTTTACCTATATAACCACATCAGCTGAAAAGATTTCAACCCACAAAGGATATTATCTTGTAGCAAGCCAACAGATAAACGACCCGAGAACTACAACCAAAACACCAAACCAAAATGCAGAGTTGAGGGACGCCCCAATCAGTAGCGATGCAAAAAGACACGAGAGGACCGGTGTGAAATATGAGGCAATAGCCATTATAGTGATTCGACCTTTTTGGACCCCGTAAGTCCACAGTCCGTAAGCTGAGCCCATGACAAACGCTGAACAACAAACTATTAGCAAACCTTTTAATGTGATTTCATTGGAATTGCCTATTCCGCTTAGCCAAAAGAAATTAAAAATGATCACATCCAATCCGAAAATCAACGTTGTGGGATTTTCTCCATTAGCCCAAGCTCGAGTGAAATTGGAATATGCAGCCCACGAAATGGCCGCCAGTAACCCCAAGCAGTAACTGAAGGGATTGGTTTGAATATGTTTCCAAAAGCGGCCAAAATCAACGACAAGCGACCCAGACAGGACCATGCCTATCCCATAAAACGCAAATAAAACCCCGATTACTAGCCACCACTTTGCCTTCTGTCCGTTAAAAAGCACCGCGAAAAGAATAGTCAACGCTGGCCATAGATAGTTGATCATTCCTACTTCCATCGCCTGCGTACCATCGACAGAAGTGGCCAAAGAGAAAGCAAAGGTGATCGAGCAGGTAATAGCTGAGCCAAGCCCGCAAAAATAGTACTTGAGAGGAATTCTGCTTAGACGAGGAACACCAAAAAAGAAAAAGACCAACACAAATGCGATTGTGTAATTTATGGCTAGACCTAAACCCACCCCGACTGTTTCTGAAATTAATCGAACCAAAGAAACCGAGAGTCCCCAAAATATTGGGGCTGTGCATCCCACCGCCGTTGCTTGATTTTTTGTGAGCATCTCTGATTCGTCCGAAAAAAATTTTTGGCTATTCTATGCTCTTCGGTACAAAAAATCGAAAGGCCCCGGCTCGCCGAGGCCTTTACTTCGCCAAGTACTGTTATTTCAATTTTTCTGCTTCAATAAAGGCTTTTGCTCTTGCGTTTTGTTGGTGGTTGAAAAATTCGTCAGCCGTCTGGAACGTCACCACTTTTCCGTCTTCTAGCATCAGGACCTTATCGGCTAAGTATCTAGCTTCGTCAAGACTGTGGTTAACCATGATGTAGGTTTTCTCGGCATTGTCCTTAATTCCCTTCAGCCCTTTCATCTTTTTTAAGGTCTGGCAGAAATGGTTACTTGTCTCCACATCCAATGAAGCCGTGGGTTCATCAAGGAGCAATACTGTAGGCCTCATCATCATTACTCGGGCGATTCCGATTCTTTGTTGCTGACCTCCAGAGAGGTTTTGCGCTGGTGTTTTGATGATCTCAGGAGTAATTTCAGCGACTTCCAACGCTCTCTTGTAAATCGAGTCTATTTCTTCGGCGGAAAGCTTGGGACCGTATTTGAGAGCCATTTTGATATTGTCCTCTGTACTTCCGGGAAACATAACTGCTTTTTGGAAAACATAGGCAATGTTTCTGCGAAGCTCATGTACATCGTAGGACTCAATATCTTTACCTCTCCATAAGACCTGACCGCCACTCTTTCCTGGATCCAACCTGTTTAATTGCTTCAGTAGGGTTGTTTTACCTGCTCCGCTCGGGCCAACAATACAGACAAACTCCCCCGCCTCAATACTGAAACTAACATCTTGCAGGAGTTTTTTCCCTTCAAGGGTCACCTCTAAGTTACGAACTTCAATCTCAGGCATCTGCCTGTCTCCTTTTTGGATTCAACGAGCTCAATTATCCTCAATTTTTGAGTTTCCTGTAGGAAATCGCCCCAAAAGGAGTCTTTTTAGGTACTTCCATCACAAGGATGAAAATATCAAGCTTGAATACTCCAAATAGTGCTTTTTTGCTTGTTAGAATTTGCCGAATACTTAACTTATTTTTTGAGAAAAACTATGAAGAAATTAGCCGTGTTGGGCTGTGGCTCTCAAAGCCGGGTCTTTTGCTTGAATGCAACCAAACACCTTGGAGATGACTATTTCATTACCTCGGTTTGCGCCATTAATCACGAACATGCGGTTGATCTTGCCTCGCGCGTTGGCGGCACTCCGGCTCACTCGGTCGATGAGATGCTTGAATTCAAACCAGACATCGTTGTTGAATTCGCAGGGATTGATGCGGTTGAGACCTATGCAGAAAAAATTCTTCTTGCCGGTGCTGATCTCGTCATCGCTTCTGTCGGCGCCCTGGATGATGAAGCTTTCCGTAAGCGTTTGGTTCGCATCGCACGTCAAGAAAGGCGTCATATCTACGTTTCCAGCGGAGCCATAGGCGGCTTTGACGTAATGGAGACGTTTGCCATCGTCGGAAAACCAGAGGTTCAAATCGTTTCGACAAAGGCCCCAGTTAGCTACAAAAACACTCCTTACATGAAAGGTAAAAATCTTTCCGAAACGGAAGAGCAGGTTATTTTTGAAGGTAATGTCCACGAGGCAATTAAGGGATTCCCAAGAAACGTAAATGTTACAGTGGCCACTTCGCTTGCTGCTGAAGCTCCTGATGCAAAAGTCAAACTTATTAGCAAACCAGGTGTTACCGAAACTCAACATTGCATTACGTTAAAAAATGATCTGATGCATGCCGAACTTTCTTTTAGTTCCAAACCTGATCCGGAGAATCCAAAATCAAGCTTGTCTTCGGCTTACAGCGTTATTGCCCTTTTGAAGAATTTGGTCTCACCACTTTCATTCTTCTAAACTTTCTAGCATCTCAAAGCAAAAGCGCCGATTACGGCGCTTTTGTTTTCTGGAAAAAGAAACCCCCACGTAATTCTACGTAGGGGAATGGTAAGGAGGGAAGTCCGAAGGCTACCTACTTTCGCGGGAGATACGACCCACTATCATCGGCGTGGAGGCGTTTCACG
>CANQMZ010000067.1 GCA_947625105.1 uncultured Parasutterella sp.
ACCAAATTGAGATCCGCGTTCTCATCCTCATTTGTGGGAGAGAAATCTCTGGTCATGGAGGCATAGAGTTTTTCGATCGATTCCGGTAAATTGATCAGGTCAAATGCCAAAGGTCTTTTTCGAATCTCGTACAAGAGAGCCAAACCACTCTCATCGCAAAACTTCAAGTCTGAAGCGTCAATTTTGTACTTTTTTTGGTTGGCTTCTGAAGCAAGCACCGCCCGCCATAAATCTGCTGAATTTTCAGCAGTTAATTGTGCCGGCAGCTTGTTTTCCATCTTGTTTACTCTCAGTTGCTAATTGACTTTAAGGGATTCTACTATAGCGACCTAAAGGATTTTACTTCTTAACCGATGCGCTTTTGTGTAACCTTACCAACATCGTTTTTAGTTAAACATGTCCGTTTGATAAAATGGGTGATAAAAAGGGGACTCATAGAACCAAGATGGCTAAGGTATATTGCGTAGCAAACCAAAAAGGAGGTGTTGGTAAAACAACCACCACTGTCAACCTAGCCGCAGGTTTGGCTCCCAACTACAGAGTATTACTCATTGATTTAGATCCTCAGGGTAACGCCACCACAGGAAGCGGCGTAGAAAAACTCAAATTATCATCGACAATTTACGATGTATTGGTTAAATCTATACCTCTATCCGAAGTTATTACAGAGGCTCCCTCTGGATTCGATGTCGTCGGCTCCAACCGTCTGCTTGCCGCGGCTGAAGAAGAACTGCTAACCATACCGGACAAGGAGCTACGTCTGAAAAAGGCGGTCGATTCTGTCCGCAAAAGCTATGACGTCATACTGATTGATTGTCCACCAACGCTTTCTATTCTGACTGTTGATGCTTTTTGTGCCTCTGATGGACTAATTATTCCGATGACGTGCGAATATTTTTCTTTGGAAGGAGTCTCTGATTTGCTTTTGAGTATACGTCAGGTCCGAGAACAAGTTAATCCCAACCTGGTTATTTCGGGGCTGCTACGAGTCAAATTTGATCCACGAGTAACTTTGCAAAGACAAGTGAGTGATCAGCTAAAAAGCTTCTTTGGGAAGTCTGTTTATGGAACTGTGATCCCAACCAACGTTCGCTTGGCTGAAGCGCCAAGTTTTGGAAAAACCGGACTGCAATATGATCCTTCTTCAAGAGGAGCGCAAGCTTATATGGCATTCGCTGAGGAATTCGCTAAAAAAGAAAAGTTGGGGAAAAGGACTAAGGGTTAGGAGAGCAAAATGGCTACCGTTAAAAACAGAGGATTGGGAGCAGGACTCGAGTCAATGTTTTCGGTCAAGAATGTTGCTGATATCCTTTCGCCAAAAGAACCTGAGAACACGAAAATTCTTTTGTCGATCAGTAAACTCGTTCCAGGCAAATACCAGACTCGACATACGATTCCCGCCTCTAGCCTGAAAGAGCTTGCCGACTCCATAAAAGAAAACGGCATTATTAACCCGATCGTAGTCAGAAAACTCAGTGATCAAAAATACGAGATTCTCGCTGGAGAAAGGAGGTTTCGAGCCGCTGAAAAGGCAGGTTTGACAACGGTTCCCGTAACCATCATTGATGCTGATGACAAAAAGGCTCTAACCATAGGTCTTATAGAAAATCTCCAAAGAGAAGACCTCAATGTACTTGAGACTGCGGAAGGAATTAATCGCCTGATTACAGAATTTCGTTTTAGCCATGAAGAGGCTGCTCGTGCTGTAGGACGTTCAAGATCGGCGGTTTCGAATTTAATTCGACTTCTTAACCTACCCGATTTTGTTCAGGAACTTATTCGTAAAGATCAACTTCAAATGGGTCATGCTCGCGCCTTGCTTTCTCTAGACGAGGATCAACAAGCCGAAGTCGCCAATATCATCATAGAAAAAGATTTGTCGGTAAGACAAACCGAGTCTTTGGTCAATGCATTGAAGGCGCCCGAACCCGAAGAACAAACCGAAAAACCACAGGCGTCTTTAAACAAGGTATTCCAAAGCTATCAAAAAGAATTAGTAAAAATACTAGGTAACGGGGTTCGACTGACAACCAACAAAAATGGAAAAGGGAAAATAGAAATTCCCTTTTCAAATCAGGAAGATTTAAAACGAATCGTTGAGCGACTCCAAAAATAGGTATTTTCTTTTACTGAGTATCCCTTAGCTAAAACTAGTTGGATGCTATTTTCAAAAGTTGAAGAAGCCAATTAGAGTAAGTAGAATTAAACAGTTCAGTGGGTATTGGCGAAAGTAACTTTAGGACGACAGCGTCAATGTTTGCTTTAAGGCGAGTCTTCTTTTGGCAACTGGCTGCTTGGTTGGTTTGCATATTGGTTGCTTTTGCGGCGGGCGTTTCCGTTGCCCTTTCGGCTTTTTTGGGTGGCGCTGTATGTGCGTTGCCTTCTTTTGCCGTGATTGGGATGCTTTTTCTTTCTAGAAATAAGCCGGCCAGCCCATTAGGGATTTTTGTAGTTGAGTTTTTTAAGGTTTCGCTAACAATCTTTGGATTTCTTTGCGTGGCCTTGTTTTATAGGAATTTGCATTGGCTGTCTTTTATCCTGACATTCAGTGCGGTTTTGTTGAGTCACCTGTTCGCTTTAGCGGGCAGAAGTTAAAAAGGGCTTTAAATTATGGCAGGCACGGCTACTGAGTATATTCAGCACCATTTGACGCATCTGTCTTCCGTTAAGCAATCAAGCATTGTTGACTTTTCTGTCTTCAATTTTGATACCGCGGTTTTTTCTATTGCCATGATGGCATTGGCCTTGTGGGTAATGTACCTTGCCGCAAGAAAGGCTACGACTGGGGTCCCCGGAAAATGGCAGTGTGCGGTGGAAATGCTCGTTGATTTCGTCTCCGACCAAGCTAAATCAATCGTCCATGGCGACAGGACCTTTATTGCACCGTTGGCGTTGACTGTTTTCGTCTGGGTCACTTTCATGAATTGCATTGACCTGATTCCGGTTGATCTTCTTCCGATCATCGGAAGCTGGTTCGGGTTGCACTACCTTCGTCCTCTGCCTACCGCCGACTTGAACGGTACGCTTGGCATTTCATGCGGCGTCTTGCTATTGATGATCTACTATGGCATCAAGATCAAGGGCATCGGCGGCTTTAACAAAGAACTATTTACCGCTCCCTTTGGAAACAATCCTTTCCTTTGGCCCTTCAATTTCCTTTTGAATGTAATTGAGTATCTAGCGAAGACTGTCTCTTTGGGCATGCGACTTTTTGGAAACATGTACGCTGGCGAGCTCTTGTTTTTCTTAATTGCTTTGCTTGGCGGTCTTTGGGCTGGTTTTGATGGATTAAGTATTTTTGGAGTTGTGGGACACTTCTTTGCTGGCCTGTGCTGGTGGTTGTTCCACGTCCTAATTGTTTTGCTTCAGGCCTTCATTATGATGATGCTGACCTTGGTCTATATAGGTCAGGCTCATGAGGGACACTAATTTTCTTTCTTTGAATTAAAACGTCATATTAAACAAGGAGTTCGTTATGACAAACGTTGCATATGTCGCATTAGCTTGTGGCTTGATTATTGGCTTTGGTGCCTTCGGTGCTTGCATTGGTATCGCTATTATGGGTAGCAAGTACCTTGAAGCCTCTGCTCGTCAACCTGAACTAATCAACACGTTGCAAACCAAGATGTTCCTTCTCGCTGGTCTTATCGATGCCGCTTTCTTGATTGGTGTCGGTATTGCCATGATGTTCGCTTTTGCAAACCCATTTGTCGGCTAATTTTGCATTTCCTGCAACCTCTTTTCGACAAACTGCTAGCCTGCTTTTATAGGCTACACAATGGGATGAGATTATGAACATTAATGCCACATTGTTCGTCCAGATGGCTGTTTTCTTCGTAGGCGCATGGATTACGATGAAGTACATCTGGCCGCCGCTCAATAGAGCTATTGAAGAGCGGCAGAAAAAGATAGCTGACGGTTTGGCCGCAGCTGATCGCGGCGAACATGCCTTGGAAGAAGCCAAAAAAGAAGGTGCTTCTATCGAGGCAGCAGCTCGTTCCCAGTCACAGGTTATCGTGGCTCAGGGCGAGAAGCGGGGCCAGGCAATAATCGATGAAGCTAAGGCTCAGGCTCAAATCGAGGCTGACAAGATCATCGCTGCTGCTAGGGCTCAGGCCGCTCAAGAAATTCAAAGTGCGAGAGATCAATTAAGAGATCAAGTTGCTCGCTTAGCCGTTTCTGGTGCTTCGCAGATCCTCGAACGTGAAGTCGATGAAAAGGCCCACCAACAACTGCTTGATCAATTGAAGGCGAAGCTTTAATCATGGCAGAGATCTCGACAATTGCGCGCCCCTATGCCGAAGCCCTACTAAAGGCTGTAAGAGACAACAAGGATCCGGCTTTGGCCGATAAGCTCTTGGCTTCTCTTAAAGTCCTTGATGGCGTTGTTGCCGACCCACAGGTCAGGGAAGTTGCTAATGATCCGGTTCTGACCGAGAACCAAGTCTATGACTTGATCTACGGTCTTTTAGGGAAGGGTGTCCCTGAAGAAATTCAAAACCTCTTGAAACTGGTTATTGAGAATGGACGCCTAGAGGCCATTCCTCAAATTTCTTCTCAGTTCCATCAGCTTCTAAATCAAGAAAGAAAAGAAGCCGAGGTTCTTATAGAAACTCCTTTCCCATTGAACGACAAGCAACTGGCTGATTTAGTCAAGGCACTTGCTCGCAAGTTCCCGGGACTAAAACTGCTTCCAAAAGTGATTTTGGATAAGTCCTTAATTGGTGGAGTAAGGGTATCCGTCGGCGATAAGGTGCTTGATGGTACGGTTAAAGCGCGGCTTGATGAAATGCAAGTTGCGCTCACAAGTTAAATACGGAGTTGAAAGCTATGCAACTCAATCCGAGTGAGATTAGCGAGCTGCTAAAACAGCGAATCGAAGGAATGGGCTTAAACACCAACCTTCGTACCGAGGGCACGGTGGTTTCCGTGACCGACGGTATTTGCCGCGTACACGGCTTGTCAGACGTGATGCAAGGCGAAATGCTTGAGTTCCCAAACAACACTTACGGTCTTGCCTTAAACCTTGAGAGAGATTCTGTTGGTGCTGTTGTTTTGGGCAGTTATGAACACATTTCCGAGGGCGACACGGTAAAGACTACCGGTCGAATCCTTCAGGTCCCTGTAGGACCCGCCCTTATTGGACGCGTGGTTAATGCTTTGGGTCAACCTATTGACGGGAAGGGACCAATTGAAGCCAAAGAGTTTGACGTCGTAGAAAAAGTTGCCCCTGGTGTTATTGATCGTCAATCCGTTAGCCAGCCGGTTCAAACAGGTCTTAAATCAATTGACGCCATGGTGCCAATTGGACGCGGTCAGCGTGAATTGATCATTGGAGACCGTCAAACAGGTAAGACCGCGGTTGCCATTGACACGATCATCAACCAGAAAGGAAAAGACCTTATCTGCATTTATGTCGCTATCGGTCAGAAAGCTTCTACGATTGCCAACGTGGTTCGTAAGCTAGAAGAGTACGGCGCGATGGAATACACCATCGTAGTTGCAGCGTCTGCTTCAGAGTCTGCAGCTTTGCAATATATTGCTCCGTATTCCGGAGCGACGATGGGCGAATACTTCAGAGACCGTGGTCAAGACTCTCTTATCGTCTATGACGACTTGACGAAACAAGCTTGGGCTTATCGTCAGATCTCCTTGCTGCTGAGACGTCCACCAGGACGAGAAGCTTATCCTGGAGACGTGTTTTACCTCCACAGCCGTTTGCTCGAACGTGCTGCTCGCGTGAACTCGGACTATGTCGAAAGATTCACCAAGGGAGAGGTAAAGGGAAAAACGGGATCAATGACCGCTTTGCCTATTATTGAAACCCAAGCCGGAGACGTTACGGCGTTCGTTCCAACAAACGTGATTTCTATTACTGACGGACAAATCTTTTTGGAGACTGACCTCTTTAATGCTGGCATCCGTCCTGCTATTAACCCGGGTATTTCAGTTTCCCGCGTGGGTGGTGCTGCTCAGACTAAAATCATTAAGAAACTTGGTGGTGGCGTCCGCTTGGCTTTGGCCCAGTACCGTGAACTGGCGGCTTTCGCTCAGTTTGCCAGTGATTTGGATGATGCAACTCGCAAACAATTGGAGCGTGGACGCATCGTAACCGAGCTCATGAAACAACCGCAATATCAGCCTTTGCAGGTTTGGGAAGAAGCCTTGGTTCTTTTTGCAATCAACGCAAACGCCTATGACGATGTTGCAGTCAAAGACGCCCTTAAGGTCGAAAAAGCCATGCGGGACTACATGAAACTCAATCATGCAGACCTCATAGATCGTATTGAACAGCAAAAAGTTCTGAGCAAGGAAGACGAGCAACTCTTGTCTGAAGCAGTTAAAGAGTTCAAGAAATCCGGCGCTTTTTAAGCCTTTAAGTTAGAGGATCCTAATGCCAAGCACCAAGGAAATTCGAGCCAAGATCAGATCAGTGCAAAACACTAGAAAGATCACAAAGGCCATGGAAATGGTAGCCACTTCAAAAATGAAGAAGGCCCAAGATCGTATGAGGGCGGCTCGTCCCTACGGAAATACGATTCGTAATCTGATTGGCCACCTGGCAGATGCCTCTCTCGAGGTTGTTCACCCGTTCCTTAGAAAAGTTTCCGACTACAACGATATCGGACTTATCTGTGTTTCCACAGATAAGGGGCTTGCCGGAGCGTTAAACACTAACCAACAGAGATTACTTGCCAATCGACTTAGAGAGTGGGTCAAAGAAGGCAAGAAAGTTGAGGCTACTGCCATCGGTAGTAAAGGACTAGGCTTTCTGCAACGTCTCGGTGTTCCTGTCGTTTCACAGGTAACCCAACTTGGAGATCGTCCAAATTTGGACCGCCTTATTGGGGCAATAAAAGTCCAGATTGAAGCTTTTCAGGAAGGAAAAGTAGATGTCGTCTATATTGCTTACTCCCGCTTTATCAATGCGATGAAACAGGAGCCGGTGATTGAACAGCTGCTTCCCTTGCCTAAATCGGCGGTTGAGGCGGATCAACATGCCACTTCTTGGGATTATATTTATGAACCCTCCCCTGAAGAGGTGCTAAAGGTTCTTTTGAAGCGCTATGTTGAAGCTTTGATTTATCAAGCTGTAGCGGAGAACATGGCAAGTGAGCAAAGCGCTCGAATGGTTGCTATGAAGGCGGCTTCTGACAATGCGAAGAAGCTCATTGATGAGCTGCAACTGGTTTATAACAAGACGCGTCAAGCGGGCATCACGAAAGAAATCACTGAAATCGTTGGTGGTGCTGCCGCAGTGTCTTAATTGAAAGATATATCGAAACGAGGAAAACCATGAGTATTGGAAAGATCGTACAGGTTATCGGCGCTGTGGTGGACGTGGAGTTCCCGCGCGAAGAGATGCCTCAGGTTTACGACGCTTTAGTCTTAGAAAAGGACGAGCACAACCATCTGGCTGAAGAAGGTTTAACTTTTGAGGTCCAACAGCAATTGGGTGACGGTGTCGTCAGAACCATTGCAATGGGATCTTCGGAAGGTCTTCAGAGAGGGATGCTCGTTAAATCTCTGGGTCACGGCATTGAAGTTCCTGTTGGTCCGAAGACCCTAGGGCGCATCATGGACGTGTTGGGACGCCCGATTGACCAAGCCGGCCCTATTGGAGAAGATCAACGCCTCCCAATTCACAGAGCTGCTCCAAAATTTGATGAGTTGAGCCCCTCTGTGGACCTTTTGGAAACGGGTATCAAGGTTATTGACTTGGTTTGTCCGTTTGCCAAGGGCGGCAAGATCGGTCTGTTCGGCGGTGCCGGTGTAGGCAAAACCGTCAACATGATGGAACTTATCAATAACATCGCTAAGGCCTATGGCGGTTATTCCGTCTTTGCCGGTGTCGGTGAACGTACACGTGAAGGTAATGACTTCTACCATGAAATGGGAGAATCCAAGGTTCTGGATAAGGTGGCCATGGTATTCGGGCAGATGAACGAACCACCAGGAAACAGACTTCGCGTAGCTTTGACTGGTCTGACAATGGCTGAGGCTTTCCGCGATGAAGGCCGTGACATTCTGCTCTTCATTGATAACATTTACCGTTATACCCTTGCCGGTACTGAGGTCTCCGCTCTATTAGGACGTATGCCGTCTGCCGTGGGTTATCAGCCAACTCTTGCTGAGGAAATGGGTAAACTACAGGAAAGAATCGCCTCTACCAAGGTTGGATCCATTACTTCCATTCAGGCTGTGTATGTACCTGCCGACGACTTGACTGACCCGTCGCCGGCAACGACTTTCGGTCACTTGGATGCCACGGTGGTTCTTTCCCGAGATATCGCCTCTTTAGGTATTTATCCGGCGGTTGATCCGCTTGACTCTACCTCTCGTCAGATTGACCCAAATATCATTGGCGAAGAGCATTACACTGTGACACGTCGTGTTCAGGCCACACTCCAACGCTATAAAGAGCTTAGAGACATTATCGCGATTCTAGGTATGGACGAATTATCTCCTGAAGATAAATTGGCCGTTACCAGAGCCCGTAAGATTCAGCGTTTCTTGTCACAACCGTTCCATGTCGCAGAAGTCTTCACGGGAACTCCTGGCAAATATGTTCCTCTGAAAGAAACCATCCGCGGCTTTAAGATGATTGTTGACGGCGAATGCGATCAACTTCCTGAGCAAGCTTTCTATATGGTTGGAACCATAGACGAAGCGTTCGAGAAAGCAAAGACAATCAAGTAATCCTAGGCGGGGTTTGTCCCGCCTAGTTCCAGGAGAATTAAATGGAAAAAGCACTAAAAGTCGACGTTGTAAACGCTGAAGAGAGTCTTTTTAGCGGAAACGCCGAGTTTGTGGCTCTGCCTGGTATTGAGGGCGAACTTGGAATTTTGCCTGGCCATACTCCCTTGATTACCTTGATCCGTCCGGGTCTTGTCAGGATTCGTGAGGAAGGTAAAAAAGATGAGGAAGAAATCTTCGTAGCTGGAGGGGTGCTTGAAGTTCAACCGTTCCATGTCATTGTTTTAGCCGATGTGGCTATTAGAAGTACGGATTTGGATGAAGCTAAAGCTCGAGAAGCAATGGAAAGAGCTCAACAGAATGCGAAGAATGCCAGCAGTGAAATTGAACTTGCCAAAGTCGAGGCAGAAATTGCAATGCTCGCAGCACAGCTCAAAATTATCCAGAAGATCAAGAGATAACAGACGTAAAAGACTTTTCGGGGTTCCTTGTTGGAACCCTTTTTTATGCAAGCTCTTACCCGAAAGAGCCAAAATATCTCTGGCTTCTTTACTAACGAGGTTGGTGTTTCAACGCTCAGACGAGAGCGTCTAGCCTGCTTTTTGTTTAAGGGTCAATACTTAGAATCCCCAAAACTCTCGGCTATTTTTAACTGCCTCGCTACGAAAAAGCACTACCCCAATCCATCTAAGCAGGTACTCGCCAACAGAGAAGAAACCAAGCAAAGCCGACAGTTATGATATCCACGTTTTCCGTAAAAGGTTTCTTGCCGTCGCTGTCGGACAATTCGGGGGTTAATCTGACAATCGGACTTTAGTGTTTAAAAAGAATTCTCAATCTCTTGATTGAGCTAAATTTCGTGTACATTCAATAAGATCACTTTCGGAAACAATGTTGGAGTAAATCATGAAGAAATTAGCTGCAATAATCGCACTTGCACTCACGCCATTTTTAGCTTGCACACAAGCAACTTCGGCTGATGTATACCCGTCCAAGGATATAAAACTAATTATTCCCTTTGCTCCTGGCGGAGCAACTGACGTTGTTTTTCGCGTCATCTCAGAAACAGCTGAAAAAAACCTAGGAAAACCAATTGTCCCGATGAACATGGGTGGAGCAGGAGGCTCCAAAGGATCGACATACGTTAAAAATTCCAAAGCCGATGGCTATACTTTGCTCGGTGGGCATGAATTTATTATGACCACCCGCTACGGAGGAATGGTTCCTTTCGGTCTAGAGGCTTTTGAACCGGTTTGCCTACTATCCCTGACACCCTTGACACTTAATGCCGGGATTCATACACCGTTTAAAAATATTGACGATTTAATTAAACACGCCAAAGAAAACCCTGCAAAAACTGTACTGACAATGTCGCCTGCTTCCGTTGGCTACGTTATGCTGAAAGAGATCTCCTCCAAAAACGGTCTTGATGTTGATAAAGACTTCCGGACAGTTGTGATTAATGGAGTAGGTCCTCAAACAAAGGCAGTACTCGGTGGTCATGCGGATGTCTACTGCGGAGACCTCCCCTCTGACTACGAATATGTAAAAGACGGCCGTCTAAGAATCCTTGGTATTGCTCATAACGAAAGACTGGCCATGGCTCCTGAAATTCCAACTTTGAAGGAAAAAGGAACCGATCTTCAACTTGCTGTAAGTCGTGCAATATTTGTGCCCAAGGGGACACCAAAAGATGTGATCGAAAAAATTGCAGAAGCATACAAGAAAGCTTGCACTGATCCCGCCGTCGTTAAGAAAATTGAGGATATGGGGTCAATAATCAAGTACTTGGGACCGGCTGAGACTGCCGACTACTTTGCCAAACAAGATGAGGTGTATAGGCACGCCTTGACCTCTAAATAAACCAACGGAAACTTAAATGGATTTTTGGCTCTCCTTTTTAGAACAAAGTTTTTCCTGGTCGGTGTTGTTGTTCTCATTCATCGGGACTCTGGCTGGAATTATTGCCGCAGCAATTCCGGGATTTACCATTCTCATGGCGATCGTATTGGTCTTTCCCTTTACCTTTTCCATGACCCCTTTGGAAGGACTGGCCACGTTAATAGGCGTATATGTGGGCGGGTTCTCAGGAGGCCAAATTTCAGGAATACTGCTTGGAATTCCCGGGACCCCATCTTCAATCTGTACTGTTTTTGATGGGTTCCCGATGGCAAAAGCCGGCCGAGCTGGTGAAGCATTAGGTATTGGAATTTTTGCCTCGTTCTTTGGCGGCATCATTGGCGGCATCATCATGGTTCTTTTTATCAAACCCGTTGCTGAAATTGGTTTGATGTTCGGACCGTGGGA
>CANQMZ010000068.1 GCA_947625105.1 uncultured Parasutterella sp.
CCCACATGAAAAGTATTGGCGTTAAGAAATGTGTTCAAGACTCAAGCGGTAACGCTGGTATTGCAGTAGCGGCTTATTGTGCTCGGTGTGCAATTGATTGCGAAATCTACGTTCCTGAAGGAACAAGTCCAAACAAGATTTCCATGATTTCAGGTTACGGAGCTAAAGTGGTTGTTGTTCCTGGTTCGCGGGATCATTGTGCCGATGTTTGCAGAGACAAAGTAAGAAAAGAAGGCGCGTTTTACGCCAATCACGTTTTTAATCCCTATTTCTACGAAGGGATGAAAGCTTACATTTATGAAACATTTGAACAGCTCAAGAGAATTCCAGAGAATATTTTTATTGAATTAGGCAATGGAACTCTGTTTATCGGTGCTGTCCTGGCCTTAGAGCATCTTGAGCGGAGCGGCGCCATCAATCATTTTCCTCAGGTAATCGCCATTCAAAGTGAAAACTGTGCACCGTTTGCCAAGACCATTGAGCTCGGAGCGAAGGAACTTGTTTCAATAGAACCTAAACCCACGTTAGCCGAAGGCATTGCTATCGGACAGCCGGCGAGAGCCTCTGAAATTCTTGATATGTTTAGACGCCATCACATCCGTGCGGTAACGGCTCCCGAAGGTGAGATCAACGACTGCAGAAAACTTCTTGCCTCCAAAGGCTTTTATGTTGAGCACACAACGGCAGCGGCTTTAGCTGCCTACAACCGTTATTGCAGTGTCTACGGAAGAACAGAGGATTCTTTGCTATCGCTTTGTGGGGCTGGAATTAAAAGTGAACACTAACGAACGAGGGGAGGTCGCCCTCCCCTCTTATTAGCGGTTGCTGATTAAATGCTCTTCAGCGTCTTCTTGATAAGGCGGGCAATCTGTTGAGGCTGAAGCCCGTACTTTTTCTCCAGTTCATCAGGATTGAACTGATCGACAAACGCCTTTTTCAAACCTAATGTCAAGCATCTCATGCTAGTTTTCCCGACTTCTTGAGCAACTCGACCACCGAAGCCGCCCTCAATGGACCCATCTTCCAGAGTTACAACCAACTTGTGATCCTTTTCCAATGACTTAATCAATGCCTTGTCGACACCGGAAATAAACCGAGGATTAATTAAAGTTGCTTTGATGCCTTTTTCTTTAAGCAATTTACATACAGCTTCTGCCTTTGCAAAATAGTCGCCGACTGCGATGATGGCGACTTTCTTGCCCTTCTTCATCACTTTGAAGGTATTGAGATCCGAATAATCTTTATCGACCTCGCCTGAAGCGTGCTCAACAGAGTACGAAGGCACTCTGATTGCCACCTTATGGCGATTTTGGGCAAGTGCCCAATTCATCATCGCTAAATACTCTTCAACATTGGTCGGAGCCAAATAAACGATCTCCGGAATGGAAGTAATCATCGGAATGTCCCAAAAACCCAAATGGGTTAAGTCCGTCATGGCTCTAACCCCTGCTGCCCAAACAGGCATGACGGCAGGACTCTTATCCATTGCCCAGTCTTCTACAAGTTGATCGTAAGCCCTTTGAAGGAAAGTGGCCACCACCGGATAAACCACCTTAGCTCCGCCTCGGGCGGCTCCTGCCATGGTTGACACGCCGGTCTGCTCCGCAATACCCACGTCCACGTAGTGAACACCTGCCTCTTGTCTAACCTTCGCATCAAAATCGAAATCCAACGGAGTTGCCGAAGAAATAATCAACAGATCAGGAATTTCTTTGATCTTCTCAAGCAAAAAGTCCCTCGTAATTGAAGCATAATCCGCCTGGTTGCTTGCAGTCTTGAGGGCCCCAGTGGACTCTTGAAATGGCTTCCTGAAATGGAATGTTTCCTTAAATTCTTCAGCGGGCTTATAACCCAAGCCCTTTTCCGTGTTGATATGCACCACAACGGGTTTGGTGGAATCCTTTACTGATTTAAAGGCATCAACGAGCGCCTGTAAATCGTTTCCATCTCTCACATAGATGTAGTCAAAACCCAAGTCTTTGAAAAAGTTATCTTCCGCAGTACCATTTGTCTCCCTGAGGTGGGCAAGATTGTCATAGAGGCCGCCATGGTTTTCGGCGATAGCCATCTGATTATCGTTGACGATAACGATGAAGTTTTCTCCGAGCTTTGCCGCAGCGTCTAAGCCTTCAAAGGCAACCCCTCCGCTAAGCGATCCATCTCCAATGAAAGCAACAATATTGTGATGTTGGTGCTTTAACTGACGAGCCTTTGCCAGCCCAAAGCTCAAACTAATAGACGGGGATGTGTGTCCTGCGTAAAACAAGTCGTACTTTGGACTTTCCTTAGGGTCCGTGTACTCACCGACACTCTTATAGTCAGCGGGATTTAAAAAACCTTCCGCGCGGCCAGTCAGCATCTTGTGAGCAAAGTCCTGATGAGACACGTCCAGTACAATCTTGTCGCGGGGAGCGTCAAAAACGTAATGCAAAGCGATGATCGCTTCTACGTCTCCTAAATTCGGACCAACGTGTCCTCCGATCGCCGAAGATCTATCCAAAATTGCCTGCCTCATTTCTTTAGCAATTTCTTTGAGCTCATCTATGCTCAGTCCCTTAATATCCTGAGGGGACTTGATATCCAATAATTTCATTTCCAACTACCTCCTTTTTGTTAGAAAGCACTATAGGAACTTCCTTATAACTTAATGAAATTATTGGACTATTTTGAGAATTAAAAAATCCGCCACTTGGAAGGGTGACGGATTTTATTTGCTTGAAGCTGGTTATTTGACGGCAGTAGCCAACTGTCCTCCGACAATATCTGATCGTTTTTCTTTCCCGCACATCCTCAAGAAGAAAATGATAATTGCAATGACGGCTGCGCTTATTCCAATGCAGAGGCTGGCATAAGAAGGATCGGAAGCAAAGTTACCGAGCTGATAGACGATAGTAGCCGAACAATATCCCACGGCAGTTGTCCAAACGGCGGCAAATAAAGCCCACCTGGCGCCAACTTCGCGATAGATGGCACCCATAGCCGCTCCACAGGGCATGTAAAGAAGAACCATCAACAGATAAGCAAAAGCACCCAGCTGACCATCGTAGAGTCGGTTCATAGAGGCAATAGTAGCCGATTTGATCTCCTGCGCCTCTGCCTGTTCTTCAACATTACTGAGGTCTGCGTCAACCGCGATTCCGAGAGGATCGGAGAAGAACGCTCCAATATCACCAAACCCTTCACCGATGCTGGCTACCGCTTCCTTGAAAGACGGCCAAAGATTAAATCCTTCCTCCTGAGCCTCTTCTTCGGCAGTTTCTTCCTTTTGGATAACGCTTGGATCTTGTATGCTTGAATACAAAGAATCAAGCGTACCAACTACTGCTTCCTTGGCAAGGATTCCCGTGAAAACACCAACCGCCGCCGGCCAATTTTGTTCCTGAATCCCCATCGGTTTGAATACCGGAACAATTGTTTTGCCAATCTGTGACAAGACAGACTTGTCCGTGTCTTCGTTGCCGAAACTGCCATCCGTACCTAGAGAATTTAAAAAGCACAAAATTGCAACTAGAACGACAATCACCTTACCTGCCCGAACAATAAACCCCTGCAGACGATCCCACGTGGTAAGCAGCAAGTTTCTAATGGTAGGAAGATGGTAAGGAGGAATCTCCATTACCAAAGAACTGCTCTCGCTTCTTAAAGCCGTTCTCTTAAGGATAAAACCCGTGGCAATCGCAACCGCTATACCGATGAGGTAAAGAGCAAAAACGAGATTTTGTCCGCCTAAAGGCCAAAAAGCCGTGGCAAAAAGAACATAAACGGGAAGCCTCGCTCCGCAACTCATAAAGGGAGCCATCAACACAGTGGTGATTCTGTCGCTTTGTTTTTCCATTGTTCTGGTGGCCATAATCGCAGGAACACCACAACCGAAGCCGATAATCAGCGGAACAAAAGATTTGCCCGGCAAACCCAAGGCCTTCATCAGGCGGTCCATGACGAAAGCCGCACGAGCCATATAGCCGGAATCCTCTAAAAATGAGAGAGCCAAGAACATGCAAGCAATTACCGGCACAAAAGTTGAGACGCATTGGATACCGCCTCCGATACCGTCTGCGAGAATGGTTTTAATTCCTTCAGGGGCTCCAATCCAAAGAAGCAATTCGCCGAAACCGTCTATAAAAATCGCACCAAATAGGATGTCAAAGAAATCGATAAAGGCAGAACCAACATTAATCGCAAAGATGAATGTCAGGTACATCACACCCAAGAAGATGGGTAAACCAAGCCAACGATTCAAGACTATTTTATCTATCTTGTCAGTTAATGTTTGACCCGCCTGGCCTTTACGTTTAATCACTTCAGAGGCCACTTTGCTCACGAAGCTGTAACGGGCGTCTGCCATTGCAAGATCAACATCGTCGTTATAGGTGCTCTGAATTTTTTGCAACTCAGGCTCTATCGTTTCAAGATTAACTCCGTAGAGCATCTTAGATTTGGAACGGTCACCTTCGACTAGTTGCTCGGCCACCCATTTGGAATTTTCCACTCCTTGAGCTATCAGTTTTTTGGAAATATCGGATATGGCTAGCTCAATATCAGGTGCAAAACGGATGGGATTGGGTGCGGTTTTTTTATGTGTCAGTTGATCATCGATAGCATCTAAAAGCTCCTTTACTCCTTTCTTTTTTGATGCGATCATCGCCACCACAGGGCAAGAAAGTTTCTGAGACAATGCTTCCGCGTCAATCTGAATACCATGAGTCTTTGCCACGTCGATCATATTGACTACAACCACCATGGGAATCTCAAGTTCCAGAAGCTGGGCTGTTAGGTATAGGTTTCTCTCCAAATTGGTTGCATCAACAATGTTGATGATGACTTCCGGTTCCATACTAGCCATATAGTCACGCGCCACCCGCTCGTCTTCACTTACCGTTGAGCTTGGTTGCAATGAATAGATGCCCGGCAAATCAACTAAAGTTATGGTTCTTTCCTTGATGGAAAAAGTGCCGGTTTTCTTCTCTACAGTTACACCCGGCCAGTTTCCTACCGTCTGCTTGGCACCAGTTAAATCATTAAAAAGAGTGGTTTTCCCGCAATTGGGATTGCCAATGATCGCTATTGTGTTTTTCTGTTTCATTTTTAGACCTGCCGATTAGAGCTTTTCAACAAGCAAAATATCTGCCTCGGACTTGCGTAGGCTTATTGTTGAGCCTCTCACCAAAAGTTCTATTGGATCGCCTAGGGGCGCTTTACGAATAAATCTAAATTCGGTTCCCGGAAGAACGCCCATGACAAAAAGACGTTTACGGTATTCCTTGCTTCCAGGCAAAAAGCTGATAATCCTGCCACTCTGTCCGGTTGTAAATTCGTTAAGTTGCATATTTGTACCCTGCTAACTAATGATGTTAACTTTCACTTGTGCGGCCAACTCCTTTGACAGAGCAGCTCTACCATCCCCAATCGCGAGCAACATGGGCATCCCCGCGTCATTACCCAGAACCTTGACAACGGTGCCTCTGAAAAATCCCAAATCCTGCAATTTCTGGTTCACTGAAGCGTCAGAACCGCATAACCGAATCACCCTTACCATCGAGTTAGCTTTGAGTTCAGACAACGCAATGCTTTGATTACTGAGCATGATCTTTTCCCTAATTGATTGGGTTGTTTTGATAAATGTCGCCCACAGAAGTTGGCTCACCCTCATTAGAATTCGTGCCTCATACCAAGGCCGAGACTCCAGTTTTCGAAATCACCTCGAACTTGTTCCTGCTTAAAGGCCTTTCCGCCTTTTTGCCAAGCTCCCCATCCATAAACCATTGTCCGTTTTGATAACGGATATTCATAGGCTACGCCCAGTGACAGGCGATCAAATTTATCCTTTGGGCTAGTGTATTGAGTATCTCCGTCGTCAGCGGTGATGGCATCAACGCTCTTGATCTTGCCAAAGCCGTAGTTAACAGCGGCTTTAACGGTTCCACCACCCAACCCTATTTCTGTTCCGAGCGTGAAAGCATTCTGATTCATACCTTTGTCGCCGACCATCCAGCCTTCGAGCTGATCAACCTCATGGAAACGATTCGCATATTGGTAACCAAAGTAAACTTTTGCCACATCAAAGTCATAGGCAGCACTCAAACTGTAGACCATTGAGCTTTTAACGTTTTCTTCCGCTTTGTAATCAAAATGTTCAACGATAGCTGCAACATTTAGCTTTCCTATTTCATAGGTAAGACCTAATCCGTAGTAGTGGTTGTTTTTACTGAACTTATTCGTATCTTCGGATGTTCCGTTAGAGTACTGAAAATACAACTTGGCTCCTGAGAATTCAGGGCTAGCATAAAGAATCGAGTTGTTATTAATTTGGCCGGTTACAAAGACATTCCCCAAAGAAGCCTGCAGGTAATCGGTACCAAAAGGTGAAGCATCCCAAATGGAATATGAGCCTTCGTAAGAGGCTAAGCCTCCCATGCGACCGAAGGCTAATTCGCCGAAACCACCAGTAACGTTAAGAGTTGCCTGCTTAGAAAACGAGAGTTCGGATTCGCCAGTAGCGCCATCATCCAAAGAATAGGCGTTTTCCAAGGTGAATCCTACTGAGTATCCGTTACCTAAGTCTTCTTCTCCAGTCAGCCCCCAAATGCTCCCTCCAGCCACGCCGTCAGAAAATTCGACAACGGTATCGGCACCTTTATTTTTATTAACGTGGACTGCTCCATCAACCGCTCCGTAGAGCGTAACTTGAGATTCGGCAGAAACAAAAGAAAAAGGCAGAGCTAAAGCCACTGCCAACAAAGTTTTTTTAAAAGTCATCATGTCTCCCAGAATTTATTATTGGAAATGATAATGATTATCATTTACATAATAACTCTAATTTTGGACATTTTTAACTTTCAAAATTATTTTTTAAATTAGTTGCCAACTACGGCTGTTACTTGCTTCCAGCTACCTATAGATACAAAAAGAGGAGAATTTTTGATTTCTCCTCTTCCTAAAAACAAACTTTCTGGCGCGTTCTTCCCTACTGACGAAAAGAAATAAATTTAAGCCGCCGCATCCTGGACAGGTATGAATTGAGCCTCTTTAGTGAAGTACAGACGTTGCGCCATTCTGAGCGCCAACCAAGCCACCACAGAAGCGGATGCCGTCATCGCAAAGCAAATGAGCAGTTGATAACGCACAGCGAGCAGTGGAGAAACTCCGGAAAGAATCTGACCGCTCATCATGCCGGGCAGAGCCACAATACCCAATACCATTAGCTTGTTTATGGTCGGTAAAAGAGCAGCACCGCAGGCGGCTCGCACCGCGCTCCTAGAAGCCTCATCGGGATCGGCTCCTAAAGAAAGCAGTGTTTCAATCTCGCCGCTTCTCAAAGAAAGTTCGTTTCTGTATCGCTCTACAACCAAAGCTCCGGCATTCATTGATTGCCCGAGAATCATTCCCCCAAGGGGAATGAGATAACGTCCATCCCACAGAGGTTCAGTTCTCACGACGATAAACTGAAGGTAACCCAAAGTACACATACCGCCTATGAGAATGGATGCAAAAAGAATCTTTTGGTATATCCAGCGTTTCTTTCTGGTGTCAAGTCCCTTGATTCTCTTGCAGGCTGCTTGGGTTGCGGCGGACACCATAAAAACAAGGCACGCACAGATAAGCCATGGATTGTCAAGCCGGAACACCCAGACCAAAATGTAACCGACAATTAAGAGCTGAACAGTACCTCGGATAACACCGACAATTAAACTCGTTGTAAGACCAAGCTTGTAGCGAATGGAAAGAAACAGCGCCACAGCGACCGGCAACAGACCGAGTCCCATTTGGAACATCGAAATTTCATTTGATCCACTGACTGCCATTTTTACCTCCCATTAAGCCTTAGCATCGGCCACAGGAATGAATTGATCGACCCTGGTGAAATAAATTTTTTTAGCCTGCTGCAAACAAAGCCAAGCCACCAAGGCGTTTGAGGCGACCATTGCGAAGCAAATAAGCAACTGGTACCGAACGGCTAAAAGTGGTGAAACCCCAGAGAGGATCTGACCGCTCATCAGACCGGGTAGTGAGACTATGCCGAGAACCATCAGCATATTGATGATTGGCATTAAGGCGGCTCCGCAAGACATCCTTACAGAAGATAGCGATGCCTCATCCGTACTTGCTCCCAACGCTAGCAGCGTTTCAATCTCGCCGCTCCTTATATCAAGTTCGCTTCTAAACCTCTCGACAACCAACGAACCTGCGTTCATAGACTGTCCAATAATCATTCCCCCAAGAGGGACGATATATCTACCCTCCCACAATGGCTCGGGCCTTAACACCACAAATTGCAAGTAAGCAAGAGTGACCACACTGCTGAGAAGAATTGAGCAGAAAAGAATTTTTTGATAAATCCAACGTTTCTTGCGAGTATTTAATCCTTTGATCCTTTTACTGGCTGCCTGGGTAGCTACCCCGATCATGACGATCAGCAAGGCAGAAATTACCCAAGGATCATTTAAGCTAAACACCCATAAAAGAATATAGCTGACGATCACTAGTTGGATGGTGCCTCTGACGGCCCCAACAATCAAAGTTTTGGTCAACCCTAGCTTGTAGTAAATAGAAAGGATCAACGCAGCGGCCAAAGGAATCAGGCCCAGCCCCATCTGATATAGGGAAATCTCATTTGAACCACTTACTGCCATCTTCTTCTCCCGAGTTCTCGCCGTTTTACCGGTGAAAGCTTTTGGTGCCATGCCATTATTTGGCAACACGGGAAAATGCTAACTTCTGTCAGTCATAAGTTATCGTCTTATCCGCCCGAATTGAACATACCGACTGATAAACGTGAGCGCTATTGCCTCTTGCGTTAAAAATACAAGCGGGAATTTTCCAGTCGGATATTGAGCAAAGCAGAGCCCGATGGTCAGATTGGTAACACATTTAAGGTATACATTAGATAGCTCATATTGGGGTTTTCTCTATATTTCTATCAAAATTAAGCGCATAATGAGCCCATGTCATGAGAGGTACTCCTAGAAGTTGATGAAGAGGGATCTGCGGATTCCTCTCTTTTTTGAGTAAAGTCCCAAGCTTCTAGCCGTCCAAGTGTCTTTTCCCGCCCCGAAGCCGAATCGTTCCATGACAAAAAAACGCTCTGGAAATTCAAACAAATGATGCACTTGCACAAAAAGCTGTCAAAGATTAGCGGATTAGTATTTTTATGGGAGTGTTTGAGTTAAAAAATATACATTACCCTTATGATTCTAAACAATTTTTATCACTTCAAAGTATTGCAAAATTATAATTGCCGAGGTTTTTAGTTAACTCGGGGGAAAAAATGAATAAACAGGTACGCAATTGGATCATCGTACTTGGTCTAGGTTTGATCATTTGGATGATCCCGACGCCGGAAGGTCTTACTCCTAACGCATGGCGTCTTTTTGCTATTTTTGCCGCGACTATCGCAGGCTTTATTTTGCAGCCAATCCCGATGGGTGCGGTTGCATTCATAGCACTTACCTTCTGCGCCATCACCGGCGTACTCAAGGTTGGTCAAGCACTCCTAGGATTTGGAGACAGCACCATCTGGCTGATCGTCTGCGCTTTCTTCCTTTCTAGGGCCTTTATCAAAACCGGTTTCGGTCGACGTATTGCTTTTGTAATCATCAAGTACATCGGTCGAAGTGCTGTCTCGCTTGGTTACTCAATCGCACTGTCGGAGCTAGTCATTTCTCCGGCAATGCCTTCAGCCACAGCTAGAGGCGGTGGCGTTTTCTATCCGATTGTCCAGTCCCTCTGCAATGCTTTTGATTCAGAACCCGGACCCACTGCGGGCAGAATTGGCAAATACCTTATGCAGGTTGGTTACCACACTGACGCAGTCACTTGCATGATGTTCCTCACCTCCATGGCAGGAAACCCTTTATGTGTGGGCTTGGCCAAATCCACCCTCGGAGTCGAAATCACCTGGATGGGATGGTGTATAGCTGCCATCGTACCAGGACTTATTTCGCTTTTCCTGGTACCTTTGGTTCTGCTAAAGATTGCTCCCCCTGAACTGAAGTCAATTCCCGGAGCAAGGAATCTTGCTATAGAAGAACTTGGCAAGATGGGACCGATGTCTTTCCAGGAAAAGGTGTTAGCTTTTGTGTTCGTCATGTGCTTAATTCTTTGGGCCACTGGCAGTTGGACAAAATTGAATGCCACGGCGATCGCCATGCTAGCTGTCGCAGTCATGCTTCTGACCAATGTTCTGACTTGGAAAGATGTTCTGACAGAAAAAGGAGCCTGGGATGCGATGTTCTGGATGGGCGGTTTAGTTGCATTGGCTACCGCACTTGCCAAATCCGGTTTCATTGCTTGGATCGCCAAGCTCATCGGTACAGCCGTTGGAAGTGCCGGCCTTGGTTGGGTAACTTCGTTTATCGTCATTACATTGCTGTACACGTACTCCCATTACTGCTTTGCTTCGGTGACTGCGCGTATTTCAGCCATGTATGCGGCTTTCATTGCGGTCGCCGCAGCTTGCGGAGCTCCTGCCCTCCTCGTTGCTCTGGCATTCGGCTTCTTCGCCAATTGCCCGATTTCTTTGACTCATTACGGCAATGGTTGCGGTCCTGTGTACTTCGGCGCCGGCTATGTGTCTCAAAACGAATGGTGGAGAAATGGTTTCATCGTTTGTACGATCAACGTAGTGATTTGGCTAACCATCGGATTCTTCTGGTGGAAATGCATTGGCCTTTTCTAATCTCTTTTAGTTGAAAGGAGGGGGTCGCCCGGCATTTAAGGCGACTCCTTTTTAATGCACAGTAAACGATTCTTAGAGAAATCCTGCCCGTTGAGATAGTTCGCACTGTTGCATAGGTATCGCTTAGTCAGACAACAGCCCCTGCATACCTTCTAAGGCTGTGACTCTTGTGCCCCCCCTTCCCACTTCTCGACTCTGACGACTTGCTCTTCTATGTGTGTAGAAACCTAAACTCTTAAAAAATATACTTGAAGTCTGAAATCTGCTCAAGCAATAGATTAGGAATCAAATAGTTAGATG
>CANQMZ010000069.1 GCA_947625105.1 uncultured Parasutterella sp.
CACTGTCTTGCTGGTAACTTGTTAAACTTACTTCTCGTACTGTTGGGAAAACGTTTTTAGGTTAATAAAAAGAAAAAATGATTTACCGTAAGGCATTAACTTCAGAGCTCTCCAATACAGCCGGAGGCGCTTTTACGGTATTGTTTTCCATTGTTTTAACCATCGGACTGGTTCGAATTCTCAATCAAACGGCCGGTGGTCGTTATGACACGGGTTCCATATTAGAAGTGGTTGCCTACACGTCATTGATTAATTTACCCGCTCTGATTTCGTTGGCGTTGTTTTTAGGGGTCTTAATGACCCTGAACCGTTACTGGCGCGACAGTGAGATGTTTGTGTGGTTTTCTGCGGGTGGTTTAAGTTTGATGTCTTGGATAAGGCCGGTGGTGAAATTTTCTATCCCGGTACTTATCGTCGTGGCTACCTGTTCTCTTGTGATCTCGCCTTGGTCTAGAAGTCAGATATATGCTTATCGTGACCGATACGCACAAAAAGAAGATGTCACCAAACTGTCGCCGGGCCGATTTATCGAATCACAAAACGGAAAGCAAGTAATTTTCTTGGGAAATGTTGATCAGGATAAAGGACTTGTAGAGTCGATCTTTATCGTAGATATAAGAACTGATGGGTCTCAAGCGGTGGTTGCTTCCGAGAAGGGACATATCGAAACCAGGACAAACGGCGATCGGTACATTGTGCTTTCTAGCGGCAAACGGTACGAAACGACAAAGGCGGATTCGAGTGCCACTGTGGCAGACTTTGCAACTTACCAAATACGGTTTGATAGTCAACCTCCCGAGGAGAAAACCAACAATAAAGTTAATGCCATGCCACTGGACGAACTGCTTCATAGCAAAGATAGAAAAGCAAACGCAGAAATCTTTTGGCGTGTTTGTTGGCCATTGGTCGCTTTGAACTTGGCCTTGTTGGGTATTCCACTTTCTTATAACAACCCGAGGTCCATTAAATACTACGGACAAACTGCCGCAGTATTGATCTTTATTTTGTATTTGAATGGATTGTCAATTTTCCAAACATGGATCACTCAGGGGAAGGTGAATATTTGGCAAAGTATCCTACTGCTTAATATTCCCGTGGCAGTGTTGACGGTGTTCTTGTTTTATCGGTTGATGACTTTGAACGTCGGGCATATTGACTCAGCACTGTGGAATTGGTTGTTATTGCCACTTCGTAGGGCTCGGGAGAAAAGACAAAAGGCAAAGGAGGCTCTTAAATGAAACTCCTTACCCGAATGGTGTTTATTCAAGTGATGAGAAATAGCTTGTTTGTGCTATTTGCATTGGTGGCCCTTTTTGCTTTCTTTGATTTGATTAACCAAACGGGAAAAATCGGAACGGTCTACACCATCACAGAAGCCTTTTTACTCACGGCTTTGAGCTTGCCCTCGCGTTGCTATGAAATCCTTCCTATTGCCGTGATGTTGGGTTCGATATTCACCTTGTCACGACTGGCTGCGACGAGCCAATTTACGGTTATGCGAGTGACTGGCATCGGTCCCTTGAAGTTTTGCTCAATGCTGATGATCCCGGGGTTGGTACTGGTTTTGTGTGCTTACGGTTTTGGTGAATTTATTGCGCCTCCATCCCAGCGACTTGCCAAAGAACTTAAACTTGACTTCAGCAATTCCACATTCACCGGTAAAGAACTTGATTCAGGTATATGGGTCAGAGATGTTCAAAGAGGACGCAACGACGAAGTTAAACAAGTTAGCTTTGTTAACGTGAGAAGTTTGAAGCCCGGAAAAGCCGCATACAACTGGCAAATTTACGTCTTTAACAACAAAAACGAAATTTCTTCCATCATCACGGCAAGGGAGGGAGTTTATTCCGAGGAAAAGGGTTGGGTTCTGCGCAATGTCAAAAAGCAAATAATCCCTAATTTTCCAAAGGATATGACCGATAGAACCAAAGAAAGAGTTGTCATCAAGAGAATGAAAACCTTGGTTTGGGGAAAGAGCTTGGACGATAATATTTTCGGCCTTTTGATGGTTAAGCCTGAGGATATGTCGTTATCGGAGTTGTATCACTACATTGAATACTTAAAAGCCAATGGACAGACTTATAAACGGTTTGATACGGCATTTTGGTCAAAAGCCTTCTATCCGCTGGCTATTTTGGTAATGTTGGTTTTATCCATGCCCTTTGCTTATCAAAGTGCAAGAGCCGGAGGTTATGCGATTAAGATTTTCATCGGCATCATGATTGGAATTCTCTACTACGCTCTAAACAATCTCTTTGCATTCATGAGCGCCCTGGAAGACGTTCCGCCATTTATCTCAGCCTTGATACCGTCACTGCTGATGTTTACTTTGGCAGCGACCGCAGTTTGGTTTGCCGAAAGACGAACCTAGCAACCGATCCTTTTAGTGTGGAAAAATCTTACCGCGCAAACGCTTGAGATGTCGTCGGCTCTCTATTTTGCTTTCTTCCAAGCTCAGATTTTCAGCCATTGCACACAAGCACTTGTTCATCGTATTAAGCTCTTCGGGCTCAAGACCATTCAATGACCGGGCTTCCATGGATTTAATGTTCTCTTTAAGGCTGCGCTCGATCATGAACCCCTTTTCTGTCAGAGACACAAATTTACATCGACAGTCTTCAGGATTATTCATTCTGGCGATGAAACCTTTGGCTTCGAGTCTTTTCATCAGTCCGGTAATGGTTGGGTGGGAAAGCAGCAAAGCTGATTGGATGTTTTGTTGAGTGATCTTCTTTTTGCGGTTTTCGAATAAGTAAAGCAAAACACTCGCTTGGGCTAGGGTGGTTCCGAGATTCTCAAATTCGGCATTGATGATTCTTTCCATCTGGTTGTAGATATATCGCATCAACCGCAGGGTTGTCTTCGCGTATTGACCTCTCACAGCTACCTCTCTGCCCTCGAAATGACTGATCCATTATAGGAAGCGGTAATTTGCACCTTTTGTTGCCATGCCTATAGTGGGAGCTGAAATGAGATTTGGTTTCCCAAATAAGGCAGTAATTTATTCTTGTCTCAAGGAGCTAAGAATGCCCTTAGTGCTTCGGCGGTGTAACCCTTGGCTTTAAGTAATTTTTCAGGTGGGCCGCTGAAGACAACTTTGCCACCGCCGGCTCCTCCTTCTGGTCCAAGATCAACGATCCAGTCTGCCTCGGCGATGACATCAAGGTTGTGTTCAATAACGACAACAGTATTGCCGGCTTCAACCAAGCGATGAAGAACTTTGATTAGTTTGTCTACATCGGCCATGTGAAGCCCAACCGTGGGCTCATCTAGAACGTAAAAGGTCACCGGGGCTTTTCTTCCTCTTCTGAGAATGTCGTCTCTGACCTTGGATAGCTCTGTGACGAGTTTTATTCTCTGAGCTTCTCCCCCGGAAAGCGTGGGTGAGGGCTGCCCAAGCGTGAGATAACCGAGTCCGACATCTTGCATCAGCTTTAGGGGATGCGAGATATTGGGATGGGAGGAGAAAAACTCCACCGCCTCGTCAACCTCCATCTTTAACACTTCTCCAATGCTTTTATCTTTCCATTTGACTTCCAGGGTTTCTTCATTAAATCTCATCGATCCGCACACGTCGCAGGTGACCTTCACGTCGGGCAGGAAGTTCATTTCTACTGTTTTGACACCTTGTCCTTCACAGGCCTCGCAGCGTCCACCTTTTACGTTGAAGGAGAAATGAGATGCCGTATAGCCTCTGGCCTTAGCCAAGTTCGTGCTGGCATAAAGTTTTCTGATGTCATCCCAAAAACCGATATAGGTCGCCGGGCATGATCTTGGGGTCTTTCCGATCGGCTTTTGGTCTACCTCGAGAACCCGGTCGATTTGTTGGGAACCAAGTAAATCCATGCAACCTACATGCTTGATATTGGCGCCTTTGGAGCGAACCGCTTCAGTAAGATTCTTAAGCAAAACTTCTCGTGCAAGTGTTGATTTTCCCGAGCCGGAAACTCCCGTGACCACTGTTAACCGATTCAAGGG
This sequence comes from uncultured Parasutterella sp., assembly GCA_947625105.1. Lineage (GTDB taxonomy): Bacteria > Pseudomonadota > Gammaproteobacteria > Burkholderiales > Burkholderiaceae_F > Parasutterella. The sequence goes on from CANQMZ010000069.1 coordinate 3,979, forward strand.
GAAAGATACCTCTTTGATGTTGAGGTTGTTTTGATTGGCGCCAATAAGCGTGACTACCGGATCGCTTTTCGTGGTCCGTCTCTTGGCCTTACCGCTATGTTTTAATGGATTCTGAAGATATTGCCCGGTGATGGAACGGGGTTCTTTTTCTAGATCAAGAACGCTACCTTGCGCAATAAGTTCTCCACCTCGTTGACCGGCTCCAGGGCCTATATCAATGATGTGGTCCGCTTTGCGGATCGTCTCCTCATCGTGCTCGACGACGAGTAACGAGTTTCCTTTTCGGGTCAGTTTTTCTAACTCGGTCAGTAAAATCTTATTGTCACGAGGGTGAAGACCGATAGTCGGCTCATCCAGGACATAGCATGCGCCCTGAAGATTCGTTCCTAACTGGGAGGCAAGTCGGATTCTTTGAGCTTCTCCTCCAGATAGAGTTGGTGCGGAACGATCAAGTGTTAAGTAAGAAAGTCCTACATCCTTGAGAAAGCCCAATCTCGAAAGAATTTCGGATAAAGCATCCTTTGCAATTGAGGCATCGCGACCCTCAAGCTTTATGGATTTAAGGAAATTCTCAGCCTCTTGAATGGTCATGGAAGCTATGTCAGAGATATTTTTGCCCTGAAAGAAGACATTCAGTGCCACTGAATTTAACCGTTTACCGCTACATGTCGGACATTGGACACTTAATTCCAGGTCTTCTGCTTTCATCTCAGCTATATTTTCATCCACGGCAAGAGCGCTTTGGAAAGGTGTGAAACCATTTCCCATACAGGTTGGACACCAGCCGAGTTTGGAGTTGTAGGAAAACAGCCTTGGATCAAGCTGAGGAAGACTCTTTTGACATCTTGGACAGTTTTGAGAAGTGGAATACACTTTGCGTTGCCCCTCGCATTCAACTTCAACGACTCCGTTTCCGAAATCTAAGGAAACTTGCAAAGCGTGTAACAACTCAGAGTCTTTTGAAGCTGTGATTGTTAACTGTCGTACGGGCAGCTCAATGGTGTGCTCTTTATAGCGGTCAAGTCTTGGGAAGGGTCGCGAAGGAACTTCTTCGCCATCAACCACTAACGACTCGTAGCCTTTGTTAAATGCCCACAATGCGAGGTCTTTGTAAATACCTTTGCGGTTACGAACTAAAGGGGCAAGAAGCGTGATGGTCTTACCCTTGAAGGAAGACATTATGGACGCTTCAATGGCCTCTACTGTTTGGGCTTGTACAGGGATGTGGCAATCGGGACAGTACTGTTGGCCGAGCTTCACAAAGAGTAATCTGAGGAAGTGATAAACCTCAGTCAATGTTGCCACAGTCGATTTTTGACCTCCTCTCGAAGTATTTTGAGCAATCGCGACGGTTGGCGGAATTCCATAAATTGCATCTACGTCGGGACGGCTTGCGGGTTGCACCATGCTTCTTGCATAGGCGTTTAAGGACTCTAGATACCGCCTTTGGCCTTCATTGAAGATAAGATCAAAGGCCAGGGTGGATTTACCTGAACCTGAAACCCCGGTGACTACCGTAAATTTATTGCGCGGTATTTCTACGCTCAGGTTCTTTAAATTGTGTTCCCTCGCATTAACTACCGAGATGCAATGATCCGAGCCTGGCAACGCGTTCTCGTTTATTTGAGACTCTTCCTTTTGAAACTCTTTTATAAACGCGTCCAGTCCTCGATTTTCCAAAGCTTCGTTATATGCTCTGAGAGCTTTGCCGGTTGGAGTGTTCTTTTCTTCGAGAAGTTTTGGAGTACCCGCAAAAAGTTCATAACCTCCTTTTTCGCCACCTTCGGGACCTAGCTCAATGATCCACTCTGAAGCCCTGATAACATCGAGATTGTGCTCAACGATCAAGACCGAATGGCCATGCTGAATCAGCTTGACAAAAGCTTCCATCAAAAGCTTGATATCCGCAAAGTGCAGTCCCGTGGTTGGTTCGTCCAAAACAAATAGCGTTTTTTCTTTTTGTGTTGCCTCGGCTAAATAGCGGGCTAACTTTAGTCTTTGGGCTTCGCCACCGGATAGGGTAGGGACGGGCTGACCAAGTTTCAGATAATCGAGACCAACCTGACGTAGCGGATCAAGCGCGTTAACAATTTCTTTATTGTTGGCAAAAAACTCCATGGCTTCACTGACGGTCATCTCTAGAACTTCAGAAATATTTACCGAGCATCCATTACGCGAGATGGTGGCTTCAAGGGTTTCTTTTCTATATCGTGTTCCCTTGCAATCGGGGCAACTGAGGTAGACGTCCGAGAGGAATTGCATCTCGATGTGTTCAAAACCGCTACCCTCACAGGTAGGACAACGACCATTGCCGGAATTAAATGAAAAAGTTCCTGCTGTATAACCCCGGCTCTTGGCTAGTTGGGTCGAAGCAAAGAGTTTTCTTATCGTGTCAAAAGCCCCGGTGAAAACTGCTGGATTGCTTCTTGTGGTTTTACCAATGGGCGCCTGGTCAACAAAAATAATGTCGTCCACAAGATTTGCCCCTTTGACTTCAGCAAATTTTCCTGGAGCCTCAGTGCTTTTGCCCTTAGCTTGCAACAGGGCCGGTACAAGCACGTCTTGAACCAATGTGGATTTGCCCGAACCGGAGACACCTGCAACGCAGACGATTTTTCCTAGTGGAATTCTTATGTCAACGTCTTTTAGATTGTGTTCGGATGCTCCAAGTAAAACAATAGAAGGGATAACTCCTCTAGGAGCTTTTGCTTTGGAGATAGGGATCTTTTTCTCGCCCCTGAGGTATTGCCCGGTGACGGTATTGGATGCCTTGAGTTCTTGGGGAGTACCTTCAAAAATAATCTTTCCGCCTTTTTGTCCAGGTCCGGGGCCGATGTCAATAATTTTGTCAGCTGCAAGCATCACTTGCGGGTCGTGCTCGACAACAACCAAGGTATTGCCGGCTTTTCTGAGACGTCTCATGACTGAATTGACTCGCTCCATATCCTGTGGATGCAAGCCAATCGAAGGCTCATCCAAAACAAAAAGAGTATTAACCAAAGAAGTGCCCAAGGCCGTGGTTAAGTTAATCCTTTGGACTTCTCCGCCTGACAACGTGCGACTTTGCCGGTCCAAGGTGAGATAACCTAAACCGACTTCATTTAAAAATTTAAGCCTGGAGCGGATTTCATCGAGAAGCATATCGCAGCTTTCCATTTGCTCAGCTGTCAGAGTTAGATGGTCAAAGAAGTCCTTAAGGCGTTCCAAAGGGAGCCGCATCATGTCTTGGAAATTGAGTCCGGGCAAATTCTGCAGAATTGCATCAGAAAACGTGGCAGAAGTAGGTCTGTATCGTTTATAGTCGCCGCCGAGGACCCTTTGTGCCTCTTCATAGGAACCAACTCTCCACAATAGTGCCTGTGGCTTGAGGCGGGCACCGTGACATTCAGGGCATTCCGTGTAATTCCGATATCTTGAAAGCAATACCCTGACGTGCAATTTATAGGCTTTGGTTTCCAGCCACTCAAAAAAGTGCTTAACGCCATACCAGCGTTTGGACCTGAAACTCTTCCACAAAGGATCGCCAAAACACACCCAATCCTTTTCTTCTTGGGTCAGGTCTCGGAAGGGTTTGTTGATGTCTAGTCCTCTTTGTTTTGCGTACCGAAGTAAATCATCCTTGCATTCGAGGTAGGAGTCGGTATTCCATGGTTTGACAGCTCCTTCTGCCAGGCTCTTACTCTGGTCAGGAATCACAAGTCCATAATCAACGCCGATGATCCTCCCAAAGCCCTTGCATTTTTCACAAGCACCTAGAGGAGAATTAAAGCTAAATGTTGAGTTGTGGGGTTTGGAGTAGGTGATGTCACAGTTGGCGCAGGACAAAGAGGATGAAAATTTCCAAAACTGAGGCTCTTCGTCAGGTTTTTCTACCCGTACAGTTAACTTGCCCTTCCCATGGAGAAGGGCGGAATCCAAAGCTTCTATGGCCCTATTTTTATCGATATTGGATTTGAATCGATCAGCTGTAACTTCTATGAATTTTTGTTTTCCCTTAGTTTTAACCTCATAGCGAGTAAAGCCTTGCGACTCTAAAGCAGCGGTAGCCTGTTCAACGGGATAGTTGTCAGGGACGTTGAGTTCGAAAGTAACGAACAATCTGCTTTGTCCATTATCGTCTTTGAGTTTTGAAGAGATCTCTTCCCATATGGTTTGTGCGGTTTCCTCTTTGATCTCTTCTCCACACCTTTGACAGAATAGCCTGGCCGTTTGCGCAAAAAGAATTTTTAGCAGATCATTAAGCTCGGTCATTGTCCCCACGGTCGAACGCGAGGTTCGGACGGGATTGGTCTGATCAATAGCAATCGCCGGCAGTATTCCTTCAATCTTGTCAACTCGGGGTCTATCCATACGATCCATGAACTGCCGGACGTAGGGGCTAAATGTTTCAACGTAGCGTCTTTGTCCTTCTGCATAAAGGGTGTCAAAAACCAAAGAGGATTTTCCGGAACCAGAAACCCCGGTGACAACGGTGAACTTTCCATGTTCAAAATCCACGTCGAGATTTTTTAAATTGTTTTGTTTCGCTCCCCGGATACGGATAGCACTTTTCGGTTTTAAGACTTTTCGCATTTTCCAAATCGGATTAATAAAAATATTGCCTAGCTAACAAGGGTCGGTTTTTGAGGCAGATCAAAGGGACCAACCTTTAATGATAGAGGAGTCGGAGAGTTTGATAAAGGAAAAAGTTGTTAAGTTTTGTCTTCAGGCGAAAAAAGACCCTGGAAAAATCCAGGGTCCCATATTCGTTATGTCAGACGATTGTTAATTGCCTCTACGTTTGGCCGAATACTCTTTGACCTGACGGACCAGTGAGTCAAAAGCGGCACGCACAGCAGCGTGTGCATCCTCGTTTTTGGTATTCATAATGAACTCATGACCGGGAGCGTTTAACGAAACACGAACGCTGGTTTCCCTGCCTTGATTCTGATGACGTCCCTCGCTTTCAACGGCGACACGGCAACTAATCAGAGACGCGTCAAATTTGTGGAGTCCTTCAACCTCTTTGGCTATTAATTTTTCAAGGGCCTCGGAACGATCAATACCGTGAAAACTTACCTGGAGCGGAATCTTCATAAATACCTCTCTTTCTTATTAATGAATTGTCATCCTTTCACATCAAAACGATGAAAAGGACGTTACCACACCATAAGGTTAAGGTTTTTTCAAAGTTTTTTCGAGTCCGTTGTGTGCAAAATGGGAAAATTTTTTAAAAAGGCTTTAATAATCCGCAAGGTCTCCAAAAAGACCATTTTTAAGTTCAGCCAATTAGCTTGGCTTACATTAAAATTGACAAATTGGTTTGGATTTTGTGAGACAAAGCAAACCTTTTGCTTTGAATGAAACAGATGGATAACAGGAGCGGTAATGGCAGTAAATCTTAAATCGTCACCTCGGAGAGAAGCCCGATTTTCTCAATTAAATGAAGACAAGATTTGGGATGTCGTCATTATTGGCGGTGGTGCTAGTGGAGCGGGAATAGCCGTTGATGCGGCCTCCCGTGGTTTCAGCACTTTGCTTTTTGACGCGCAGGATTTTTCTGCCGGAACTTCAAGTCGCTCAACAAAATTGATTCATGGCGGCGTCCGCTACATGAAGAATCCGAGAGACTGGAAACTAGTCCGAGAAGCGATGATTGAACGCAAGTTGCTCCTAGGTAACGCTCCTCACTTGGTGCACGCTGAACCATTTATCCTGCCATGCTATAGAAGCTATGAACGAGAATACTACATGGCCGGTTTAGGACTTTATGCTGCAATGGCATGGGGTGGCTATGCCGTGGGTAAAACAGAATGGCTAAGTGCTGTCGAAACCATCCGCAGACTGCCAGGTGTTAAACCGCAGGGGTTGAAAGGCGGAGTTCAATTTTGGGATGCCCAGTTTGACGATGCTCGCCTAAATATTGCTCTTATGAAGACGGCTGAACAACGTGGTGCGTTCGTCTTCAATTACACCCCTGTGGTTGGTTTTTCCAGAGGAAAAGACGGAGAAATCATCTCCGTTAAGGTGATGGATAAGGCTACTCAGAAAACTTATGAAGTCAAGACTCGGATGGTGTTTAACGCCGCTGGGGTTTGGGTAGACGAAATCCGTAAACTGGTCAGTCCGACCGCCAAGCCGTTTATTCAGGCCTCTCGCGGTTCGCACATCATGGTTGACTTGAAACAGTTTGGTAGCAAGGTCGGCATGTTCATCCCGAAGACATCGGATGGCAGGGTGCTTTTCTGTATCCCGTGGAACGGCATGCTCGAGATTGGGACCACCGATTTGGCGGAAAAGGAAATTCTTTTTGAACCAAAACCAACCGAGGACGAAATAGAGTTTATGCTGGAAACAGCCAGGGCTTATTTGGGCTACCCGATTGGACGTAACGATATCAGGGCTTCGTTTACTGGTTACAGACCACTTTTCAATCCGAATGCCGGAGGTTCTACGGCTTCGGTTTCTCGCGAACATTCCATCATCTGCGAATATAAGAACATGATTACCGTGACTGGTGGTAAATGGACTGCCTATCGGAATATGGCCGAACATGCCATGTCGGTAGCTGTGGACCAGGGGCTGATTTATAAAAGGCCTTGTGCCACCAAGTTCATGTCAATCTACAGAGATGAAAAATTTGATGTGGGTAACCTCGGGCAGCAACTCTTGTTTGGCGGTGCAACCAAAGAACAACTGATTGATTACGCGATACACGCAAGAGACGAAGCCTACGCAATGTGTCCTGAGGATATTTTGTATCGTCGACTGAGACTTGGTCAGATGGACGAGAAGAAAACTGCTGAATTGATGCCATTGGTTGCGGAAATCTTTGAGTGATCGTTTTGACGAGAAGAATTTCGTCATGGGTTTTGCTCTAATCGCAGAAGTTGCAATTTTGGTTGATCCGCCATTTGAATTAAGAAGTATTTCTCTGTATAATCCGCTACCTCTCTGTTGGAGCGTTGTCCTTTCGTCTACG
>CANQMZ010000070.1 GCA_947625105.1 uncultured Parasutterella sp.
TAAAGGGAAAGACAATGACCGCTTATCCCGGCAAGAAAACTGAACCAAACTACAAGGATGCCAACTACGTCAAGGACGTTGTTGTCATTGACGGCAAGTTAGTGACTAGCAGGGGACCAGGAACAGCGTTGCCATTCGCTTTCGCTTTGGTAGATGTTCTAGGTGGAGACAGCGGCTTTATCAAAGGACGTTTTCTTTACGACGAAATGAAGAAGTGGCCGGATTGGCAGAATCCGCCGGAAAAGAAATAAGAATTCCTGAAAACATAGGGGTTGGCAAAGCCAACCCTTTTTAACGACGGGTCTTCTTCTTGGAAACGAACCAGGTAAAGAAGACAGGAATAAACACAGTGGTGATGAAAGTAGCCACTAACATGCCTCCTAACACACCGGTTCCCATGGATTGTCGGGCTGCAGCGCCGGCTCCTGTCGCCGTTGCCAGGGGGATGACACCAAGAATGAAGGCCATTGAAGTCATCACGATCGGACGCAATCTGAGCTTGGCCGCTTCAAGCGCCGCTTCCCTAACTCCGTAGCCTTCTTCCATCTTTTGAACGGCATATTCAACAATCAAAATGGCGTTTTTAGCCGTAAGACCGATTAAGACAAGGAGTCCGATCTGGAAGTAAATATCGTTGGAAAAGCCTCGGAAGTAGGTGGCAACCAAGGCGCCCAACACGGAATAAGGAACAGCCATCACCACAGCGATCGGAAGCGACCAACGCTCGAACTGGGCGGCAAGGATCAGGAAGACGATGATCATACCGAAGATGAAAGCATTTGCAGAAGAGCTTCCGATGCGTTTTTCATGGAAAGCTTGTCCTGTCCAGCTGATGTGGTAACCACTGGGAAGAAGGTCGGCCGTTTCTTCCACTGCTCGAATGACGTCTCCCGTAGAGTGCCCTTGGGCGGCAACCATGTTCATTGATGCAGCAAGGAATCCGTTTTGTCGCTTGATGGATTCCGGACCGGAGGTTCTAACCACCTTGGCTAAAGTTGATAAGGGGATCATTTGACCAGTGTTGGATCTGACGTACAGTTCTCCAAGCGATTCGGGCGTCATGCGATAGCTGGTGTCAGCCTGAATAATCACGCGGAAAATCTTTCCGATGCGTGTGAAGTCATTGACATACTTGCCGCCCATGAAATAGGCAAGTGTGTTATAGACGTCCTCGATGGTGACTCCCATTGCCAATGCTTTGGCTTCATCAATGGTGAGGTACAGCTGGGGAGCGTCGGCTTGAATCATGGCGCGTCCTGATCCGATTTCATCCCGTTTAAGCAGGTTTTGCCGGAATTCCTCAGCAACATTTTGCAGTAGCAAAGGATCGTCCGTTTCGCGAGCCTGGATGTAAAAATCCAAACCACCGGCCCTACCAAGTCCACGGATCGGGGCGGGATTTACCGCCTGCCCGATGGAGTCGCTTCTCGCGTTGGCTAAGGCTTGTAATTTTCTGATAACCTGTCCGGCAGTTATTTTTCTCTCTTCCCAGGGATCAAGCTGCACAATCAAGGTTGCGGCGTTAGGTTTGGTATCTTGGGCGATAGTGTCGTTAGCTACTAATGAAGTAACATTGGTCACGCCTTCAATCTTGCGGATGTCTTTATTGAGTTCTTGAACTACTGCTCCTGTTCTTACCAGGGAGGCTCCTTCGGGAAGTTGGATGGCGAGCCGAACAACACCTTGGTCTTCTCTTGGAACAAAGGAAGTGGGGACAATCTCTAAAAATTTCCAACAGGCCACAACCACGATAAGGAAGATTACCAGCGTCACCGAACGGTGTTTAAGGTTAATGGAAACACCCTGTACATAAGAGAGCTTGAAGCGTTCAAATCCTTTGTTGAAATAGTTAAACAGGAAGAAAGTTTTTTCTTTGGGTTTGAGCAGTATGGCGCAAAGTGCAGGAGTTAACGTCAAAGCCACAAAACCGGACAACACTACCGAGACGCCGATTGTTACAGCAAACTGCCGGTAAAGTTCTCCGGCGATGCCGCCAAGGAACGCAACAGGAGTAAATACGGTAGACAGAACAAGCACAATAGCGACTAAGGCGCCTCCTACTTCTTTCATGGCTTTTTGCGAGGCTTCATAGGGCGAAAGCCGCTCTTCAACCATCAGACGCTCAACGTTTTCCAAAACAACAATAGCATCGTCAACCACAATACCAATTGCCAAAGTCATGGCAAATAGTGTCAACGTATTGATCGAGAAATTGAAGAGCCAAAGGCCTGCCATGGTTCCGATCAACGAAACAGGAACGGCAAGCATGGGAATCAGAGTTGCTCGCCAATTCTGGAGGAATAAGAATACGACCACCAGTACCAGTAAGCCAGCTTCAAAAAGCGTTTGCAATACCTCATCTAAGGCAGCTTCAACAAACTTGGAGTTATCGTCAGTGACTACATAAGTAATATCTTCCGGAAACTCTTTGGACAACTCTTCGAGTTTTTTCTTGACATCGACGGCCGTTTGCATGGCGTTGGCACCTGTTTGCAAATAAACCGCCATAGTGATGCTTGGAAAGTCGTTGAGTTGGTTGAACGCTTCGTAGCTTCTGTTGCCCACTTCTACACGCGCGATGTCTCGAATTCGGACAATGCCGTCCGCTCCGTTGCTCTTGAGCGTAATGTTCCCAAATTCCTCAGGTGTCAGCAGTTGACCTTTTGTGCGGATGGTATAGACAAGCTGTTGGTCTTCTGTGGTGGGAGCGCTGCCCACTTTACCGGCGGCATATTGGTTATTTTGGTCTTCAATCGAGTTGAACACGTCGATGGCGGTTATGCCAAGCTGAGCCATTTTTTTCGGATTAAGCCAAATACGCATGGCACTTTGTGAATTGCCAAAAACATCGACGTCACCAACACCTTTCACTCGCTTAAGTTCATCGATAACATTCAAATTGACGAAGTCGGCCAGTTGAATTGGTTTAATGGAGCCGCTTGCCGAAAAAACCGGAATGATCATCAACGTCTCCTCACTTCGTTTACGGACGTTGACGCCATTTTGTCGAACCGTATCGGGAAGCCTTCTTTCTGCCGATCTGACTCGGTTGTTAATTTCTAGCATTGCGTCATTTGGATTAGTTCCAACCTCAAAGGTACAGCTAATACGTACTCGGCCGTCCGAACGGATGGAGGTTTCGTAGTACAGCAATCCTTCAACGCCCGAGAGTTGATCCTCAATGGGCGCGGCAACCGTTTTTGCTAGGGTTTGCGCATCGGCTCCTTCGTATTCTGTGGAGACGAAAACCACAGGTGGAGTGATTTCCGGGTATTGGGCGATAGGAAGAACATTGGCGGCAATCAAGCCGGCAATGACAATGAGAATTGACATGACCGATGCAAAAATCGGACGCTTAATACAAAATTGCGAAAGCATAGGATCAATTCTCTCTAGTTAAAAATCTCTCTTAAATGGTTACTACTTCTTAGTTCCCTCGGTCGTTTTCTTATCGGTATTTTTTATTACCGAGGCCTTGTCTTTTAGTCTTTGGATTTGGTCAATGATGACTTCATCGCCGTTCTTAAGCCCGCCTGTGACAATCCAATCGCTCCCCAACCAGCGGCCTACGGTTACAGCTCTTTGCTTTGCTTGATTGTCCGCAAAGATGTAAACGCTGTACGTACCGTCTGACAATTGACGGATCGCCTTTTGTGGAACGAGAAACACATTGTCTTGTTTGCCTAAGGTCAGACGAACGGTTACATATTGCCCTGGAAGAATGTCGGCTTTTTTATCAAGTTGAGCACTAAGAGAACGGGTACCTGTTTTTGGGTCGATCTGGGTGGCGGTGAAATTCATCTTGGCATTGATCGGATCTTTGATTTTGTCCGCAATGACTATAACGGGCGAATCCTCAGTAATCTGATAGCCATGTAGGTCATTATCGCTGATGGAAAACCTAACCTTTAAGTCTTTGTCTTGGGTGACATCAGTTAGCTGCGTGGAATTGGCTGAAACTAGAGCTCCGGGATTAACCAGGGCTCTGCCTGCTATGCCATCAACAGGAGATCTGACTGAGGTGTAGTCCAAAGTAATTTTGGCTTCCTGCTCCTTAGCTTGGCAGGCTGCCAAGTTTGCCTTTGCGCTTTCGTAGGCGCTGACTGCGTCCGTGTAATCTTTTTCGCTAACAGCTTTTGCTTTGTGAAGATTGGTATAGCGGGTTGCCTCTCGTTGTGCCTGCTTTAAATCCACTTCAGCTTGTTCGGTAGAGGCTTTGGCACTTTGATAAGCAGCTTCAAACGGTTTAGGATCAATCGTGAATAGCAGATCCCCTTTCTTGACAGGATAACCTTCGGTGTAGTGCCTTGAAATGATAGGTCCCGTAACTTGTGGGTAGACATTAACCGCCTTGTCTCCTTCGGTTTGACCAAATACATCAACCATATAGGGTTGGGAACTGGAGGTCATCGTCATTGTCGTCACAGGGATCGGCTTTTGAGCTTGTTTTTTGCCAGAGTCGTCCGAGCACGCTCCCAGTGCGAAAATTGAGGTAGCGACAAAGAGATAACCAAATGTTTTCTGTAAGTTCGGCATGGTTAAACCAGTCCTCTAAATCCAAGGGTAAAGGATAGACCAATTATTGGCAAAAGAGGAGCTACCTCGTTGATTAAGTAGAACTTCCCCTAATAAAAAATAGTAAAAATTTGTCAAAATTTAGTTTTCAATTTGGAAAAAGGCAAAGGATTTTCCTATCTCTCCTATATAGGTACGGTATGTTCAGTTAGCCACATTAGGGCTTCCGGATCGTCCAGTAGCAATGGTGTGAGCATAACTCGCACTATCGCGTGGTATTCATTTAGCCATCTCCTCTCGGAGGGTTCAAGTTTTTCAACGATAACCGGTCTTGTGTCAATCGGACACAACGTGAGAACCCTGAATTTGATAAAGGTACCAAAATCGGAGCAGCCGGCCTTTTCGTTGGCGAGAAGATTTTCTATTCGTACTCCAGTGATTCCGGCTCTGTAGATTCCCGGTTCATCGCTTGTAACCATGCCAGTGAGCATCCTAGTCTCTGAAGAGATCTTGCAGTCGTAAGAGGAACTTACCCGAGGGTAAGAAATGTATTGGGGTCCTTCATGAACATTTAAGAAGAAACCTACTCCATGTCCGGTGCCGTGGCCATAATCAGCAAGAGTTTCCCAAATCGGAGCTCGAGCGAGAGCATCAAGCGCCACAGAAGTGATGCCTTCAGGAAAAACGGCCTTGGCTAAACGAATATGCCCTCTGAGTACAGCGGTGTAGTCCTGTTTCATCTGATCGGTGGCTTTTCCTAAGAGAGTGGTTCTCGTAATGTCCGTTGTTCCCTCCGGGAACTGAGCCCCTGAGTCAATGAGTAAAAAGCCGTTGGAACCGATAACCGTGCCGGGGTCTCCTTCTTTAGGTTGGTAGTGGGGTAGAGCCGCGTGAGGTCCGAAAGCACAGATCGTTTCAAAGCTTGGCGAAACAAAACCGGGTAGTTTGCTTCTGAACTCCAAAAGTTTTCTAGCGATCGAGATTTCAGTTAAAGGCTCCTTTCCGAGGTGTTCCTCAAGCCAACAATAGAACTTAACTAGGGCAACACCATCTTTTTTCATCGCCTCAAAGATTAAGTCAATTTCTTTGGGACTTTTGCAAGATTTAAGTAAAGTGATGGGATCCGTCGATTCAATAATTTTGTTTTTTGCCTTTAGCAGGCTGTATAGGCTCGCATTGATCTCTTTTGGATCAGCTAGTACGATGGTTTTCTCAATCCGCCGAAGTCGGCTATTGAGGTTTTCGTAAGGTTCTATGACAAATCCTTCGTCTTCTAATTGCAAAGCGAGTTCTTTTGGGAGGCTATCTTTGTCCACAAAAAGAAGGCTGTCGGCATGGAGACGAATCAGCGCATAGCCGTAGAAAACAGGGTTATCCGGAATATCCGAACCCCTGAGATTGGTGAGCCATGCAAGATTGTCTAGAGAGCTGACGATGAGACTTTCGGCGCCTTGTTCTTGGATAGCGCCTCTTACCTTTTCTAATTTTTGTTTTACAGAGACCGGGGAGAGTTTATGTGCAAAGATTTTCCGATGTTCTAATTTCGGCCTATCGGGCCACAACTCATCAATTATTTTGTCGTCAACAGGGATTGGATCAAGCTGGTCACGGATAAGCAATTCGTGCAACAACTTGAGGTTTGACCTGGAAAGAAGTGACTTAAAGTATCCAACCCGACTTTCGGTAGGAAGAATTTCTTTAAGAAATTTGACTGTTTCGTAGATAAAATGACCGTGTTGGCGGATTAGTTCAACTCTACTGCTTTTTAGTTCAGAAGCGGCCTGTTCCCAATAACGAGAATCGGTCACGAGTCCGGCTCTGGTGGCGGTAATAACTAAAGTTCCTGCTGATCCTGTGAATCCGGAAAGGTAACGTCTGAGGCAGTAGTGCTCTGCAACGTATTCAGACATATGCGGGTCGGCTGTTGGAATCAACAGAGCATCTAAACCATGTGCCGAAATAATCCGACGAGCTTTCTTCAGACGTTCATCGATAGAACTTTGAGGCATACAAATCCTCCGAAATAGAAGGGTTAGTAGACTTTCCTTAACTCTACCGTTAAGGGAGTGCCGCTCTCATCTTCGCTGACAATCTGTTTACCGATGTGCAGTTTTTCAACGCGCCAGCCGGCATCCCTTAATTCATTCAAAGTGGCAATGACGTCAAGGTCAGGACACTCAAAGGAGAATCCTCCTAACTTATTGCCCGCTGTAAAAAGGCTTGTCCCTTTGCAGGAAGTAGACATTCTTAACGGAGCGTCAATAAGCGGATCAAGTCCGGCGCGATCGGCGTGAGCCTCAAAAGGCATGCGGTGAGTGGCCGGAGGTGATGAACAACCGGCCAAAACGGCTAGTGCTATGAGGCATACTGCTCCGAGAACCTTGTTAAGCATTGAGTTTTTTATCCAAAAGTTTGCGATGAGCCTGACGGAGTGCATGCTCGGTGGTTTCCCAATCAATGCACGCATCTGTAATAGAAACGCCATACTTCAACTGTGATAAGTCCTCAGGGATCTTTTGATTGCCGGCGTTGATATTACTCTCAAGCATTACGCCACAGATCGATTGGTTACCGTTGATAATTTGTTGGATGCAGTCCTGAAGGACAAACGGTTGAAGTTTGTGATCCTTCATGCTGTTTGCATGGGAACAGTCAATCACAATACGAGATTTAACGCCGGCTTTTTCGAGTTCTTTTTCAGCCAGCATGATGCTAACGGTATCAAAGTTCGGACGGCCGCCACCTCCTCTTAGTACAAGGTGACTGTATTTATTGCCTTTGGTTTCAATGATGGAACTTCTTCCATCCTCGTAAATTCCAAGAAAAAAGTGTCCCTGACGGCTGGCTTTAACAGCATTGATAGAAGTATCAAGAAGACCGTCTGTACTGTTCTTAAATCCGACAGGAGCAGATAGACCGCTTGCCATTTCACGATGTGTTTGGCTTTCGGTTGTTCGGGCGCCAATCGCATACCAACTAATAAGTTCGCCTAAATATTGTGGGCCGAATGGATCAAGAGCCTCAGTTCCCACGGCCAACCCCATTTCGTTAATTTCCAGTAGAAGCTGTCTAGCCAGTAGCATCCCCTTGGACATGTTAAATGAATTATCCATGTCAGGGTCATTGATAAATCCTTTCCAGCCCGTGACTGTCCTGGGCTTTTCAAAGTACACGCGCATGACAGGGAAAATGGTTTCAGAGATGTGATCAGCTAATTTTCGAAGCCTCTGGGCATAATCAATGGCTGCCTTTGGATCGTGTATGGAACATGGCCCCGTGATTACTAAGAGTCTGCTATCGGTTCCGTCAAGAATTTTTTTAATGGTATTGCGGCTAGTGCTGACATTTTCAGCCGCTTGTAGCGTCAGGGGTGCCTTTGCTTTGATTTCAGCAGGTGAGGGCATGGGTCTGAACGACTCAATGTTGATGTCTTCCAGAGTAAAACCTGCCTGTTCTTTTACTGTTCCAAGATCGGGAGTTTTCATATTTGTTTACGCACATTTGTTGGATCAGCCCATTTTATAAGGTAATAATGGGCTTCTCGCGATTAAAGGGAAGTATTTAAACACGAAAGCGTAGCCTAGGCTACGCTTTGAAGACTAAAAAGCAAGGGTTTTAAAATTTCACCGCTTCAAAATAATGGTCAGGATTAAGAATTTGTTTTTGTTCATCAACTAGCGGAAGATCGAGGCTACCAATTGGAGATGTTTGTACGAGGGCGAACAAAGTAGATACGGCACTTTCCAACGCCTTCTTGGGGTCGGATGTTTTTAGCAGTGTTCCAAAGGCTACCGCGGCAAAGACATCTCCCTGTCCTTTTGGTGTGGGATTTTGAGGCAGAAACGCGGTTCTTACTGACCAAGCCGAATCCTTAGTGATGGCAAGGGTTTCAATGTGGCCGGGAGGGACATCTTGGGTTAAAAGGCTAGTTACAAAAACGTATTTGCATCCCTTGGAGATAAAGAGCTCTCGGGCGACGTCTACCGCATGATTTCTACTTTTGAGCTTTTGTCCACTCAATAACTCCAATTCAAATTGATTAGGTGTTGTTAAATCAGCTAAGCCGTTGAGGAAATTTTCCTTCATGAACTCAGGGATTCCAGGGCGGACGAAAATACCAGAGTCTGTGTCACCGAGAACTGGATCGCAGCACCAAATGGCATTTGGGTTTGCAGATTTAATCTCGTTGGCGAGATCTAAAACAATCTGACCGACACTTGCGTCACCGAGATACCCCGAAAGAAGGCCTTCGCATTTTGCCATCAAACCGCGCTCGCGGATTCCTAGAATGACATCGCGTATATGTTCTTCGGAGAAAACCATTCCGCGGGTCGTTTTGTGGTTCGTGTGATTTGAAAATTGAACTGTATTAATGACAATAGGAGAAAAGCCCATCAATTGCAATGGGAAAACAGCGGCGCAATTTCCAACATAGCCATAGGCAACATGAGATTGGATAGTAAGGATATGTCTTGTCATCTTTTCACCATCAATAATTTAATGTTTTCATATCGTTAGAAACATTCTAGGGAGGCGAATCATACACGTTTTTGAAATTGGCTGGTTACTCTACGATCAATAAAAATACCTGCCGTTGAAGTGATACCTACACGGCAGAGGAGCTGCATGGTTTGCGTTTTGGGCAACCCGATGATGCCAGTAAAACTGCCTTCAATTTTTTCTACAAAAGCTTTGGCTCCTCCTTGGATACCGTAGGCACCAGCTTTATCCAAAGGTTCCCCCGATTTGACGTATTGATCAATCTCGAGCGCACTTAATTTTTTGAAAGTTACTTTGGAGGTTGAAAGAGAAGAAAAGGTTTTACCAGATCTGTCAGTTAGGCTAACGGCGGTAAGTACCGAATGATCAGTACCGGAAAGAAGAGATAAAAACAGTCTTGCCTCCACTTTGTCTCTTGGCTTACCCAAGATTCGGTTCTCGTTTGTGCAGACTATCGTGTCGGCTCCTAGCACGGGCAATAACTCTTTTTGTTGGACGGAAATGCTTTCCCAGCCTCTCAAACTTTTCAAAGAGGACATCCTTTGAACATAGGCAACAGGAGATTCATGTGGGAATTTCGATTCTTCAACCTGAGGATTAATTAACTCAAAAACAAAACCCCAACTTTCAAGAAGTTCTCGACGGCGAGGCGAAGTTGAAGCTAAGTAAAACAGGGGAGAAGTCATGCTCTGTGATATGGGTGATTATGAAGAAGAGACCATCCTCTGTAGAGTTGCTCAAGGATGAATACGCGGGCTAGAGCATGCGGCAAGGTCATACTCGATAAGCGCACCGTGGCGTTGGCTTCGGATTTCAAGCTACTGTCTATTCCGTCCGCCCCACCGACTACAAATACTATAGTTGCAGCTAAAGAGGCCCATTTATTTATTTGTTTGGCGAATTTTTCGCTGGTAAATTCCGAGCCTCTCTCGTCAAGGATCACAAGGAAAGAGTCTTTGGGAATTGCAGCGCGGATACGATCCGCCTCGAGATGCATGATCTTTTGTACAGGTCTGCTACCCCTGTCTTCGGCTTTTAGAGCTTTTAACTCTACCGGCCAGGTAGATGGAAAACGCTTTAGGTAATCCTCGCACGCCTGCGTGCACCACGCAGGCATTTTCTGACCAATGGCAATGACCAAAATTTTCATTAAGAGGAGGCTTTATCTTTGTCAAGCATTTTGAGTTTGACGGGATTTCCGCCCCATAGTTCTTCAAGGTTGTAATAGGCGCGGAGAGCTGGCTGCATGATGTGGACAATTGCGTTACCGCAATCCACAAGGACCCACTCACCCGTTTCAAGTCCTTCGATATTGACAGCATCGCCGCCGTTTTCCTTGACTTCCAAAAAAACGTGGTGACCTAGGGCTCTTGTCTGTCTATTAGAACTAGCGGTAGCAACGATTACACGATCAAAAAGAGCGGTTTGCTTAGACGTATTAAATACTTTGATGTCTTGAGCCTTGACATCCTCCAAGGCGTTAACGATAACTCTTTGAAGCTTTCGAATGTCCATAGATTCTCCAAAAAACGGTTACTCTATTGTAACCATTTAGAAGAGAAGAGGATTATCCATGGATTGGGTCTGCTCAATGCGTGCCTGACGGGCAGCTATGAGAGGGAGATGAACCCAGGAAGGCAAGTGACACCTAATTACAACATGGAAGAAAAATCGTTCCCACTACGTGTTCCGAGATATGTTCCCACAAGTAGATTTTGCTTGAAATGCCTGCGACGCGGGGATTTGAAGGGAGGTGTTTGCCTAATTTTGGCGAGCGATTGTTACATTTTGTTACAATTAATTTAAGAGGATCAGTTGACAAAGGAAGGTAAGGGAGTAAAATGGCAATTCTGCGCTTGAGAAAAGCTCAAGCGAAACGAGTTCT
>CANQMZ010000071.1 GCA_947625105.1 uncultured Parasutterella sp.
CCTTGTCAATTGTGATGAGACCTTTTATGGCAATGGGTTCGGCAGTAGTGAGATTTTTCTTATAAACCAAAAGTGAGTCCTAAAAATGGCTGACGAAAAGATGTCCGTAGAACAAACAAAGGAACATTCCCTAAAAGGTCTTAAGGGAACACACTCGGCATGGATGGAGCGTTTTGTGTTACTTTTTGCCAAGGGTGGTCGCGTCTTGGACATGGCCTGCGGTTGCGGAAGGAATATTGCGTATCTCACCAGTTGGGGTTTTGAGGTTACAGGAGTTGACATTGATGAGCGGTGCAGGCCTTATGTTGAAGAGTTCCCACACGCAAAGTTTTTATGTGCTGATGTTGAGGCTGATCCCTGGTCTCTGGATGGCATGACTTTTGACGTGGTGTTGGTTAACTTCTTTCTGAGCCGTAAAATTTTATCCAAGCTTCCTGAGCTGCTCAATCCAGGCGGATACCTTGTTTATGAAACATTCGTTTTACCTTATGAAGGTTTTGATGGCAATCGAGCCAAGAACGCTGAT
This sequence comes from uncultured Parasutterella sp., assembly GCA_947625105.1. Taxonomy (GTDB): domain Bacteria; phylum Pseudomonadota; class Gammaproteobacteria; order Burkholderiales; family Burkholderiaceae_F; genus Parasutterella. Next base: position 527 of record CANQMZ010000071.1, read on the forward strand.
TTTGTTTTGGCGCCTTTGGAATTAATTGACACTTTCAGAAAGGACTTGAACATCATCGCCTATGAGCAGACATTGGGGGAAAAAGGCGATTGTTTTGAAAGAATCCTCGCCAGAAAGCCTATCAACGGGATTAATCAGCCAGTTTCACTAATTTCGTTTTAACGTGGCATGAAAGTTTTTTGTAGGACGGCTATAAAAAGTTTTCCCCGTTCAATTAATTGGCTTGGAGCTCCATTAAAATCCAAAGAACATAAAGCAAGTTTTAACCTTGGGAGGTTTCCATGATTAAAGGCAGTATTGTCGCATTGGTCACACCGATGTTTGAAGATGGCAGCATCGATTACGATTCTTATCGTAATTTGATTGAACTTCATATCGCCGCCGGCACTAGCGCGATTGTTGCAGTCGGTACCACGGGGGAGAGCCCTACAGTGGATTTTGATGAGCACAATGAGCTCATTAGGGTTGCGGTTGAGACGGCAGCAGGTCGTATTCCGATTATTGCCGGGACAGGTTCAAATTCAACTCGTGAAGCCATTATTCTTACTGAGTACGCTGCCAGTGTCGGAGCAGCCGCCAGCCTTCAAGTAGTGCCTTACTACAACAAGCCGACTCAGCAAGGTCTTTACATGCACTTCAAAACCGTTGCAGAGGCCGTTGACTTGCCCATGATTTTGTACAACGTACCAGGACGTACCGTTGCCGATCTCAAGAACGAGACCGTGCTTCGCCTGGTGCAGGTTCCGGGAGTCATTGGTATTAAAGATGCCACGGGTGATCTGGCTAGAGCTGCCGATCTGATGAGCCGTCTTCCCAAAGATAGGGAATTTGCAATCTATAGCGGTAATGATGATTCGGCATTGGCTCTTATGTTGATGGGCGGCTCCGGAGTTATTTCCGTTACCGCCAACGTTGCGCCATCTCTCATGGCACAGATGGCAGAACTTGCCTTGCATAACGATGTCATGGGAGCAAGAGCAATTAACGATCGCTTGATGGCTCTGCACAAGGAGCTCTTTTGTGAGCCAAATCCGGTTGCGGCCAAATGGGCAATGCAGCGTATGGGGTTGATCCCGGGCGGTATCCGTTTGCCTCTAGTCGCGCTTGCTCCAGAAAAACGAGAGCAAGTAGAAAGAGCTTTGCAGATTGGAGGTTGTATCTGATAATTAAAAAAAGCCCTGTGGTCAAATTTAACGCCACAGGGCTTGTTCTATAGGCTAGAATAGCTCGCCATCGATTTACACAATTTTAGTTTTGGTTTTGGAGTAATAAATGGGTCAGTTCCCCTTACGCACTTCGGTTTTAGCTGTCTTGTGCACAACACTTGCCGGATGTTCATCCTGGAATCTGGGGTCTGTCTTTACTGATGAGAAGATTCAGTATGACACGACGACAACACGGGCTCCGCTTGAGATACCGCCTGATTTGTCGCAGGTACCTATAGATGATCGTTTTGTGGTTCCCGGAAAAACTCAGGTAGTTACGGCAACGCAAATTGCTGAATCTAGGGATGCCCAAAAGGCCGCTTCCGGAGCAGCCCAGGCGGAACAAGGCGCCATTGAAGTTGCTCCCAACTCGGTGGTAGCGAAAATCGTTCGTGACAATGAAGGAAGGTACATCCAAGTTAACCTGAGCCCTGAGAGAGTTTGGGAAACCGTGCTTGATTTCTGGCCCTCGGTTGGATTGCAAGTTGAAAGAGAAGATCCCAAAGCCGGAATTATGGAAACCAATTGGGCAGAAAATAAAGCTAATCTCCCGCAGGATATTATCCGAGCCACTCTTGGCAAGCTACTCGACTCCGTGTATTCAACCGGTGAACGGGACCGTTACAGAACACGTATTGAAAGAAACGACCAAGGCGGGACGGATATTTTCATTACTAATCGCCGCATGGTTGAGGTCTACACATCCTCAAGCAACGAACACACCGCCTGGCAACCGGCTCCTCCTGATAAGGAGCTAGAGGCCGAGATGCTCACACGTCTTTCTTTGAGGCTTGAAAACGAATTCAATGTCAAGCAAAAAACTAGAGAAGATGTCGACACGACCGCGCTTAAACCATTGCCTGCTCCGGTTTATGTCAGCAAAGAGATTCGAGGTGCTGATGGAAAGACAGAGGCTCTTGAAATCAGCGAGCCCTTTGACAGAGCTTGGAGAAGGGTTGGTGTGGGTCTTGACCGGGTGGGTTTGACTGTTGAAGACCGCGATCGCTCAGCAGGGACGTTCTTTATCCGTTATTTGGATCCTGACTACGAAGTTAAAAAGCGCAATGACGAGGGTTTGTTTACCCGTTGGTTTGGTAAAGACAAACCGATTGACGCTCCTTTATACAAGGTTCAACTTACAAGCGAAGGGGATGTTACTAAGGTTACAGCGGCACCAGATAGTTCGACGACGGATCCTTTGAGTACATCGGCAAGAATTTTGAACTTGCTGCAGGAACAAATCCGAAACTAGACTCTAGGCACATAACCCCAAACTCCTGAGTTATAGAACCTCAGGAAGGAACTCGGGAGTTTGCCTATGATTTGCGGTTCGTTCACAAGCTGTGGGATTAAAGTCCCTACTTGACAGCCACTTGTTGATTACGTCATCTTTTTTCATCAGTTCGTCATAAACGGCATCACAAAGAACAATGTGACCAGATAGGATTTCTTCTTCTAAGTACTTCCAAAGTCCCCTTAAGTGAAAAAATTGCTTGTACCATTCAAGTTCAGCAGTGATGAATACGTTCGTGTCCAGGACCTCTTAAATCCTATCAATACTGGGATTGAAAAATATTCCGAACCTCTTAAATCCTATCAATACTGGGTTCATCTCTGATGTCGCCGCCTCTTAAATCCTATCAATACTGGGATCAATTAGCACAAGCTACCTCTTAAATCCTATCAATACTGGGTGACTTACGACTTTTAAACCCTCTTAAATCCTATCAATACTGGGTGCAAGATTTTACATGAAACCTCTTAAATCCTATCAATACTGGGCAGAATTAGTTTTTTTCACCTCTTAAATCCTATCAATACTGGGGCCCTTTTAGGTTCAATCCCTCTTAAATCCTATCAATACTGGGGCCCTTTTAGGTTCAATCCCTCTTAAATCCTATCAATACTGGGATACTGAAATTCCGTCTATCCTCTTAAATCCTATCAATACTGGGCTTTAACTTTTATAGCTTTCCTCTTAAATCCTATCAATACTGGGCCGAGTCTCTCCAATCGTTCCTCTTAAATCCTATCAATACTGGGTTTTCATATTACGCTTGTTCCTCTTAAATCCTATCAATACTGGGTTGTTTAACCCGAAAAGAACCTCTTAAATCCTATCAATACTGGGTTGGCTAAGAACCCCTGCACCTCTTAAATCCTATCAATACTGGGGCTTGAAGAATGGAATTTCCTCTTAAATCCTATCAATACTGGGAATCAGCGAGACCTTTTGCCCTCTTAAATCCTATCAATACTGGGACTGTACATAATTAGCTTCCTCTTAAATCCTATCAATACTGGGATTTTTACAGTGACAAACCCTCTTAAATCCTATCAATACTGGGAGTCTAGCAAATATTTATATGTTTCACTAGAAATTATTCTTTAAATTGATATCAAAAACCGTTATCATATTACATAGTTAATAGATAGGTTTTTGATTTAGACATGGAAAGCGACCAATCCATCCCCGTTGTCACGGAAGAACAACATCCTGATTTTATTTGGACTTGGAAGAGTAATCAAAAAGGTACGAAGGCAAGTGTTTGGTTGCCATACTTTTCTGAGGCAAAAAAAATTCCTCGAACGAAAAGGTGGAGTATAAGTTACAACGGAGGAGAGGTGGAGGTGGATTTTTCTCGGGTTGATTTTGTCATGTTCTATGGAGCAACGGGAGATATACCGATTGCGTTCTTAGATGACGCAGCCAAACACGGTGTCATCTTAATGATTCACAGGAGAAACATCGATGATCCCTATGTTTTCTACCCCTCGAGTTTTTCAGATCAAGACGATCTACTGTCTAAACAAATTCGAATTCGTCAACATGAGCAAAAAAAGACCTATATTGCGAAAGTAATTATCAGAGAACGCATTAATAAAATGGCTACCACAATAGCGATTGCTCCAAGCTTGAAGAAAAAACTCACTTCACTTAAAACCGTGGACGAAGTAAGAAATCTTGAGGCTCAAACTACCGCTAGATATTGGGATAAGTGGTTCGCCCTTTTGGGCATTGAATCAAGCAGACGTCAAGATCACCCGATAAATGCGGGTTTGGATGCTGGCTCCAAATTCATTTTTGGGATTATTCTGAGATGGCTTGTTTTCCACAAATTTTCTCCTAGCCATGGTTTTCTTCATGAGCCGACGACCTACCCTTCTTTAGTTTACGATTTAATGGAACCATACCGTTACGTCATTGAAGAAGCAGCTGCCAAGGCTTGGGTAAAATCTGATAAGACTGAAAAAAACGTGATTGCCTTGACCTTGACATACATCAAGAAAGACTTGGAAGAACTTTGTTTTGTTCCCCAAACGAGGCAATACGTACGAAAGAAAAACCTTCTTCACGGAATTGTTTTAGCTCTTCGTTCTTATTTGCTTGGCGAGATGAAAAAGCTAGTCATTCCAGTTGAGGGGATACCTAACGGGGGGAGACCGCCGAAAGTTGGCTATAGACTTCCAGGGAGCATTTATGATTGTGACAGGAAAAGACCGACAATAAAATAGCAGGGTGTTTGATAGGCGCTGCCCTGCATCAGCGCCCTCCCGGCCGAGGTACGGAGCCACAAGGATCCAATGGCTGGAAGGGATTTCTAAAGGGATTGTACTACATTTTTGTGAGAAGGATTAAAATGACAATGAACGAAAGCATAAGAGAAGACCACAAAAAATTAATTTACGGTCAGGCTTCTAAGAAATACCGAAAAGAACTGGTGAAAAAGAGTGATCGCCCAAGTGACACTGTCCAAACGTTAAAGTTTAGACTGGAGATAAAAGATCTTGGCGAGGAAATTAAGTTTGATGAACTTAAAAAGCTTTATGACATTGTTGAAGGCGTTCAAAAAGGTTCTTTGAGTTATTTGCTTTTCACATTGATTCTCTCCGGTTTCAGAATCTTCCCTAAAGCACAGGTAACCCAAAATTTTGCAAATAGAAACTCTATCCGTGATGATGATTTTAAGTGCGTGGTTGTCGATCAATTTGGAAAGAAGCCAATTGGAGAGATTTTGCCAAATTTCGTTCCCTCCCGGTTGTTTGATCGATTTGCGACTATCCCTCGGGGAACAGGGGGCAAAAATGTGGATTTTGAAGCCCGGATCATTTCTAGTGAGTACAAGAAGTTTTTTAAATCTAAAGACACACAAACTCCTGCTTCTGGTCTTATTGATGAAATAGCTAGAGCAATTAAAGGTCAATTTTCTAGCTGGAAAGACGTAAGAGACAATCCCAAAAAAGCCGCTAGCGCAGTTGATGAGGTTCTTAAAAAATACGGAAATTTCCCTTCTTTATTTGAAATGGCCTCAAAGCCAATGGCTGAATTACCTAAAAATTCTACGATTTGCTTTGATGACGAGGCTCCCGTCGCCTGTCCTGATGATGAGCTTAATCCTTACATGGCCGTGGCATCTCTATTGCAAAGATTTAAGGGGAAAGTTGATTCTAAGGATGCCAAGAGTAAAGAACTTAGAGAATTTGTTCAAAGCAATTTGACAGCAGGTGGCAACTACGAAGGACTTTCTTGGTTTTTTAACGAAGGCTTCGAAATATTTAAAAATACACAGATTTTTTCATCCGATAAGGAAGAAGGCTTACAAAAGCTGTTTAATGTTTCTAGTGACAAAGTTCCCTACCTGCAAAAACTGAAAGAAGCAGTAGAAGCCGTACCTGAAATCACTAGCCTGTTTACCAAAAAGAGTCCTTTGGGTTACCATAAATTTCGTAGCACCTTTGGAGGACATATCGATAGTTGGATCGCTAACTATGTAAAAAGACTCTGTGAGTTGGATGCTCTTGTCAAATCTTTGCCGTCAGAAATCAAAATTCCCGAATATTTCGTAAAAAACGAAAAGGATTTCATCTCTCACAGTGGATTGATAAGGGAAGAAGTTGAAGAAACAGTCTGCTCTTTTGCCGAATGTGTTAAAGCAGGATCGTCCGCTCTTAGCAAGTTACTCGGTAGGACAAAGGAGTTGCCGGGAAAAAACGACGTCGAGGCAGTTACTTCTTTAGTTCTTTCAATCAATCGCGTAACTCGGATAAGACAATCTTTAGTTAACGCCATGAATCAGGCCAAGGATGATGAGGACTCCGAGTGGAAAGAAATCAAGGAGCAGGTTGATAAAGATTCCAATTGGAAAATTTGGACGGAATTACAATCATTGCCGAAACTAAATGATTTATCGGGTGGCGTTCCCAAAGCACAAGATGAAGTCGAGAAGGCCCTTAAGGAATTCGAGACTTTAGAAAAATGCCAAAAAGACGATTTTAACAAGGTAATTCAGTGGGCAGAGTCCAATGAGTGCATTGACGCTCTGTTTGATGTTGTTGAAACTAGTGAAAGAGAAAAAATAAACAAGCGTCCGAACTGTGGATTGAATCAAAAAGAACAGGCGATCCGCTACCTTTTTGGCCAAGTAGCAAAGATTGTTCAAAAAAACCAAGACGAATCTAGCAAGAAAATCAAAGAATGGTTTAAAGAAAAGCAATTCTTTTTAAATCCGAAAGATTTTAATAAGTACTTTTATAACCATCTCGGTTTTCTCTACAAATCACCATTTAGTTCTTCCAAACACCACGGATATTGCATAACCCCAGCTTTCATTGAAAACTCTCGCCAATTGTGGAACGAATTGTGTGGCTTCCTAGAGGAGATATCAGACCAGGTTAGACCTTATTCTGAAGAAAAAACGACGCTTCAGAAAATCCAAAGGTTCGTGATGACTCAAAAACTTTCATGCATTAAAGATGAACTACCCGAGGAAATTGCCAAATTATCCATTCCAAAAGAATTCGAAGAGTCCTATTCTGAAGAAATTAGTTTCTTACAAAGAAGAAAGACTCTGCCGGTGAAGATGTACATTAAAGCATTTAACCTATATGACAATCTTTTAAACGGATTGAGTTTCTTACTGAAAAGAGAACGTTTTTATTTAAGAACAAAGTTTTCTTGGATCGGGAACTCTAACTTAACTTATGTGCCTAAGGAAAAACTGTGGAAAATTCCAGAAAGATACCGAAAAAATAGTAAATGGGCGAAAATGCTAAGTTCGGAAAAGATTGTCATGAATGAAAATGGAGAAGTTGATGTCATCAAAACTTTTGAGAACGTGACCAGTTCAGAAAAAGACATCCAAGACTTCATTCGTTTACTGATCCAACTACCACATGATTGGTGTTACCTCTCTCCATTCAAAAAGAGTTCGGGGCAAGGCAAACGTGTACTTTTTGTCAAGAAAAAGGGCTCAAAAGGAATGCAAATTACTTTGGGGAAAGAGCAAACAAAAAATCTAATCAGACTGATTGGTCCCTCATCCTTCAAGGGACAGCTTGACCAAATGTTGCTCAACAAGTTGATTGCAGGAGACTTTATGTTACTAATTGATCAGCTTATTAGGCAAAAAATAATAGGTAACAGACTTGAACTTAACAATGAACCACCAGTTGCAACCATTGCCATTCCTTTGACTAGCAAGTTTGAAAAGAAGGAACTAAAACTTGATCTTTGTCCCTTTAGAAGAGTTCTCGCTGTGGATCAGGGGGAGGCCGGAATCGCCTATGCGGTATTCGAGCTCAACGATGTGGATAAGGAAAAGCCGATGCCCATTGCAAAAGGAACGGTTCGCATTCCTTCTATCCGCAGATTAATCAAGGGCGTAAACAAATACAGAAAGAGTGAGCAAAAAACACAAAAGTTCTCACAGCGGTTTGACTCGACAATGTTTAATATTCGTGAAAATGTTACGGGCGATGTCTGTCACGCTATTGTCGGGTTGATGGAGAAATATGATGCTTTCCCCGTGCTTGAATATCAGGTAAAAAATCTTGAAAGCGGTTCTAAACAGCTTTCTCTTGTCTACAAGGCGGTCAATTCTCATTTTTTGTATTCGAAAGTTGAAGGACAGGATGCTTTGAGAAAGCAGCTTTGGTTTGGCTCTTATGGTTGGACAATTGAGGGTTTTGAGACCGAGGTTTCCAAAAAAGGAGAAACCGAAGACGGAGAGGAAACATATAAAGAAGATAAACCAGGAAAGAAAGACAAAGCTAAAACGGAATTTAGACCATTGAAAGTATTCCCAGGCTTTTCTGTTGACGCCAGGTTCACTAGCCAAACCTGTTCGTGTTGTGGCAACAATATCGGAGAACTGCTTGCTAAATTAGCCGAAGCAAATAAGAACAATAAGAACCTGAAAATAAAAGTGGGTAAGGAAGGGAAGGTCCAAGTTGAAGGCAAGGAAATACAGCTTTTTGGGCCCGATAACTCCAAACCTGATAAATATTATCGCCGGCGTAAGGAAAGAGCTCCTCTCACAGTACCTTGGAGGGAAGGGGAATTGAACTTTCAGGAATTCAAACAGATCGTCAGGAATAACCTGCGCAGACCTCCTAGAAGTACAATGTCCAGAGATACGACGCAATCGCGTTTCTATTGTGTTTTTACAGAATGCGAAATGCACAGCAAAGAGCAACACGCCGATGTGAACGCTGCAATAAATATTGGACGAAAGTTTTTTGCCCAAGTTCACAGAACAAAGAAGAAATAAACCTGTGGTGGCATTTGGCATCGGGCGCAAAAAAACTTCGTGCCAATTTGGGTGGAGGTCGAACTTTTGGGACCGTTTGTCGAACTTCTGGGATAACTTGACAAAATTTTGGAAAAATTGCCGGCCTGACGGAAAAAAGCGACGGAAATTTGGAATACAGTGACGGTACTTTGGGAAGAACTGCCGGCTATCTAGAAATATCTGTCGACAATTTGGGGTTTCAGCCTCTTTGGGTGAAAAACGGGGAAAATCGGGAAATAAGTTAACGCATTAACAGCCGGAAGGTATTTAGCTGCCTTTTACACTACAAATTGATTTAACGCTTTAAAGAGAATTAGATGGTGACTGCACCTGTGTTGGTGTAAACATTTCGATTTTTCTGCCTGTTGTACCATTTCGGTCACTCGCAAATTAGAGCTTGTTCGACAACGCTGTAAAAAGAACTATAGTTCTACCATCTATAGGAGATAGAAATGCGCAGAACAGATAAAGAGGTTACTGATTTTGAAGTGATAGACCAAATCCTTCAGCAGTGTAATGTGCTTCGTTTGGGATTTTGGGATGGCAATGAGCCGTATGTTGTTCCTGTTAACTTTGGCTACGAGAAGAAGACGGGGGATAAAATCCACGTCTACGCTCATGGAGCACTTGCCGGACGCAAGATTGAAATTATCAAAAACGGTCACACTCGGGTGGCGATACAGATGGATTGCGCTAATAATCTAAAGCTAAATCCATCCAACCCGTGTGACAGTACGATGGAATTTATGAGCGTGATGGGAGCAGGAAACGTTCATCTCTTGGAGGGTGAAGACAAAAGAAGAGGACTTGAAATTATTTTCGAACACCTCTCTGGTATAGTTCCTGACTTGCCGCCTCATGCTGAAGACAGAATCAATGTTTTGTGTGTTGAACTAGATTGGGTTACGGCCAAAAGGTGGCCAAATCCTAAAAGTTCCAGCTAAATTGTATGGAAGAAGTGAATGTAATTAATGAGGGGACAATTGCGTTCTTAGACATGAAAATGTCGGACCTTCAAGGTGTCTTGTTAGGTCAGGATGCTAATGTTCCCGTTGTGATCGGTAGGGAAGACGTTTTTCCCGCCTTGGAAAAACTACTCATTGGCAAAAAAGTTGGCGATGAATTCTCGGCTTCCTTTGAGCCGGAACAGGCTTTCGGAGAATTCGAGCCGGAGCTGATCAGAAAGATTCCGGCGAGTCTGCTCGGACCCCATGTAGAAGTAGGAATGAAGATTGAAGGAGTTCCCGGCGAGAAATCCGATGGCAACATCTATGTGGTTGAGCACATAGATGACAAAGATGCCATTATCAATGGCAACCATCCCTTAAGCGGAATGGGATTGAAGTTTGACATCAAAGTGGTCAAAGTCGAGAAAGCGACTCCGGAAAAAATTGCCGCTTTGGAAAATTTCTTTGAAGTCTCCGATCTTACAAGAGCCGATATTCAATAGAGTCATCTGCCTTTGACTATGTCCTGTAGTCTTCTGAGCGCTTCCCACGCTTGGCGGGGCGAAGTGTCGTCAAGTTCAATGTCATTGATAGCATCCTTGAGATCCTGAAGCTCTTCAGAAGCGAGGTCCTCTTGTTGTTCGACTG
>CANQMZ010000072.1 GCA_947625105.1 uncultured Parasutterella sp.
CACCGTCCTCTTGACGCTTAACGGACCCCTCCTCCACGAAGCCACCGATACGGAAAGCCCTTCCGGTAGGTGCCTCGTTAGCCGCTACTTGAGACGGGGAGAAAAAGAAAACCAAGTTTTCCTCGAATGCGTTAAACACCAGTATCGCAGCCACACCCACGATGGCTACACCCCCGGCGATAAGACCAAGACGTTTCTTTTGTGTACTGTTCATATATCCTCCTCAGCCTTATGAGCGCGAGCTTCTAAAATAAGTTCTCTTGCCGCTTTTTGACGCCGACGACCTAAACTGATTAATTCACCCACAAAGCAAATTAAAACCATTGCATAGGCAACCCACACATACCTAGCGTAGCCACCCATTGAGATGAAATCTGAAAAACTTTCCCACTGCCCCATTACAGACCTCCATTGATGGCCAAACTCTGAGCCCAAGCTTCGCTTTTTTCTCTCTCCAAAATAACTGAGCGCAATCTAATGAATGTAGCCGCAAAGCTGTAAATCCAAAAAGCAAGTACCATCAAAAACATTGCCCAAAGCATGAGCGGATGAATTGATGAGCCTGAAGCCGTAATTGATGAACCCTGATGAAGCGTGTTCCACCAATTAACCGAGAAATAAACTATCGGAACATTAATAACACCGACGATACCGATAACCGCACAAGCTTGATCAGCTCTTCTCCAGTCGGTAATCGCATTTTGCAAGGCGATAAAACCGATGTAAAAGAAAAATAGAATCAGTGCACTTGTTAGACGGGCATCCCATACCCAATAGGCACCCCACGTCGGTCTTCCCCAGATAGCTCCGGTCCACAAAGAAAGAAATGCCATGATGGCGCCGGTAGGAGCAATCGCTGCAGCGATCATCGGCCAGATACGGTTCTTTAGAACCACACCCAAGATGCAGTAAAAGGCCATCACCACATACAAAAGAAGCGCCATCCACGCCGCAGCCACGTGAATAAACAAAATCCTGTAGGAATTTCCTTGTGTTGCATCCACTGGGGCAACAAAGAAACCCACAAAGAAGGCCACAATGAAAAGGATAACGGCCAGAAGCAAGAGTGGCTTGATTAGCTTTCCTGCTAGCCTATACATCCCCTCGGGCGTAAAAATTGAAGCTTTTGGTTCCATGTTAATCCACTAATAAAATCTATTCGGCTGCAATCCTCAACGCAGCTGCTGTCGCCAACGGCATGACCACCAACGAGAAAAGCGTTAAAGCGCCCACGATAAAAAAGTAAGCCGCAGAACTCATGCCGGTTGCTACCGCTTCGGCAGCACCCGCACCAAAAATCAAAACCGGAATGTAAAGCGGCAAAACCAGAATAGAGGTGAGAACACTGCCCCCTCTTAACCCTAAAGTCAGTGCCGCTCCCACGCTGCCAACTAGACTTAAAACCGGAGTCCCGATAAGAAGGGCCGCCATCAAAACGAAGGCAACATCAGCGTGTAGGTCAAACATCAGAGCAAAAAGCCCCGAAATCACTGTGAGCGGTATGCCTGTAGTTAGCCAATGAGCAAAGACTTTGGCAATAACAATGACGGTCAGAGGTTCCCCTGACAAGAGCATCTGCTCGAGAGTGCCGTCAGCGTAGTCGTTGGCAAATAACCTCGGTAGAGAAAGCAAGGCGGCAAGCAACGCAGCCACCCAAACCACCCCCGGAGCGATTGACCTCAACAAAGCTTGGTCAGGCCCAATTCCTAGCGGCACCAACGTCACCACAACAATAAAGAAAAACACCGTGTTAAAAACATCGGACTTCTGACGGAGCGCCAGTTTCAGGTCCCTTTTTACAATCGCTGCAAATAATCGGAACATTTTTAAGCCTTCCTAGTGACGGTGTGTCCCGAGCCAGCGACCGCCGGTCAGATCAATTTTCATGGCATTGCTTGCCGCTATCGGCACTTCCTGGTGAGTGGTAAACACAACAATGCCATCGTTGTTTACGTGCTGAGCAATAAGGTTGGCAAGATTTTCAACTCCTTTAGCATCTAATGCGGTAAAAGGCTCATCTAGGACCCAAAATTTCGCATGAGCACTGGCATAAAGCCTAGCCATCGCCACTCGCCTTCTCTGCCCTTGCGACAACTGCCTGACATAATGCTCTTCAAACCCCTTAAGTCCTACTTTGTAAAGAGCTTCATCAGCCATTTCACTAGAAATCGGATGTTCTCCGATGTCGCAATTAATGAGAAGATTTTCTCTGACGGTTAGATCGTCCTTCACCCCGTTCAGGTGACCGATATAGACGAGTTCTTTCCAAAAATCTTCCTTGAGTTTTCTGATGGGGGTGCCTCCCCACAGAATTTCCCCCTCCTGTGGAGGCATGAGACCAACAAGAAGTCTGAGAAGACTTGTTTTTCCTGTTCCATTCGGACCGGCAACACGAACCAACGTACCTAAAGGACAGAAAAAATTGAGCCTCGTGAAAAGAAGCCTCTCTCCACGAATGCATTTGACATCTCTGATTTCTAGTTGTTTATCGTTTTCTGCCATGGCCTTGGGTCATTTTCATAAACGGTGATAGTTTATGAACCCACGATTAAAGCAACCTTAGCAATCGGATTTCCGAACTCTCTACTCGGCAGTCAGATCAAACCCAAGATACCCGATAAGCAATTTTCATCTAATTTTTGAAATAAGATTGAATAAATTCTTGCCCAACATCACAATTTTCCTTAATTAACCCCTTGTTATAAATTTTTCTTTTAGGTGTAACTAGAGGTGTTACATTTAGATACCTTATTTACATATTATCTTATTGAATATAAATAATTATTTCGTGAGCGAATTTGCTCTAAAACTTCGCAAAAAAGGATTAAAATTTTTACAGTTGTTTCAAAAAGTTTTTTTGGACACTCCATCAACTACAGAGATGCTTCTATGACAGAAACTAACTATCAAATGATGAGGCGACAGGGAGTTTCAAGACGTAGTTTCTTGAAGTTCTGCTCGCTTACGGCAGCCTCTTTGGGGCTTGGAGCAAATGGTGCAGCTGATATCGCTCATGCCATGGAGACAAAACCGAGAACACCTGTTATTTGGCTTCACGGCCTTGAATGCACGTGTTGTACGGAATCTTTCATCCGCTCCTATCATCCACTAATCAAGGACGTCATCCTTTCTATGATTTCGTTGGCCTATGACGACACGCTTATGGTCGCCGCCGGTGAACAAGATCATCAGGCTTTGGAAGATGTCATCAAGAAATTCAAAGGCAACTACATTTTGGCCGTTGAAGGTTCTCCTTGCCTAGGTGATGATGGCGTGTTCTGTATCCCTGGAGGAAAACCCTTCATTGAAAAACTCATGCATGTAGCCAAAGACGCCAAAGCAGTTATCGCTTGGGGTTCCTGCGCTTCATGGGGATGCATTAACACGGCCAAACCGAATCCAACTCACTCCGTTCCCATCACCGATGTGATCAAGGACAAGCCAATCATCCGCGTGCCGGGTTGCCCACCGATTCCGGAGGTTATGACTGGTGTCATCACTTACATGCTGACATACGATCGCCTGCCACCGGTTGACGCCCAGTTGCGTCCGAAGATGTTCTACGGCCAGAGAATTCACGACAAGTGCTATCGTCGTGCTCACTTTGACGCCGGCCAATTCGTTGAACAGTTCGATGACATTGGCGCCAAACTTGGCTACTGCTTGTACAAAGTCGGTTGCAAGGGACCGGTCACATACAACTCTTGCTCGGCAATTCGTTGGAATGAAGGTCTGTCTTGGCCAGTCGAATCCGGTCACCCCTGCCTTGCCTGCGCAGAAGACAACTGGTTCGACAAAGGCAGTTTCTATGACCATGAAACCACGATCCTGCCTCCGAGCTGGCTCGGCATTCAAGCCACTACCGACCGTGTCGGTATTGCCGCTCTCGGCCTTATCGGTGCCGCTTTGGCAGTTCATATTGCTGCCAGCTGCGTAGCTCGTGCCAAGAGCAAGGAAGTCAACAAAGACATGGGAGTAGATGAATAATGGCAAACAAGAAAGTTGTTGTTGACCCCGTAACCCGAATCGAGGGTCATTTGCGTATGCAAGCAGTGCTTGACGATAACAATGTTATCGTTGATGCAATGTCTACTGGCACAATGTGGCGCGGTTTAGAAGTCATTCTTAAGGGTCGTGACCCGAGAGACGCATGGGCTTTCGCTGAACGCGTTTGCGGCGTTTGCACAGGTGTTCATGCCCTGTCTGCTGTTCGCGCCGTTGAAGATGCTTTGGGAATCCAAATCCCGAAGAATGCGAACATCATCCGCAACATGATGAACGCTACCCTGTATTGCCAGGATCACCTGACTCATTTCTATCAGTTAGGGGGGTTGGACTGGATTGATATCGTCAGCGCCCTGAATGCTGATCCGAAGAAAACCAGCGAAATCCAACAGACAATCTCCGATCATGCATTGTCCTCACCCGCATACTTCAAGGAAATTCAAGATCGCCTGAAGAGGTTTGTTGAAAGCGGCCAGCTTGGCATTTTCGCCAATGCTTATTGGGGCAATCCTGCCTACAAGCTCCCGCCTGAAGTCAACCTTCTTGGCACAGCTCACTACCTTGAGAGCTTGGATTTCCAACGCGAAATCGTCAAGATTCACACGATCCTTGGCGGTAAGAATCCGCACCCGAACTATTTGGTTGGCGGTGTTCCCTGCCCGATCAATATGAACGACACAGGTGCCCAAGGCATCATGATTAACGAAGTCTGGATGAACTACATCCGCGACATCGCTAAAGACACAATCAAGTTCCTTAACGAAGTCTATTATCCAGATCTGATTGCAATCGCTCAGTTCTATCCAGAATGGTGGAAGATTGGCGGCGGACTGGCTAATCAGAACCTGCTCTGCTACGGCGACTTCCCAAGATACGCCAATGATCGCTCTGAAAAGAGCCTGCTCATGCCGAATGGCGCAATCATTGATGGCAAACTTAACGAAGTTCATCCTGTTGATCTTAAGGATCCAAAACAAATCAAAGAATTCGTTGACCACTCTTGGTACAAGTATCCGAAACCCGATGAAGGCTTGCATCCATGGGCTGGTATTACCGAACCGAACTTCGTTCTCGGTGAAGGCACAGAAGGTACTAAGACCGACATTAAGTGGCTCAGCACACAAAGTCGCTACTCTTGGATTAAGGCTCCTCGCTGGAACGGACATCCGATGGAGACCGGTCCTCTTCCACGTATGCTCGTTGCCTATGCCAAGAAGATGCCGATCCAGACTGAATTGGTTAACAAAGCCCTCAAGGACGCCAATGTTCCTGTTGAAGCCTTGTTCTCCACCCTCGGTCGTATCGTTGGCCGCTGCTTAGAAGCTCTTATGATGGCCGATGAACTGCTTCGTCTGACTGACGAACTCACCGCCAACATCAAAGCTGGCGATGAAGTTGCAGCCAACATGGATAAATGGGATCCAAGCACATGGCCAACAGAATGCCGTGGTGTTGGTCCGACAGAAGCTCCTCGTGGCGCCTTGGGTCACTGGTGCGTCATCAAAGATGGCGTTATCGACAATTGGCAAGCTGTTGTTCCTTCAACATGGAACGCCAGCCCACGTAGCACCGATGGTAAGTTAGGCGCCTATGAAGCCTCTCTGCTTGGTACTCCTGTGGCAGTTGCTGATCAACCATTGGAAATTTTGCGAACCATCCACAGCTTTGACCCATGCCTTGCTTGCGCAACTCATGTGATGTCAACCAGTGGAAAGGAACTTGCCGAAGTTCAAGTTCGCTAAGAAGGAGGCATTATGAAAATCTCGAAATGGTCTTATGCGATTGAAGAAGGACCGGTCGAGCCTGTATACGTGTACGAAGCGCCAGTGCGTTTTTGGCATTGGGCCCAGTGCTTTGCCTTCTTCATGCTTGTCATTACAGGTTTTTTGATCGGTTGGCCTCCGCTGGCCAACTACGCCACAACCTGGGACACCTATTTGTTTGGCTACATCCTTTTGATCCATTTCGTCTGCGGAATGATCTTCACCGTCTTGACGATTTATAGAATCATTTGGGCCTTTGTAGGAAACAAATATTCCAGAATGATCTTCATCCTACCCTTCTGGAGTTGGGATTGGATCAAGGGCGTTTTTGGTACAGCCCTGTACTACCTGTTCATCAACCACCATCCGAAGGAATATGTCGGACACAATCCATTGGCCCAAACAGCCATGTGCTTGATGTATGTCCTCGGCACCATCCTCATCATCATTACTGGTTTAGGTCTATACGCTGAACAATGGGGCTGGGACACTGGATGGATGACTTGGTTTGGCTGGGTAACCGCTTTGTGCGGCGGACCTCAAGTAGTGCGTACATTCCATCACATTTTGATGTACTACCTGCTTATTTTCTGCTGCGCTCACCTGTACATGAGCTTCCGCGAAGACATCATGGGTGAGGGGACTCAGGTTTCGACGATGATCAACGGTATCCGCTTCTTCAAGCAGCCGATTAAGAAGGACGAGTAACCGAGGTAATCGTTAACCAAAGTAAATAAGTCCAATCATGGACAACGACAAAAGAGCCAGGGTGCTAAATAGCAATGGCGGCGCAAGGCGGGATAGATTCTCGCGATCTTCACGTAGTGCGCCCCACCCCGGCTCTTTCATTGAATCTAGATTTCTTCAGCCACTTTCTATTTCTCAGGCTGAACTCGCTTTGGCCCTTGGAATTTCTAGACGGAGGGTCAACGAACTGATTGTCGGCAAACGCTCAATAACAATCGACACTGCAATCAGACTTGCCAGATTTTTTAAAACAGATCCTGAATTCTGGTTAACGCTCCAAATGCGTTGGGATCTCTATCAAGCTTTTGAAAAAGAAAAACATTCCTCTTCCAGGAATGCCAATTCCTCCTCTTCTTAAAAAAATCTGTCCTGCAACTAAGACATTTTTCCAATTGAAAAATGTATTATTCCCGCTTATGCTGTAACCATACCCGTGACAGATTTAAGACTATGTTGACATTGTTAGGTAAAAATATCCCCTGCCTAGTGCTCGGAATTGGCAATATCCTTTGGGCTGATGAAGGTTTTGGCACGCGAGCCGTTGAAGTTTTCCACTCCAAATACGCACTAACCGATCCCAATAACGTTGTTGCAGATGGCGGTACTTTAGGCATGTATTTATATGACATGATCTGCCGCACAGATGATCTTTTAATTTTTGATTGTTGTGATTTCGTCGGGAAACCTGGTGAGTTAAAAGTTCTTCGTAACGACGAAATCTCTTATTGGACATCTACCAAACTTTCACCCCATCAAGACGGCATGAATGACCTGCTCGCTAAGGCAAGACTTCAAGGTCACGATCCAAAAAGACTGACAGTCGTGGGTTTTCAGCCGGTGCTCCTTGATGATTTTGGAGGGTCTCTCTCTTCAGTGGCTAAGACCCAGCTAGAACCGGCGGTCCACGAGGCGTATCTTGAGCTCAAACGTTGGGGAATCGGTCTGAGAGAAAGAAATCCTGAGGAAATTATCCCTCCCCTTAACGACCAAGGCTCCCTAAACATTTCCGACTACGAAAGCGGGCGACCTGTAATTGATCCTTCTGAGGAGGGAGATTTACGCAAAGCGTTTATCCGTGCTAAGGAGCAATAGTCATGTGTATTGGCATTCCAATGAAAGTAAAGAGCATTCCCTTCCCCGGACACGCAGAATGCGAAGGAAGAGGTGCTGTGGAAACTTTAAACAGTCTGTTGCTGCCTGAGTTGAAGGTGGGAGATTGGGTGCTCGCTTGGAATGGTATGGCGACAAAGCAAATCACTGAAGAACGCGCTCATCAAGTGGATAAAGCGTTGGACTGCCTTGAACTTGCTTTAAACAATAAAGTGCCTGAAGTCGATGATGCTTTTGGTGATATCGCTCAGGCAAGAGAAAAAATGTCGACCGATTTTATGGAGCAACTAACCAAAAGGAAAAGTTGAGTTTCGAACTCAATTCTTGTGGAAAGTTAACTGTTAAGGATTATCAATTATGGAACTACACGGCAACTCCCCAAAAATTGATCTTCTGAATCACCCCTTATATAAGAAACTCACCGGGGAACATGGTTTTGAGGTCTGTGACAAGGACAATATTCAACAGTTTGTTGATCAGCCTGGTCTGAGCATGGTTCTTTTCATTGAAGATCCCAACCGAATGAAAGAGACGATGGATGCCCTCGTTATTGCGCCTGAGTTAGCCAAAGTCTGCAAACTGATTCAACGCAAGGCGGTAGTCGGACCGCCGAATGCTCGGAAAGTTGCTATTTTGTATGGATTCAAAAGATGGCCTGCCCTAGTATTTTTTCGAGATGGGAAATATCTTGGGGCAGTCGATGGCTTAAGGATTTGGGCCGAACTTATTCAAGAAACAGATCGCATTATTAACTCAGAACCTACATATCCGCCTTCAATTGGAATTCCAGTTAGGGCTGTATAGTTTTACAGAGGCACAGAATTATTATGGCAACTAAACCTATTTCGATTCCAATTAACATCATCGGTCCGGGTTCGCAACCAGACACGGGAGATGCCATGACAATTGGCGTCCCTGAAACGGTTGGAACGTTCTCCATGCCTAGAGCTCCGGAAGTCTCCGATAAAAAGGCAGCAGAAAACTGTCGCAAATTTTTTATCGATTTATACAGAGAAATGAAACATTGGAATGTGGATTCCGGAGATCCCGGTCCGGCCCTCGCATTAAACATGTACGATGTACCAGCTTTGGAGCTTATTAATCAGATGCTCGGAAAAGGAGAGATTTCTATCAGCATCTCCATTCCCAATGTCTCATATGATGAGATCCGTATCCAGGAATCTGTTTTTGTTGGTGTATGGCGTGTCCGTTACTACAGAGACGGGAAGCCAATTACCGACCAGGTTGAAGTCAGTGCCCTACCCGCCTGTGTGGCTGAAGCAGCCTATGCCACCAGTCAGGACACAATGGAAACGGTCGAGTTTGGTCCAGAAGCCATGAATAGTCCGGCTATTGTGGCTGAAATTACCCAAGCTCTTAAAAAATGGGTCCCTGGTGCCCCCGCTTTTACAGTCAATTTGAGCCATCTCCCGATGTCAGCTAAGGACAACGAGATTATTGACCGTATATTCAAAAAAGGCGCAGTTGAAATGCTGGCCACGGGCTTTGGTCACTGCCGCATTACATCAACGAGCGTCAGGCACGTTTGGAGAATCCAGTATTTTGGCAATCCCCCTGCCAGTGTTTTAGTACTTAACACGCTTTCGGTAACTGGACTTCCCGATGAGGCAATCGCTGCTCCTGAGGATTTGAGAGATTCCATTGAACGAATCAAAGATCTGATTTCCTGGGTAAGTCGAAGTTGGGAATTATCACCTGTAGATATAGAGTAAAAAATGGGTTTTGAAGGTTCATATCTTGGAGATAACTCCAAACTTAAAGATACTGACTGTCTTGAGTGTAAGGTCTGTCACTATGTTTACGACCCCGAGGTTGGGGACATTGACCACAATATCGAGCCGGGTACCCCTTTTTCAAAACTGCCGGATTACTGGATCTGTCCCGTATGCGGCTGCGAGAAATTTTTGTTTATGGTAGTTCCAGAAATTTATGCCAAACACCCCAAAAAAGACTGATAGCGAGCTAACAAAAGAATGGAAAGAAAATCCTTCTGAACGCTTAGAAAAAGGTTTTGAGAAGATTAAAAACACCAGAATGGCCAATATTCCCGTTTGCCATCCAAAAGTCGGAATCAAGGCAGTAGGGTTTAAACCCTGGAATGGCTATTGGCTCGGCTGCATGGTTACGCCATGGGCACTGAATCTGATCATTGCTGAGGGTGATCGGGAAAGCTGGAAGCATATGCCTGACGGAAAGAAAATTCGCTATCGCTTTCCTGCAGGAAATTTTGATTTTATTTGTGTCAACGATCGGATTCTCGGTGAATACCAGATGTGCTCTCTTATGTCACCACTTACGGAAATTACCGACCACCAACTGGCCCTTGACGTGGCAGAGGCCGCATTGATCGAAATCATGAAACCAGAGCAGCCAGAGGAACAAGGCACGCCGCTGACACCATCTCTTCACGTCCCAGATCCGGAAGCCACGGCCAAAGCCGTCAGTGATGCACTAAACAAACCAGTAAAACGTCGGACTTTCATTAAACCCGACCTTTCAGAGGAGAAACCAAAGACATGAGCTTCCTTGGCGCAATTGACTTAAAGATCAAAGCGGACGCTACAAAAATAGTTAGCGTTGAGCTTAAGCCAGAGCGGGAGGTACATGTTGAAACACTCTTCATCGGGAAGTCTCCTGAAGAGGTCCTTGGACTGATTCCGGACCTTTTTACGCTTTGTCCTGATTCTCAAAGGGCTGCCGCTGCAGTCGCTTTTGAGCTAGCAAAGACAGGTCATCCGGATCAAAAGCTTATCGCCATTTCGAGATTCTTCAATCATCTGGAAATCATTAATGAAGGAATCCGTTTTTTTGCCTTGCAATGCGCTGATGATGCCTATCGTGCAGACAAAATTAAAGCTGTAGCTCAGGTTGGCTCCTTGATTGCTCAGATGAAAAAACTCGCTTGGAAAGGTCAGCCATTCCCCAACGAGGCTTTGTGGCAACAATTGCGCTCCACAGTAAGCTTTTTATTACTTGACGGATTCCCAGTTGATTGGCAACAAGATTTACTTAATGGAACGATTAATCCCACGGAAGCAAGTCTTAGTGTCTTTTTTAACACTTTATCGAACTATCGAGAAATTGGTTGGTGTGATGCCCCCAT
>CANQMZ010000073.1 GCA_947625105.1 uncultured Parasutterella sp.
AATTAGTATTGTGGTTAACGTGGGCATTGTATCATAAAAAAGGATTAAAATAAAGATAATTGTTTAACAGTTCCTTATTAAAAACTACTAGCTGGACCATTTTTATCCTCTGCTTTGTGAGATTATTGAAAGCAAACTCAGCGTAGCTATGTGCTGAGTAATATTTAACCCCTGAGAAAGGATGAATGATGGTTGAGACTTCCAAAATGCTGATTGTTGAAGTATCCGCAATTCAGGCTGTTGCTTTGGCGGCTGTTACTTATTACTTTGGTGTTTGGTTAAAAAGCAAAGTAAAAGTGTTGGAAAGATTTTCCGTCCCGAGTCCAGTTGTGGGCGGCATGTTAGTTGCTTTGATTCTGTCCATCCTTGAGGGCTGCGGGGTTATGGCGGTTAAATGGGATTCTTCTCTACAAACGCTCCTTATGCTTGCTTTCTTTACAACAATAGGTTTGGTCGCGAGCCTAAAGGTTGTAAAAGAAGGTGGCAAACTCCTCGTGGGATTTCTCATTGTTGTTAGCGTATTGGCGGTGGTGCAAAACTTCCTTGGCATGGGTTTGGCTTCAACTATGGGTCTAAATTTCCACTATGGTCTGCTAGCAGGTTCAGTATCCATGATGGGTGGATTGGGAACGGCTGCCGCTTTTGGTCCGTACTTTGAACAAACCTACCACATTGCTGGAGGGACAGCGGTAGCTATAACGGCAGCCACTTTTGGAATGGTTTGCGCTCTGATGATTGGTGCTCCGTTTGGAGAATGGTTGATCAAGCGTTATCACGTCAAGACCCCGATTAAAGTGGGAGAGCCTGAACCGGAACTAAAAATACCTGAAGACATGGAAGCGGCAATTACGTCCAAGGGGCATCTACCGACATTTACGGGTGAATTGATGAAAGCAGGTACGTTTGTCGTCTTATGCATGGCTTTGGGAACCATTTTGTCATCTTATCTGGGACATTTTATTACGCTTCCTGCTTATATTGGTTCCATGATTGTTGCGGCCATCATTAGAAATGTCGGCGACTTCAGTGGCAAATGGACAATAGAAGGCAAAGGATTGAATGCCATTGCCGATGTCAGTCTGGTCTTGTTTGTTACGATGGCCATTAACAGTTTGAAATTGCATGAGCTTCTACACCTTGCAATTCCGTTAGTGGTTATTCTCGCAGCCCAAACGATTCTTATGATTCTTTTTGCTTGGGTGTTTATTTTCTTACTCTTTGGTAAAGGCTACGATGCGGTGATGCTCTGTGTTGGTGGAATCGGATTTTCGATGGGCGCGACCGCCAACGGTTTAGCAAACATGCAAGCTTTGGCTGAAAAATATGGTTCAAGTCCTAAGGCATGGCTAATCGTCAGTTTAGTAGGCGCATTCCTGATTGATTTGATTAATGCGTTGCTTATTACTTGGATGGGGACATGGTAGCTACACATTGCCCAAAATTTATTTTTCTCCTTAGCGAATTTACATTTTGAGATGGCTAAAATCCACCCGTACTCTGTACTTGATAAGACAAACCTCTACGATTTGGGAGTTATTTAATGAAAAAACTTGTTCTCTTGTTGGGCTCTTTGGCTTTGATCTCAGTGGCCCACGCAGCCTATAAAGATGGTACCTATCAAGGTGAAGGCGATGGTCTGCACGGCAAAATTACGGTTTCTGTTGACGTCAAAGGCGGTAAAGTCGCTGCTGTTAAGGTCTTGAAGCACACGGATACAGATATGATCATCCAGGCGCCAATTGACAACATGATCCCTGAAATTGTTAAGAACAACGGAACAAAGGGTGTTGAGTCCGTGTCTGGTGCTACAAACTCTTCAAGGGGTATCAAACAAGCTGTCGACAACGCATTGGCAAAAGCAAAATAAACAGTTTGTTTGCCTTATAAAAAACACCGCCCTCAAGGCGGTGTTCTGTTTCACGCAGAAAATTACTTTTTCTTTGCGTTTTTGTTATCTGCGGCACCAGCTTCTTGAAACTTAGCGGCTTTCATCAAACCGTTAATATATTCAGAGGCTTTTTTCTGTGCTAGGAGATTTTGTACCTGCGGTTTAATTTTGTCGTATTCGGGGAAAGGAACTTCTCTTTTATCCTCGAGTCTGATGACATGGTAACCGAGAGAGCTACGGAACGGAATAGCCAAAAGTTGTCCCTTGTTTAGGGCAACGGCAGCTTCTGCGAAACCGGGAATGGCGATTCTGCGGATATTGGTGAATGGAATTTCACCTCCCGTAGTGGTAGTGGCTTTATCCAAAGAATTTTCTTTTGCCAACTTGGCCATATCTTCGCCGGCGGTGATTTTATTGATAAGCGTCTTAGCCTCGTCTTCTGTTTTTACGAGAATGTGACGAACCTTGATTTCGTTAGGGTCGTAGGCTTTTTTCATTTCCACATAAGTGTCTTGGAGCTCTTTGTCGGTAAAGGGCTTATTCAAAACATTTTTGCGAACTAATTCATCTGTATAAATTTGAGCGCGCCTTGCATCGAGTAAAGCCTGAACATTTGGGGACTGATCGATTTTTTCCTTGCGAGCTGCCTGCTCAATGATAGCTTGCTGAGCAAGAATGTTTCTAGCAGTTTGAGCTTGCTGTTTTGTGTCGGAAATTCCCTGAGAGGCCAGTACACCCATAATCTGTTTTTGCTTTTGGGTGGAAATCAACTGTCCGTTGACGGTGAAAGCCGTCTGTGCCATGGCAGGCAAGCACACTGTCAGGGAAGCGATCAAAAGTAATTTTTTCATTTCAGAATCTTCCTTTTAGAGTCTAGTGTCTTGATTCGCTTGGGGCCAAAAGTGTCATGTCAATATTATGAATCCCGTGGCCAATAAACGGTTTTAAGTACTCATAAACGATTCTATGACGCTCAACTTTAGGTAGACCTTCGAAGCGACGCGATATAACAAACAAATGATAAAGGGAACCGACAGCAGGTTGTCCCGATTGTGTTTCAGGATGTGAATGATCGGTAAATCTTAATTCAATTGGAAACAGGGGCTCCAACGCCTGCTGAATACGTTCTAACGATGGTGTATGACTCATTTTGTCCTTCCTTTAGAGTCAGTATCAGGCATAAAACGTGAAATATAAAATCCAACGCCTACCGTAAACAATAAAGTTAATCCCAACAAACCGAATAGTTTAAAGTTTACCCAAAAGTTTGTCGAACAGGTATAGGCAATTATCAAATTAACGATGCCAATTACCACAAAAAACACAATCCAACTGTTCAAAAGAGTTGACCATGCGGAGTCGGGCATGGAGATTTGAGTGCCTAATAAAGACTTCAAGAAATTTTTCTTGAATAGCAGACCTGCAAGAAGAATACCGGCAAAAAGCCAGTACAAAATGGTGGGTTTCCATTTGATGAACATTTCATTGTGAAGCCAAATGGTCAAAGACCCGAATACCAGAATGACGGCAACAGAAATCCAAAGCATCGGGTCAATTTTCTGCCTTTTAAGCAGTTTCCATCCGATTTGCGCCAAGGAAATAATAATGGCCACGGCGGTGGCACAGATGACAGGGGCTTGATCAGTGGCAAACCCATTGCCTAGGTAATGATTACAGAGATCTGCTGCCGCCTCCGGACTTCCTTGTGCGAGCTTGAAGGTGGCGAAGAAAAAAATCACCGGCAACAGGTCATAAAGAAATTTCAACCATTTCTCCTTACAGATAACTAGAAAGTTAGCAAGGAAACAAGTTTCCTATAGAAAAACGGTGAAATTTTAACCAAAAAATAGATTTCCTGTGCACGGATAGTTTCTCAATGGAATTTGAAGCGAGTCCGTTAACAAGTTTTAACAAAGAAGAGCGTTTTGAGCGCGAATCAGGTGGATTTTTAAATTTGTTTTAACAAAGTTCTTGTATGCTTTCGAGCACTTTAAACTTCCGATTTAGTTGATTTTGATGAAAGTATTCAAGAAAATTGCGGTTGCTAGCATGGTGGCAGCATCGTTAACAGTTATGAATGTATACGCAGATCCTGTCCAGGCTGAAAAAGCGTCAATTCAGCAGACCATAAAGTTGCCTGCGGGCGTCAGCGCAGGTCCGGCCGTTGAAGGGGTTTTCGAGTACAGACTTAGTAATGGTCTTCGCGTTGTATTGTTTCCCGACGCTTCAAAGGCGACGGCAACCGTCAACATGACCTACCTTGTCGGTTCTCGTCATGAGAATTACGGGGAGACGGGAATGGCACACCTGCTCGAGCATTTGATCTTCAAGGGTAGCAAGAATTATCCGGATCCGACAAAAGAATTTACGAACCGCGGCTTCAACATGAATGGTTCCACGTGGCTCGATAGAACGAATTATTTCGTTTCCTTTACGGCAACGGAAGATAATCTCGCATTCGCTTTGGCTTGGAGCGCTGATGCAATGAGAAATTCCTTTATAGCCAAGAAAGATCTTGATAGCGAAATGAGCGTTGTTCGAAACGAATATGAGATGGGAGAAAATTCTCCACAAAGCGTTTTGATGAAACGCCTTCAGTCCATGATTTATGACTGGCACAATTACGGGAAGAGCACGATTGGCAATAGAAGCGACATCGAGAATGTCGAAATTGAAAATCTTCAAGCTTTCTACCATCGTTATTACAGACCGGATAATGCCGTACTGACCGTCAGTGGCAAATTTGACCTACAAAAAACGCTAGATCTTATTGCCAAAGATTTCGGGTCAATTGAGAATCCGAAAGAAACACTGGCCAAGGAATGGACTGTGGAACCTACCGCTGATGGAGAAAGAAGCTTTGAGATTAGAAGGCGCGGGGAGTCTCAGTTGATTGCGGTCGGATACCGCATACCTAGCGCTTTGCACGCTGATATGCCCGCCATTGAAGTGGCGGTGGACGTATTGACCGACACTCCTAATGGGAGGCTTTATGACGCGCTTGTCAAGACAGGGCTTGCAACTAATGTCTATGGCTATGCGGTAGGAGCTAAGGATCCGGGTTTTGTGATGTTTGGCGCGACAGTCAAAAAGGGCGAGTCCCTGGATGTCGTTAAAGAAAAACTGCTTCAAACCATTGAAGATGCTTTCAAAAAAGTTCCTGTGACGGAAAAAGAGCTCAAGCGTGCAAAATCACAAACTCAGACCCAGTTTGAAAGGGCGTTTTCTGATCCTGAGGATTTCGGTGTTGGCCTTTCGGAATTTATCGCACTTGGCGATTGGAGACTCTTTTTCTACAGTAGGGACAAAGCGGCCGAAGTTACTGCAAAACAAGCCGATGAAGTAGCTTCCAAGTATTTCGTCAGAGATAACCGCGTTGTTGGAGTCTTTATTCCCGATGAGAACCAGAAGAGGGCTGATATTCCTAAAGCGCCAAGTGCCTCTGAGATATTGGCTTCCTACACGCCAAAGGCTGAGGGTGAAGTCATTGAGGCCTTTGACGCTTCTTTTGATAACTTGAACAAGAGGACCATCCGTTTCAATGCAGGTAATTTGAAAGTTGCCCTGTTACCGAAGAAAACAAGGGGACAGACGGTTACTGTCGCAATGAAATTCAAGTGGGGTGACGAAAAAAACCTCGCTAATAAAGAAACAGTCGCCTCTTTGTCCTCTGCCATGCTCTCTCGAGGTACCGATAAGATGACCCGCGAGCAAATTGAGGATAAAATGACAGAACTTAAGATGCAGGGTGGACTCGGTGGTTTTGTGACCACGCGTGAGAACCTGCCAAAAGCTTTAGAACTTGTGGCTGATATCTATAAGAATGCCGCTTATCCGGAAAGTGAATTTACACAGCTTAAAAAGCAGATGTCCGTGATGATGCAAAGCATGCTTGATAAGCCTGATTCACTTGCTAACGATGCGATTTCTCAGCACTTTAATGTCTATCCCAAAGGCGATGTCCGTCATAGCTTGTCCATGAAAGAAAGTATTGAAAAGATTAACCAAACCAAGTTGGAGGATCTCATCGATTTTCACAAAAAATTCATGGGGACTGCTCGTGGCGAGATTGCAATTGTCGGGGATTTTGATCCTAAAGTCGTGGAGGAAATTATCCGCAAGGATTTCACCAATTATCAGAGCAAAGAGCACTACGAGCAGATTATTTATGAATACAAGCCAGTAAAGGCTACCCGTATCGTAATTGACACTCCGGAAAAAGAGAATGCGACCATAATGGCAAGGTCTGTTTTTCCGATCAAAGATACGGATGAAGATGCTCCAGCCCTCATGGTCGCCAACTGGATTCTCGGGGGAGGTTCTGGCTTATCCAACCGCCTGATTGATCGCTTGCGCCAGAAAGAAGGGCTCTCTTATGGGGCGGGATCAGGTGTACGGATTCCTTCAAAAGGCAATAACGGAGTATTTGTTTTCCGCGCGATCGTAGCTCCTCAAAATGTCCTCAAAGCCGAGGCGAGTGCTAAGGATGTCATCGCAACCGCCGTCAAGGATGGGTTTACCGAAGAGGAAGTAAAAGAGGCGATTAAAGGCATACTGCAAGCTCAGGCAGCCGCTAGAGCTCAGGATGGAACAGTTGCCGGAAGTTGGTTGGATAAATTGGATACAGGGCGCGATTGGACTTTCAGCAAACAGCGGGCTGAAAAAATCGCAAAATTAACAACTGAAGAGGTCAATGCGGCTCTCAGGAAATACATAAAACCAGAAGAGATTACTTTTGTCATAGCGGCCGACCAAAGCAAAGCGAAGACATCAAAAGCAGCGAAATAAGCCTAATAACATCCCGCCTTTTTGGCGGGATTTTTGATTGAAGACGGGCGCGAGAACGAGTGGTTTTTACTACACTTGATTTGGTTTTGTCAGCGAGGTAAAGATGCTTGGAGCAATCGTTGGAGATATAGCCGGTTCAAGGTTTGAGTTTGGGCAGTTCAAATCCAAGGCGTTTGAGCTATTGGATAAAGGCTGCTTTTTTACGGACGACACCGTTCTAACACTTGCTGTTTGTGAGGGTCTTCTTCGTTATAACGGTGATGTTGAAAAACTTGAACAGCAAACCATCAACTTTGCAAGAAAGTTTGCATCCGAATACAGATCATGCGGTTACGGAGCAAAGTTTAAGGCGTGGGTCGTGTCAAAAGATCCGAAACCGTACGGTAGTTTTGGGAACGGAGCAGCAATGCGTGTTTCCGGATGTGGTTACGTGGCTGATAGTATTGAGGAGGTTAAGTTACTTTCAAAAGCGGTTACTGCCATCACTCACGACCATCCTCAGGCAATTTTGGCGGCAGAAGCGACAGCCGTCTGTGTTTATCTCGCAAGAGAAGGGAGGAGCCTAGAGGGGATCAGGCAATATGTTCTAAGCCATTACTACAAGATGGATTTCACCTTGGATGAGATTCGTCCAAGCTATCGTCACGAGGTCAGTTGTCAGGAATCCGTACCTCAGGCTCTTGAAAGTTTCTTTGAGTCCAATAGCTTTGAAGACGCTATTCGCAACGCAGTTTCATTGGGAGGTGATAGTGACACAATTGCGGCAATTGCAGGTTCTATTGCTGAACCCTATTACGGGATTCCTACAGACATAAGAGAAAAGGCTTTAGGCTTTCTTGACGAAAGACTCAGATCTGTCGTCAAAAGGTTTGAGACTCACTATCCACCTAAGATTATCTAGCGTAAAAAACGAGAAGGACTCCGTAGAGTCCTTCCTGATTAATCCCTGAAGGCTTGTTGCCCTCAGGAGTTTAAGTGGGCTAATTACTTGGCCAAACTCTTAACATAGTCGGCGATCTGTCTTCCGATAACGGAAGCGGAAGTGAGCTGAGCGCCACCAACATAGTTGTCATAGAAGAGTCCGCCAGCGGCGTTACCTACAGCGAACAAACCTCTGATTGGTCGGCCTTCAGTATCAAGAACCTGTCCGCGTGTATTGATGACCGGGCCACCGAACGTAGCAGTCATACCGCCTTGGAATGGGACCGCATAGAACGGAGCCTTCAAAATCGGGCGCGGATTCTTGTGTGTGTTCGGAGGATTCATCTTGCTTAAAGTTCCGGCCTTCAAGGCGGCGTTGTACTCGTCAACAATCTTCTTGAGTTTCACCGGATCCAAACCTGCTTCTTTTGCAAGGGCTTCGATTGTATCGGCCTTGTAGACAGGAGCTTTCTTGGATTCATATGAGAACCAGTCGTTTTTCAAAACCGGCAGATCGTGTGTGTCCTGGTCAACAATCATGTAGCCCCAGTTGCCAGGAGTGAAGGCGGCTGTGTCGCGAGACATCTGAACATAAGTCTTGCCTTCATCTGTGTATCTCGTGGTTTCCTTGGAAACTGCGATACCTGTATTGACAATGTTCAGCGGGTTGGCTCCTGTTGGTCCATGGATCGGACCGCAGTGGTACTGGTCAACGTTTACCACTCTCGGGAAATACGGGCCGGTCAGCAGAATGCTTTCACCGGTAACTGTGTGAGAGCCACGAACCGGCATATTGGCAGCCGGAACTCCAGCCATCATAGTGAGCATCTGCTTGTTGGCAGAGAAACCGCCGGTGGCCATGACAACACCGTACTTGCCGAGATATTCTTCAAAGCCTTTGCGGGTCTTGGCTTTTACGCCGATGACATTGCCGTTCTTTGGATTGTCTAAAAGAGCAACAACCTTGGTGTTGTACATGATTGGAACATTGAGTTCTTTTGCTTTCTTAAGCAGGTACTCCATCAACTGTTTTCCACCTGGTTTTACGTCGCCTGTGGTCAGATGGGCTCTTTGGAGCATTGGCCAAACAAGATTTGCACCGACCGCATATTGGACACCTACGTAGTCATGTAACCAGTTCAATGTGTTGTCAGCTTGTTCGGCTACTAAACGAGTCAGGGCTGGATCACCTCTTCCCTGAGAGACTTTCATCATGTCTTCGTAGAATTTCTCTACTGTGTCGCCTGACTTGACACCTTTTTCCTGCTGCATCTTGGTATTGACGCCAAGCATAAAGCCGGCAGAGAAGACAGTGTTGCCGGAAGCTTCACCCATCTTTTCGAGAACAACAGGTTTCAGACCGAGTTCCGTGGCTCTGATGGCTGTAACGATACCGCCGATACCCAAGCCGCAAATAACGAGATCATACGTTTTCTGAGGAAGTGTTACAGTTTCTGCAGCACTACTAACCATGGAGGCAGTAGCAAGGCCGCCAGCCATTGATGCAAAAAGACCTCCTTTCAGGAGGCTGCGACGAGATGTTTGCATAATTTTCCCTTATGAGAATATCCATTACGGAACATTCCGTAATGAGTAAGAAATTACCGGAGGCGATTATAGGAGCATTAAAAGCCTATAACGAACCAATAGATTCCATGACATCAATAAAGTGGTTACCAACCAAAAAAGAGCTCGAAGTAGGATATTCATATTGCAATTGAGAACCATTCTGATTATCATTACCGAAGTTTTTTAGGATTTTGAAAATGGAGAGCTCACGTAACGCTTTAGTAAGTCTGACGAGTCTTCCTGTCGGTGCTACCTGCAAGCTCGTCAAATGGGGAGATTTAGAGCCAGCAGATATTCGCAAACTCACAGATGTTGGAATCATTTTGGGGATGCCTTTGGAGATATCCAGTTTGTCTGTTTCAGGTCCCGTAGTCATTGCCGTTAATGATGCCCACGTGGCCATCAGTTTTAAAACGGCAGAGCAATTGCTTGTATTGGTTAGAAAGTAGGGAGGCAATGTGATGTTGTTAAAAGATATGCGACCGGGAGACAAAGGCAGGATTCTTTCTTTCAAACCCGGCAAGATTGAATATCGCAAACGCCTTTTGGCCCTGGGGGCTTTGCCAGGAACGGATTTTGAAGTTGAGAGAGTGGCCCCTTTGGGTGACCCTGTAGAAATTAAATTGCGCGGTTCATCGATTAGCGTTCGCAAAGGTGAAATCGAAATTCTTGACGTAGAACGTCGTTGATAATTTCATGAATAAACACATCATTGCAGTTGTCGGTAATCCCAATTGTGGGAAGACGACTTTGTTTAATGGGCTTACGGGCTCGCATCAGTCCGTGGGCAATTGGCCGGGTGTTACCGTTGAGAAAATCGTTGGCGAGTTCACTTATGCCGGTCGAGAGATTACGATTGTTGATCTGCCGGGTATTTATTCACTGCAGCCGAGTTCGGCTTCCAGCGAGGATGAAAGAGTTGCTCGCGACTATATTCTGCAAAACGAGGCCGAATTGGTGGTCAATATCGTTGACGCAAGTAACCTCGAGAGAAACCTGTACCTGACGACTCAATTGCTTGAGATGCAGGTGCCAATGATTGTGGCAGTCAATATGCTGGATGTGGCGGAGGCCCACCAGATCAAGATTAATCTAAAAGAACTTGAAGAAAAGCTTGGTTGTACAGTGATCGGAATGGTGGCGGCCAAGGAAGAGGGCATTAAAGAGCTCAGCGATGTCATTGTCAAAGAACTTGATAATCTGAGAATTCCTCTCCTACCGATCCAGTTCCAACCGAAGATTCAAGATGCGATTTCAAAGATTGCCTCCATTTTGTCCACTCAAGGAG
>CANQMZ010000074.1 GCA_947625105.1 uncultured Parasutterella sp.
TTGTGAATAAATTGAATTCTCAGGCTCGGATCTGAATCAAGAATGTTTTCATCAAAGAAAGAGGTCTGAAGCGCTCTTAGAAAATCAGTCCTTGACTCCTTAGCGTTATTCTGGAAGGTGTTCATTCTTTGCTAGCAAAAAATTGCAGAAGGTTATATGTTACGCGATAGCGAAATGAAAATTATGATTGCCATTGAAAAACCAACCGAGATTTTAGGCATAACCAAACGAAAAATTCGACCTCATAAAACCAAATCGTCTGTGATTTATAGACCTCTGGAACAAAATATAACGTTTTGAATTTAAAGAGTAAAACAGAATGCTGTCCAATGAACTTATGGCTTGCATGTTGGTCGTACTATTGAGGTTTTCTTTCGTATTTTCTCAATCTCTGCATTAGAGAGAAATTCGCTTAATCGGAGGGGTCTAGGAGTTAACATGTTTAAAAACTCCTCGCTGCCATTTTTACGAGAAAGAATTCCTTTGGCTGCTACAAGTCCGTTTCAAAACCTAATCCTCTTCCCAAGAAAAAGGAGGCCGACGGGACCTCCTTTTAATTACGGTCAAAAAATTATTCAAAGACGGTAAGTATCTGTGGCACGAAGATAAACAGCACCAGCATCAAGATGTAAACGACAAGATAAGGTACAGTCTGAGCCACAACCTTTTCAAATTTCACTTTCGCTATGTTGGATGCTATAAACAAATTCAAACCCACAGGTGGTGTAAATTGACCGACGGCTAACGCAATGATTGTAAAGACACCAAAGAAAACTGGGTCAATATGCATGGCGTTCACCAGATTCATCATCGTCGGCACAAAAAGCACTAAAGCTGCCACATTATCGAGAAATGTGCCAAGGACAAGCAACATGCCTAAAACGATAAACATTACCAAAGTCTGGCTGTCGGTGTATCCGGCAATCATTTCTGCCAAAGTCTGAGGTACTCGCTCGGCAGTAATAACAAAGCCAAAGAAATTGGCCGTTCCCATTAGAAACATAATCAAGGCGGCATTTTCAGCGGTATTCATCATGATCTTACAAACCGACTTTATGGTTAGGGTTCGATAGCAGAAAAAACCGATAATCAATCCGTAAAAACAGGCTACCGCCGCGGATTCTGTCGCAGTAAATACTCCGGCGTAAATTCCTCCAAGGATGATCAGAGGCATTAAAAGCGCCAAGACACTGTCCATGACGATCTTACCCCGTTGATCTTTGGGAACCGGAGGTTCAGAGGCCAAATGCTTTTTGTGAGCAATCCATGAGTTCACCGCAAAAAGTGCAATGCTGATTAATACTCCGGGGATGATTCCACACAGGAAGAGAGCACCGATTGAAGCTCCAGAAAGAACTCCATAGACCACCATCGTCAGGCTTGGAGGAATGATCAATCCTAAGACACCGGAAGCGGCAACGACACTTGCAGCAAAATCTCCGCCATAGCCTTTTTTAATCATCGAAGGAATCATGATGGTACCGATGGCAGCTGTCGTTGCAGGAGCTGAACCGGAAATAGCGCCAAAAAACGCGCTTGCCCCAGTTGACACCTGAGCCAAACCGCCAGGATAACGGCCAACGAGCAAAGAGGCTAGACCGACCAACTTATCGGAAATCTTTGCTTCGGCCATAATGTTCCCCGCCAACAGGAAAAGCGGAATGGCCATGAAAGGGAAGGAGTTGATACCGTTAAACATCTTTTGTGGCAACAGTAACAGTGGCAGATGACTACCAAAGACTACCGAAATGACACTTGCCACACCGAGAGCTGCCGCAATAGGCACTCCGATAATCAACATCAGGAAGAAAGCCGCAAATAAAATGACAACCATTTCTTGTCCCTCCTACGATGCTGTTGTTTGACGGGCGGCAAAATGGTCCTTGACATCCCTGTAGAACTGTTCAAGGATGTAAAGAAGAGATATTGCCGATGAAATTGGAATGCTCGCCACCACATAGCCGACAGGAATCCCTGTCGATGGCGAACTTTGCATCATGCTTCTCATTGAAAGAGCGTAACCCTCAGTAATCAAGAGATAGTAGAAAACGATGAGCGCGCAGTAGGCGACAATTTTGCAAAGCAATTTCAGACTGGCTGGGCATTTATCCACAAGGAATGTGACTGCAATATGCGACTTGTTATAGACGGCGATCGTGCTTCCAAACATGACGACATAAACCATGGCATAAATTGCGAGTTCCTGACTTTCCGGAAAGGGAAGTTTCAGTACATAGCGGTATAGCACTTGTAATAAAACCATGATTGTCATAAAAGCGAGGGTCAATCCGGAAAACGCCATGATTAACGTGTTAAGCCACTTAAGAGGTTTCATTTGACACCTGACTCATCGTGATAGTTATAGGAAATGCTCTTAAAAACAGGCAGCCAGTGGCTGCCTGTTCATCAGAAGTTACTTCTTAGCGGGTTCTTTGTTTGCAACCACAGCTTGGACTTCCTCAATGAGTTTCGGATTAAGTTTGGTCTTGTACTTTTCAATGACAGGTTTGACAGCTTCACGGAACGGAGCTTTGTCAACGTCGGTAATCTTCATGCCGAGTTTGGCAATCTGATCCCACTGTTCTTTCTCGAGATCTTCAACCATCTTGGTGTGGATCGGACCCATTTCTTTTCCGGCCTGAAGAATGGCTTCCTGATACTTCTTAGGCATGCTTTCAAGAAGTTTCTTGTTCATCAAAATCGGAGAAGACATATGGATATGGCCTGTGCGGGAAACGTAATCCTGAACTTCGTAATATTTCTGTGTAACGATATGAGCCGGTGGGTTTTCCTGACCGTCAACCGTCTTTAGCTGCAAAGCGGAGTAGATTTCGCCGAAAGCAACCACTGTTGGGTTGGAACCAAGAGCTTTGAACGTGTCAACGAACACTTCACCTTCTGGAACACGAATAGTCAAACCTTTCATGTCGGCAGGAGTCTTTATTTCTCTCTTGTTGTTGGTAACATGACGCATGCCGTTTTCCCACCAGCCGATAACCACGGCGCCGTAGGGCTCTACAAGTTTGGCGAACTTCTCGCCTGTAGGACCGTCAAATACTTTGCGGTAGTCGGAATTGTCGTTGAAGATGAAAGGCAGGTTGCCGATACCGAGATCCGGAATCCAGTTAGAGAGAATCGTATCGGAAGTTTGGCAAAGGTCATGAGTGCCGAGCATCACACCTTCGGTGATTTCCAACTGTTTACCGAGCTGGTCAGAAGGGAAAACTTCAATGACGACATCGCCATTAGTCAGCTCTTTAACTCGATCTGCAAACTTGGTGGCAATTGTTTGATAGTGATGGTTTGGAGCGCCTGTATGGCCGAATTTCAAATTGTATTTGGCAGCATAACAACCACCTGCGAAGCTCATCGCAACAACAACCACAAGGGACTTTAACAAAGCAGCCTTCATGATATCTCCTGAATATAGAGGTTGAAGAGAATTTAATGCACATCTAAAGCCATATTGGCTAATGGTATTCTTTCAGAAATAACTGACAAAATACAAAAAATAGGGTAGTGAATTTCCTGTATAGACTCGGGAAATCAAGGAATACCCAATGAAAAATTTCAGACAAAATGCCAAATAAAAGAGCCCCAAAGGGCTCGTTAAATTTGGCTTTTTCGTTTAACCTTTCCATCTGAGAAGTCTTAGACCGTTTGCCACTACGATAAGACAGGTTCCTGTATCAGCAAAAACCGCCATCCACATGGTACCAATGCCGATCATGGTCAGAATAAAAAATGCAACTTTAATGGTTAGGGCAATCGTGATGTTCTGGCACAAAATTTCAAAAGTCTTTCTCGAGAGTTTGATGAATTCAGGAAGCTTACGCAAATCGTCATCCATCAAAGCGACATCGGCAGTCTCAATGGCGGTGTCGGTGCCTGCTGCGCCCATGGCAAATCCGATATCAGCGCGCGCAAGGGCAGGGGCATCATTGATACCATCGCCAACCATTCCGACAGTGCTTTGCTGAGCAAGTTCGGAAACGTAGTTTTGCTTGTCCACTGGGAGTAAGTTGGCTTTGGTCTCTTTGATTCCCAGAGAATTACCAATGCTTTGAGCTGTTTTTTCATTATCTCCCGTAAGCATTACAGTCTTGACACCGAGAGCGTGCATTTGTTCAAGCGCAGACTTGCTCGTACTCTTGACTTCATCGGCGATGCCGAAGTAGACCAGTATGGCTTCCTCAGAAGCAAGGATAAGAGGTGAATATCCTTTTTCGGCAATCTCTTCAAGTCGGGCATCTTTGACCGCATTACTAAATCCTCTGAGGTTACCAAGATAGTAGTTTTTACCTTCAATGGTGCCAAAGACACCATGTCCGGGATCGGCTTTGAAATTTTCCACTGGTAGCAGGGAAGATTTTTCTATTCCTTTTAATTGCGCGAATGCTGCAACGGCAGTGCTTGCGGGGTGATCATTGCGATTAGCTAGTGAAGCAGCAATTTTCAAAAGATCATTCTGTGTTTTGCCGGCATTAGCTATTTCACAGAACAAAACTTCAGGTTGTCCTTTGGTTAACGTGCCGGTTTTATCCAAAGCAATTGTTTTGATTTTCCGGCCCTTTTCAAGATATACGCCCCCCTTGATCAATATGCCCCGTCGAGCCGCTGTCGCCAGGCCCGAGACCAAAGTAACTGGAGTGGAAATAACGAGTGCGCATGGGCATGCGATCACCAATAACGTTAAGGCTTTATAAACCCATTCAAACCACGGAGCTTGGAAAAGCAAAGGAGGAACGATTCCCACGAGTAAGGCAATAGCAAAAACCGTTGGCGTGTAGATTTTTGCAAATTGATCGACAAATCTTTGGGTGGGTGCTCTTGCACTTTGGGCGTTTTCAATAGCGTTGATAATCCGAGAAGGCATGGAGTCTTCAGCTGTTGAGGTAGCCTTGTAAATGAGCTCCCCGTTTTTGTTGAGTGTTCCGGCGAATACCTGATCTCCTGCCGATTTATCGACGGGAATACTTTCACCGGTTAAGGCT
Source organism: uncultured Parasutterella sp. (assembly GCA_947625105.1). GTDB lineage: Bacteria > Pseudomonadota > Gammaproteobacteria > Burkholderiales > Burkholderiaceae_F > Parasutterella. The sequence goes on from CANQMZ010000074.1 coordinate 4,995, forward strand.
GACTGGTCAACCGAACTATGTCCCGAGGTAACGATTCCGTCGACAACCAGTCTTTCTCCCGGCATGGTTTTGACGATGTCGCCGACTTTAACATCATCGGCCTTGACCTCGTGAAATTGACCATCCGAGGACTGCACAGAAGCGTTTTTGGGCGAAAGAGATAAGAGCGAACGAATAGCTCCTCTGGCTCTATCCAGAGACAACTGCTCAATAGCCTCTGATAATTCAAATAAAACCATGACCATTGCGCCCTCAGACCAATATCCGATCAATGCGGCCCCAGTGACAGCCACTGACATTAGGGCGTTCATGTTGAAGTTCAAATTGGCAAAAGCGATAAAACCTTTCTTGTAGGTACCAAGTCCAACTGTCAATATCGCAGCAATGGCAAAAACCAAGGAAATCCACTCGGGAAGTGCAAGGTGATGTACCGCCTCGGAACAAACAGCAAGAGCGAAACCGATGCCATATTTCCACCATGGAATGACGGTAGGAACAAATTCGGAAACTTTTTTCTTTTGGTTGCCTTCGAGAACTTCCGGTGTGTAATCCAGTGACTTAATGGCTTCTACAATTTCCGGCAATTTCCCTGCATTGTGTTTGACCGTGAGAACTCGGTTCATCAAGTTAAACTGGAGTTCACCTACGCCGTCCACACTCTTAAGTTTTTGCCGGATTAAGCCTTCTTCAGTCGGACAATCCATTTGCATAATACGGATTTCCGTAGAAGTCATTCCACCACTACTCTTGCGTTTAACTCCATAGGGACTATCAGCGAGAGCTCTTTCTATGGCGCTTAACGCATCACAATTGTGAGTAATTGTCAAACGGTTTTTGTCAATTTCAAAATGTTTAACTCCGGCAACTGTAGAGAGCAGAGCGGTGATTTTATTTTGATCTTCCTGTTTTTGGTCGGCAATATCCCAAACCGTGTCCATTGTGTTTTCAACGTGATCGTGACCGCAGCAACAATGGTGATGGTCATGTTCGTGATGATGGTGCTCTTCACCATGCGTATGGTGATGTTCACAGCAAAGGCCTTCACTTTCATGATGATGTCCACAGCAGTGATCATGATCTTCATCATGTTCGTGATGGCGTTCACAGCAGCGGCTGTCTTCCTTGTGATCATGGTGATGACAACAGCAGCGATCATGTTCTTCGTGGTCAGGTCCGGTGCAATAATGTTGTTCATGGTCGTGTTCATCGTGATGATGCGTGCAACAGTGGCTACGTTCTCCATGATCGTGACCGCAACATTCATGTCCATGATGATCAGCAAGGTGTTCTTTACGACATCGACAGTCGTGTTCTTCAACAGAATGATCTTGCTGACTGCAACATTTTTCGGGTTGCTGACTTACAGCACTAGCTCCTGAATCCATGTTGAGTGCGTCCGGGACTTGCTTGTTTAACTTTGTTGCCATGCTTTTCCTGATACAAATTTGTTATGATGACGCCATTAAAAACCCTCTACCCGCTACAGAGTCAAGCGAAAGATGAAAATTGGTGAGTTAGCAACACTCGCAGGCTGTCAAGTAGAAACCATAAGGTTCTACGAAGCCCAAAAACTTATGATCCCCGCGGAGAGAACTAGTTCAAATTACAGGATCTATGGTCCGGCTCATCTTGAACGACTCAGATTCATCCGTCACTGCCGATCCTTAGGGCTGTCATTGGATGAAATCAGGGTGTTGATTGGTTTTTCAAGCGATGTTGATATGGATCAGATCCATAAAGCTCACCATATCGTCGATGACCATCTAACGGCGATTGATGAAAAAATTCAGGAGCTCAATCATCTGAAAAAAGAGCTCTTCCGATTAAAGAAGCAGTGCAAATCCCATGACCATGAGCAAGGGCATTGCGCTCTGATTGACGGTCTGAGGAGTGTTAAATGAATTCTGCCTCGACAAAATGCGGGCAGCTTCTCATTGATGTTGACAACAAGGCCACTGTCAACCAAAGGCGCCTGATTTTCCTTGATACAGAGACAACCGGCTTAAGTCGGGAGAGAGACCGAATTTGCGAGGTGGCAGCCATTGAAGTAAATCACAATTTGGAAGTGGTTGGACAGTTTCACACCTACATAAATCCGCGAAGGAATATCCCATACTTTGTCACCAGAATCCATGGACTCACCAATCAATTTCTTTCAGATAAGCCAGTTTTTTCCTCTATCGCACCGGATCTCGCAAAGTTTCTGGAAGGGGCCGAGTTATACGCACATAACATGCCTTTTGATTCTAGTTTTTTGAATAGCGAATTCAAAAGGAACGGCTTTCCACAACTTGAAGAACTCGATTGCTCTTTGCATTGCACCTGCATGATGGCTAAAAAACTTATCAATAACAGTAGCTACTCATTAAACGCTTTATTGGATTTCTTCCGTATAGATCGCTCCAACCGTAAACTCCATGGAGCCCTTATAGACACGGAACTCTTAGTCGAGCTTTACAAAAAAATGATAAGTATTCAAAACCAGCTTGACCAAAATAGGTAATCTTGCAAGACCAAGCAATTGTCCAAAGTTATCATTAAGCAGAACTGACAAATTAACAGACAAATCGGTTGGACAGTTGCGATGAGTGAAATTGTTGAAACTAAGCAAGAAAAAATGACCTGGGGCGGTAAGCGTGCTGGCGCAGGCAGGCGCAGATCGCTGACACCTCGACTTTCAAAAGTGACGACCGTCGTTTTGACTGATGAATTAGTGGAACGGCTGCATGAGTTAGGTGGCTCCAAATGGGTTCGCCAACAAATAGCAAATACCTCTAAAAAGCCGAGAAGAGTGCGTAAAACCCCAGTAGCCACGATGACCTCATTAGAAGACTTCTTTGAAATGGATGCGGATGGCGAAGGTTCTCTGACAGAGGTAATCATTAAAAATCCCGAATCGACTGTTTTCTGCAAAGCTATGGATGACCATATGAACAGTGAAGGCATTGAAAAGGGCGATTTGCTCGTAGTGGACCGTCAAATCGATCCTCCAGATAATGCCTTAGTGGTGGTTCATTGTGCCGATGGTTACAGCATAAGAAAGTTTAGTGGCAGACTTCAGAATGGAGTTCTCCAAGCCAACGGTTCTAATGAAGTCAACGGCTCCAACGGTTCTAGCAAAGGCAGTGGAACTAATAGTGGGTACGTAACCTCTAACTCCAAGTGGAGACTTCTCGGCGTTATCAGTTATGTTATAAAGCAGCTTCCGCTTGATGTAAAAGTAAATTAAAGATACACATGAAAGACACGGCCATTTTGACCGCCATTGAACAGGAAGAAAGGAACGAGACTTCTGGTTTCGCTCCTTTTGTTTCTACTGAGATTACTCAACTACCTTCACGCACGACAACTAAAGATTTCATCGCCAATGAAGTGCCTGTTTGCATCTCTTATAACGGCCTTTCGCACGTTGTAATGATGGCCAGTGCGGAAAATATTGAAGAGTTTGCGATTGGTTTCACACTCTCAGAGAAGATTGTTCCTGATATTTCCCATATCTACGACGTGGAGGTTCAACAGTCCTGTGACAGCGGGCTAGTGGCTGAGGTGGAAATTTCTCCGAGGTGTTTTGCCGGACTTAAAGATAAGAGGCGTACATCTCTTGGAAGAACTGGTTGCGGAATCTGCGGTACTGAAAGGCTCGATCAAGTGTATTTAAAGCTTGAGCCCCTTCCTAATAACTTCAAAATAGCATGGAAGCACTTTGCTACAGGGTTGGCTGAGCTTGATAAACAATTATCAATCGGTAGTAGAACTGGTTGTACTCATTCAATGGTGGCGGTTTCCGCCGACGGAAACGTTCTTGGCAAAGTGGAAGACATTGGTCGCCACGTGGCCTTGGATAAGCTTTTAGGCCTTAGAGCCAAAAAGGGGTGGGGCGGGTGCGCCATTTTTATGAGCTCAAGGGCTTCCTTTGAAATGGTTCAGAAAGCAGTCGCTTGCGGCGTTGAAATCCTTTGCGCGGTTTCAGCTCCGACCTTGAAAGCGATAGAGTTAGCACAGCAATCAAACCTGACGCTCTGTGCTTTCTGTCGAGATGCTAAAGCCAATATTTACACTCATCCTGAGCGGATTTTGTGCTGAAAGCTACTTTTGTTGTACTTAAAGCCCATTCAAAATGGGATTTGTTCCCACGTCTCCTTCTCAAATAAAAACTCCCGAATGCACAATAATCCGGGAGTTTTTAACAGCTACTTGCCTAAAAAGACACTAAACGGAACCCTCTTTGGGCTTTTCAACAGACTCTGTTGTTGGCTGAAGCTGAGCTGTGGCAGTTTCCGTCACAGTTGTTTCAGCACTTTCTTCTGCCTCTGCTGTTTCAATAGACTCTTGAGGAACAGTTTCCTCCTCCTTCTTCTTGTCCTTTTTGTCTTTTTTGGCTTTTTCTTCCTTTTTAAGAGCTTTTTCTTGAGCTTTCTTTTCCTTCTTGGAAAGTTTTACCTCTTCTTTAGGCTCTTCTCCAGAAGTATGTTCTGCTGATTCGGGTTTTTCAGCCTTCTCGGCATTTTCTGTCTTGTCTTTTGTCTTGTCCTTATCCTTGCTCTTTTTGCCTTTCTTCTTTTCCTCTTCTTCTACATTGTGAACAAGAAGCATGGGCAAACCGCAAAGCGTACCGATTCTCATGGCCGTTGAGCCCAACATGGCAGAAGTGAAGTTAGAACGACCATGCGTACCTAAAATCAGTAAAACCAAATTATGTTCTTTAGCATACTTGGCAATCTCCTCGGCGGGCTCTCCTGTTAGCGGTGCCACTTTGGTCCGAATGTCGTGACCTCTAAGTTGTTCATAAAGAGGTTCAATCGTCTCATCAAAGGGCTCTCGCTGCTCATGTTCAAACTCCTCTTTGGTCATGGCAGGAGCGCCAAATGCTGAGACCTGAGGCATCAAGATTCCACTGTGAGGCGTAATTACGTTGATCAAGTGGAAACAGGGTCTTTCACCAAAAAGCTGTAAGTGCTTTTGCACGTAGTCAACAGCTGCCGCCGAAAAGGGTGAACCATCAACGCAAATACCAACCTGAGGGTCACCCGGCGGAAGTTTGAACTTGTCTCTGATCACGAGCAAGGGGTAGGGACAACTTGCCAGCACCGATGAAGTCTTTGAGCCGAACAGCAAGCCTCTTACCGGCGTGTGCCCATGGGAACCCATAACGATCAATTTAGCTTGAATTTCATCGGCAAGCTTGACAATATTGGTCGTTGCCTTGCCATAAGCCACCCTAACTTTAACCTTATAGCCAGCATCTTCAAGCCGCTTTTTAGCAGGTTTGAGAACAGCTTTACTCGCCTCATCATAAATTTCTTCTATGAGACCGCTTTTAATCTTGCTTTCGATCTTGCTTG
>CANQMZ010000075.1 GCA_947625105.1 uncultured Parasutterella sp.
TAAAAAGATCCCCTCTGGTGAGGAGGGGATTTGCATTTATTTGTTAGCTATTTATCGGCAAGCTTCTGAACTCGTTTTTCCCAAAGAGACATAAGCCATGGAGACGCAGTTCCGAGTACGCAAAGCACGATAAGAAGCCAACACAAAGGAGTGCTAAACAGAATGCTTGGGTCACCGTCTGATAAATAGAGTGAACGTCGTAAACCGTTTTCTCCGATCGGTCCTAAAATCAAACCCAACACAATGGCCGCAGCATTCAGATCCAGTTTGCGAACTAGATAGCCGATGATTCCAAAGATGAACATAATGATGACTTCGGTGAAGTTGTTATGGATGGCAAAGGAACCAACAACACATAGGATGAAGATCGAAGGAATCAAAATCGAGTCGGAAAGTCTGGAAACTTGTGCGAAGAGGCGACAGCCGAGAAGTCCGACCAACAACATGGCAAATTGAACTAAAACAAAACCTGCAAAGAAGGTGTAGGTCATTCCTGCGTAAGAGGTAAAGAGTTCGGGACCGGGTTGCAAGCCGTGGATAATCAGTCCACCCATCAAAACGGCTGTTACTGACTCGCCTGGGATGCCTAAGGTCAGCGTCGGAATAAGAGAGCCGCCTGTTACGGCATTGTTAGCGGCCTCAGACCCGGCAACGCCTTCAATGGAACCCTTGCCGAATTCTTCCTTGTGATGAGAGAACCTTCTTGCCTCGTTGTAACCCATAAAGCAGGCTATGGTTGCGCCGGCTCCGGGTAAGATACCCAAAATGTTACCGATGACCCAAGAACGCGTAATCGTGGGCATCAACCTCTTGATATCTTTGCCGCTGATAATGAGGCTGCCGGTAAATTTTGCCGCTTTTGCTCGTTCAATGATCTTTTTCTCCGCTAGGATCATGACCTGAGACATAGAGAACAGACCGATCAGGGCGCAGGTAACATTGACACCGTTGTAAAGAGTGCTCTCGCCGAACATAAAGCGCTCAACTCCTTCCATCGGGTCCATACCGATCGTTGAGATAAGTAGACCTAAAATGCCGGAAATAAAGCCTTTGATTAGGGACTTGGAAGAAACGCCGGCAATGATCGTCAGACCGAATATAGAGAGCCAGAAGTACTCTGGGCTCTTAAATTGCATGGCTAATTGAGCAAGGAAAGGTGAGAAGAAATACAGAGAAATGCAACTTAATAATCCGCCACAGAATGATGCAAAGCAGGCAACAGATAGTGCCTTGGCCGCCATGCCTTTCTTGGTAAGCTCGTAGCCTTCAATAGCAGTAGCCGCCGAGGCTGGAGTTCCCGGTGTGTGAATCAAAATTGCCGAAATGGAACCACCGAAAATGGCGCCGCAGTAAATGCCACCCAATACAATCAAGCCCGTCGCAGGATCCATGCCGAAAGTCACCGGCAGCAACAGAGCCACACCCATGGCTGCCGACAGTCCAGGCAAGCAGCCGATCGTGATGCCAAGCGCGGTGGCCAGTACCATCAAAATTAAGTTCAGTGGAGTTAGGGCGTTTAGAAAACCTGCACCCATTAAAGATAAAGTTTCTAACATGATCTGCCCCTTTACTCAAACAAAATGCCCAAGGGCAGAGGAACCCGCAGGAACCAGGAGAAAACAAAATAGGTAATAGCCATCATGCAGACGCAGGTAAGAATCGCAGGAATGGGCTTTACTTTCAGGAAGAATTGGGCCAGCAGCAGGTAGAGGATGCTGGCGAGATAGTACCCGAGATAATTGACCACGGCTAAATAAATGAGGCAGCCGATCATCACGCCAAAAAATTGCTTGAAGGTAAATCCACCAAAGATCTTTTTGAAGTCGTTGATCATTATTTTGTGGTGGAAAAAATGATAGAGCTGTTTTCCCAAAAGCAATGTATTACAAAAATACAGGGCGGAAATCAAAATAAGCGGATAAGATTGCGCAGCCGGAGGAAGTTGTAATGTCATGACTAGAAACCACGTAGCCACTCCGTAGACGCATACGATGACACATAAGTCGGACTCTTTCATAGCGACATTTCTCTTTAACTAACAACTAATCGGGATTTGAGCTATTTTTAGGCAAAAAGATGACAGTCAAATAGAGGACTGCTCGTTTAACCTATCGGGATTTTACGCCTGAGTTAACCTTTAGGAACAATGTTAAATCAAGGTTTCAAAGGAATACCCTGATGGCAAATGCCAAGTTCTTGATATCTATTTGTATAGTCACAAAAAAAGCCACTGCTTTAGATAAAACCTAGAGCAATAGCTTTTGAAGAAAGAAAAGCGATTAATTGCTTAATGGAACAACGCTACCTTTGTATTTGTCCAGCATAAACTTTTTAGTCTCCTCTGATTTCAATGCTTTCACGAGTTTTTGAACTTCAGGCTTTTTTTCATCGCCGGTACGGGTAGCGACAACAACGACATAGGGAGAGTCTTTTTCCTCTAGGAGAATCGAGTCCTTTAACGGGTTAAGACCGACGCCGATGGCGTAGTTAGAATTAGCGACTGCAATATCAACGTCATCAAGTGTACGTGGAACCTGCGCAGCTTCGACTTCCTTGATTTTTACGCCTTTGGGATTGTCGACGATATCCAAAGTGGTGGCTTTTACACCCACGCCATCCTTGAGCTTGATGACTTTGGCTTTTTCCAGTAACAACAGTGCACGACCTCCGTTGGAGGGATCGTTCGGGATGGTGATCGTCGCACCCTGGGGCACATTGTCCATGGATTTGATCTTCTTTGAATAGGCTGCCATCGGAAGAATATGAATTGGTGCAGCTACCGTAAATTTATAACCCTTTTGCGACATCGAATTTTCCAGGAATGGGATGTGCTGGTAGTAATTGGCATCAACCGACTTGTCATCTAATGCGGTGTTAGGAGAAATGAAATCGGTAAACTCCACAATCTGCAAGTCAACTCCGTCTTTCTTCAATGAGGGTTGGATGAACTTGAGAATTTCGCCGTGCGGGACAGGAGTTGCCGCCACTTTTAGAGTAGCTGTCTTATTGGCCTGAGGGGCCGCTGTTTTGTTTTCGTCGCCTTTATTGCAACCCACGAGTGTGAGGATGGCGCTGGCAACTAGTATGGGTACTGCGCATTTAATAATATTCATAACAATTATTCCTGGAAAATAAATTGAACTAACAAAATCAAGAATATAGAAAAATTCGGTCTAAAACGTTTTTAAAAATTATTTTTCTACTGTTGGCTTTTCTTGAAGTCGTCGCATAGAGAACTCACAACCGCAATACTGTTGGTTGTAGAACTTGTTTAACCGCAAAAGCTCGCATCGTCTTTCTTGAAGACCGCCTTTTTTCCAATTGACATCCCAATAGTCGACTTCGGGCACATGGCTTTTGGCAAAGGAAGCCGCTTGTCGTATCTGATCAAGCCGTTTCCAACGGGAGCCCGCTAGTGTGGTTGTGTAAAGTGAGATGGACATTTCTTTGGCTCGTTTGGCTGTCGCCAATAGCCTATGTTTGAAGCATTCAAAGCATCTTTTGCCTCTTTCTGGTTCGTTTTCCAAGCCTTTGACACTAACAAGCCATTCGGTGTGTTTCCAATCATCATCTAAAAAAAGAAGCTTATTTTTTTGAGCATACTTGATAAGCTCATTTTTCCTGATGAGATATTCTTCTTGTGGATAAATATTCGGGTTGTAAAAGAAAAGCACCGGCTCAACTCCATGCGCCAACATCCATTCCAGAATAGGAGCGGAGCAGGGCGCGCAGCAGGCATGCAAGAGGACTTTTTGGGGAAGTTCTCCTGTGGGCAGTGTTTCTCTTGTTTTCATCGGTATCAAATAACAAACAAAGGTCCCCATTTTACCGTGAGGACCTTCGGCAGAAAATGTAAATTCTTGAAACTTTAAAGTAGGTCTTGAACCGCTTTGGCTTGGCGGTCACGCTCCTGATGGACCCATTGAAGCACGGTTGCCCGGTTTACCTTGGTCATCTTGGAGATCTTGTTGTATGAAGCGCCTTGCTGACGCAGTGTTAACACTGCCTCTTTCTGTTCCGGAGTGTATTTCTGCTGTCGAGCGCCATGTTCGGTTCTGAATGTGCCGATACTGTAACAACGGAACCAGTCGCGAGCCGTATACAGAGGGATATTCAAGATTCGGGCACAATTCTTATAGCTTCCGCCGCTTTGGAATATTTCCATTGCTCTTCTGCGAAGCTCAAAAGAATGTCTCGGAAGCACTTTCTTCGCGTCTTGTACGCTACCTGCCGCGATGGTGTCGGTAGCTTCCTTGCTAATTTCGGCTTCCCCGGTTGTACTAACTGTTGATGTGTTCATATTGGTACCTCGAACTGCAACAATTTATTGAAAATCAAGACAAAACTGGATGACATCCGCATCCAAGACAATCATACAACTTCAATCACCCTCGAAAAAATAGATAATTATTTGTATTTGTACGTTAAAAAAATCAGATAAATCTCACCCTTATATATTAGGTTAACTTATTTTTGGTATTGTTAACCCTTAAATCGCTAAGATTATTAAAAATCATTCGGTTAGAAAAGTAATCATGACGACATTAACTAAAGGACTAAATCAAAGGTATCTGGCGGTGCAAGCTAAACTCTCCGAGAGTGTTGCGGCTGCCGGTAGAAGTGTTGGCAGCGTTCAATTGTTGCCTGTTTCCAAAACGTTTGGAATCAAGGCCATTGAAGAAGCCATTGCATGCGGAATGGAATGTTTCGGAGAAAACTACGTCCAAGAAGCCTGCGAGAAGATTGACTACTTCAAGAGTGTCAGACCGGACCTGCATCTGACATGGCATTTTATTGGGCATTTGCAATCCAATAAGACCCGAGCAGTGGCTGAGCGTTTTGATTGGGTGCAAACCGTTGATCGACTCAAAATCGCCCAGAGATTAAATGACCAAAGACCGCAGGACATGGCTCCTCTGAATGTTTTAATCGAGGTGCACATTTCCGGTGAGGAATCCAAAAGTGGAGCCGACCCCAAAGACCTTCCGGCTTTAGCCTCTGAGATCATAAAGCTTCCACATCTGAGGCTGAGGGGATTGATGGCCATTCCTGAGTTGGTAGATACGGAAGAAGGAAAGATGAAACCTCTTCTGGAGATGAGGAAACTCTTTGACGATTTGGTCTCAAAAGGTTTTAAGCTGGATACTTTATCGATGGGTATGAGCCAGGATATGGTGGAGGCGGTGAAAGCCGGTTCTACAATGGTCAGGGTTGGGACGGCGATTTTTGGGCCACGCGATTATGGGGGAAAACAATCATGAGAAACAGTAACACGGTCGCCTTTATCGGCGGAGGTAATATGGGCTCTGCCATCATTGATCGAATGGTGAGTTCCGGTTTTAAAGGTAGCGAAATCTTTGTTATTGATCCTAACGAAGATAAAAGGCAAAAACTCTCGTCTCAGTTCGGGGTGGCTACCCATGCTGAGCCCGGTGATTGGCTTGCCAATGTTGGGAACATCGTACTTGCGGTCAAACCTCAGCAGTTGCCTGATGCAATCAGACAAATTAAACCGTATATTGAGGGAGCTTCCTTCATCTCCATAGCAGCAGGTGTCCAAACGGCAGATCTCTCCGCCATGTTGCAAACTAAGAAAATAGCTCGTGTTATGCCCAACACACCGATTAAGGTGGGTCTTGGCGTGTGCGGAATTTTCTTGATGGATCCTCAGCTCAAAGAGATCACTAAAAAGATTTTTGGACCTTGCGGCGAAGTCATTTGGTGTGACAGAGAACCGATGCTCGAGTCGATTACCGCCATTTCTGGCTCGGGACCCGCCTATGTATTTTTCTTTATGGAGTCGTTGGAAAAAGCGGCGATCGGTTACGGGTTTAATGCCGGACAGGCTAGAGCTCTGGCGGTCTCTACCGTTCTCGGTTCATCGCGATTAGCTAAAGAAAGTCCAGAAAGCCTAGGTACCCTGCGAGAAAGAGTCACGAGCAAAGGCGGAACCACTTATGAGGCCCTTAAAGTGCTGGGTGACAAGGAGCTAACCAGCATTATGCAGGAGGCGATGGATGCCTGTCGCCGCAGAGCTGTCGAGCTCGGGGAAGCCTTTCATAAAACGCTTGAGGTTAAATAATCAAGCGTCCAAATAGTTTCCCACCGTCTCAAACCAACGGTTGGCATGTTCGGAGGCTCTCGGATCGTTGTTTCTAACCCAGCTGTCAGCTAGCTGTCTGGCTTTTTCCACCAGTTCGTTGTCCCGTTGTATATCAGCAAAACGCAAAAGAGGAACACCGCTTTGTCGAGATCCGAGAAACTCGCCAGGGCCTCTCATCTCAAGGTCTTTTTTGGCAATCTCAAAGCCATCGTTGGTTTCTTTGAATGTTCTCAGGCGTTCCTTGCCTGTGTCGGATAACTGATTGCCAAACATGGCAAAGCAATAACTTTGCGTGCCTCCTCTGCCGATGCGACCTCTTAACTGATGTAGCTGTGCCAACCCGAAGCGCTCCGCATGCTCAATTACCATGATACTTGCATTCGGTACGTCAACGCCGACTTCAATGACCGTGGTTGAAACAAGGAGTTTTGTTCTTCCGGAACTGAAGTTGTCCATAATGCGGGTCTTCTCTTCGGAAGTAACTTTTGAGTGCATGAGTTCCACGCTGATTGATGGGAGTTTCTCTTTAATACGTTCAAATGTTTCAGTTGCTGCGGTGAGATCAAGCTTTTCGCTTTCTTCAATAAGCGGACAAACCCAATAGACCTGGGCACCGCGATTGATTGAAGTGCCGATGGCTTCAATGAGCCCGTCTTTACGGGCAATAGAGACTAACCGAGTTACTACGGGTTTCCTTCCAGGAGGTAATTCATCAATCACCGACACATCCACGTCGGCAAGATAACTCATGGCAAGCGTGCGGGGAATAGGGGTGGCAGAAAGCATAAGCAGGTGTGGAAAAAGACCGCTTGCGTGCTCCCCTCGTAAACTCAGGCGTTGATTAACACCGAACCGATGTTGTTCATCAACGATGGCCAGCCCGAGGTTTTTAAATTTGACCGATTGTTGAATCAAGGCATGTGTGCCGACAACGATATCGGCGTCTGTGGCTACGGAAGCCAAAGCTTCGCGTTTTTCCTTTGTTTTTTGTTTACCGCTTAACCAGGCGATGTTGACTCCAAACGGAGTAAGCCAATCAATGATCTTTTTAAAGTGCTGTTCAGCCAAAATCTCTGTTGGTGCCATTAAGGCAGCCTGGAAACCATTGTCAATTGCCAAGCACGCTGCAAGAGCGGCAATTACGGTTTTTCCGCTGCCGACATCTCCTTGAATCAATCGATTCATGGGTCGGCTGCTTGCCATGGACTCATGAATTTCCTTCCAAACCTTTTTTTGGGCTCCAGTTAATTCAAACGGTAATGAGTTTAGAAATTTCTTCGTCAGCGATTGGTTGTCCTCGGGCATCTGCATAGCCGGACCCTGTGTTTTATTTCTGATTTCACGAGATTGCCTCAGCATGATCTGTTGAGCTAGGAGCTCATCAAATTTAAGTCGCTTCCATGCCGGGGCTGTTCTATTTTGAAGTTCAGAAAGAGTGGCTTGAGGAGAAGGATGGTGTAAGGCTTCAATGGCCGCCCTCAACCCCATGAGATCCAGGCTCTGGCGTTCCTGTTCCGAGAGTAAATCGCTGATATCCACATCAAGAAGGGCTCGGGTAATCCTCTTTTGTAACCATGTCTGGGTAATTCCCTCGGTGGTTGAATACACCGGTGTCAGTGTCTGGGGCAGGGTGGAGTCGGCTTTAAGCGCTCGGGTCTTGGGATGGATCATCTCCAACCCTTTGCCACGCCAGGCAGCCCTAACCGTTCCAAAAAGTCTTACCTTTTTATCGAGCGCTAATGTCTCCCTAATTGAGGGATAGTAGTGAAGATAGCGAATTTTTATAGTTCCGGTATCATCACTTACCATGGCTTCAAAGCTTTTCTTGAAATGGTTCTCTTGATTTGCGATCACGACACCTTCTATTTGGGAGTCTTCTCCTACGACAAGATCCGCTATGGGAGTTACACTGGTCTCATCTACGTAGCGGAAAGGAAGATGTAAAACAAAATCCCAGTCACGGACCAACCCTAATTTTTTAAGGCGCTCCGAAAGGGGAGGCAGTTTTTGACCTTTTTTTGTCTGGTTATCAGTGATCACCTATACTTCTCACAAAATGAAAGGGCTGCCCGATAGACAACCCTTCAGTAGAAAAATGCTCGATGGGTATCTCAGAACGCGATTGGCATTCTAACCCGAGAGGGTTCACATTTGACGGTCGTTACGCATGTTTATTGTCAACGCATAGCGATCACCAGGGTGGTAAGACTCGGAGATTTCAAGAATATTTCTCTTGATCCCCTTGTAATGTCTCAGAATGCGAAGCGATGGCTGACCGACCCGAGCGTTGAGATAATGGGCTGCTTCCTCCGGCAGGGGAACCGCCGAAATCTTCTGAGTGACTTCAAGGCATTTTTCCCCGTACTCTTTTTCGATTAGTGTGCTTAATAAGACAAGGGGATTCAGCCTAGCAAGTTCCGGTAATTTCGAATAAGCGGCATTCACATAAACAGCTGTCCATACCACCGGTAGGTCAATGTTGGAGGGATCAGATCTCGTGTTGGAGAATCTCAAGAAACGAAGGTGTTCCTCGCATTCGAGTTTGCTAGCCAATGCTTCATCAACAACGCATTCCCCTGTGACTTGAACCATTCTCTTATGGGTGCTTGACAAATGATCTATGTCCGAGACAGAGTGGAACCGATGAGAGTACGACTCATCAAAACCAACTGATATGACTTTAGATCCCAGTCTTGGCCAGCGGCGGATAAAACCCAAACGTGTCAAGTCGCCCAAAGCCAATCTAACTGTATAGCGGCTGACGTTGTATTTTTCGCACAGCTCCATTTCTGTCGGCAAATAAGAATTGAGCGGATATAGTCCGTTAATAATTCCATCTGTCAATTCATTTGCTAGTTTGACCCAACGAGCGTTTTTCATTTTGGCCTTCTCTGTTAATAAAAATCTTTTTATGGTTGTATTTTAATCTTTTTTATAACCCCCTTCAATATTTTTCAATTAATTAATTTGAAACTAAAGAGCGAAATTGGAGTAAGTAAAAGAGAGAAAAAATTTAAAGATAAATACCTAAAAGGTAAGATCTAAGGGGCAACTATTAAGTGGAAACGCCTAAATTTGTTATGATTCTATTGTATAAATCTTAAAGATTACAAACAAAATAAAATTGTTTGCAACAGTTTAATTTTCACCCATCTAAATATTTAGAAAATATTTTTTAAAACGTTTTTGTTATTTTTAATTTGGTTTTTATTTTAATCTAGTCTTGTTAAAAAATAAAAAAGTTATTTTTATTAACATAGTCTTAAAAATAATTAATGAAAATTGTTCAATTCATGCCAATTCGGGGTTGAAGGCGAAAATCACAGGGTAATTTCTAAAAACATAAAGAAGGCGGTACTTGAATAGAGTAAATAACAATTTTTTATTTTTACTTTTTCCAATTGATTGAACAAAAGAATGATGGTTTAAGTTCATCCAAACGGATGAATTTTGTTAATTTTGTCTGAAAATGTACGGTTAATGGTAATTTTTCGTTATGGAACACTACCTATAGCGGACGAACATCATTCTTAAGCCCAATATATAAACGAGAATTCAACATTCATATTTTGTGAGTTAAAAGGATGATACATAATTTACAATTTGTTACAAATATTTTGTTTTTATTACCCAACTGTGTCGGTATAGGGATAATTTTTCCGATGTTTCATCGTAAATTTAATCCTCTGTAATAAACAAAAAACGGGAGTGGGTCCGATGATTAAAACTTTATGTCCATTATGGAAGTATTCGTACGTAGTCGTGGCCTGCCTGTTGGCGTTTCCTGCCGCTTCTCAAGAGGGGGCAGTTGGGGTAAAGGTACAGTCCTCCGAGGCGGTCTCAGCAACAACGGCCCCCAAAGAGCCTTCAACTGTTACAGAAGAGAGCCATGCACAAATGGAAAAAGCGGTGCCTTCTATTGACGAGGCATTCAAAATAGCGGAAAAAGAAAGCGAAGCGGATAAGATTGTTTCTCGTGCCGAAATATTTTTGTATGGCGATGGTGTCCCAGTAGACCTATCCAAAGCAGCTCAACTCTACACTCAAGCCGTTGAGCTTGGTAGTCCAAAAGCGATGATGCGATTATCGACCATGTACAGG
>CANQMZ010000076.1 GCA_947625105.1 uncultured Parasutterella sp.
ACTTTAACTTTATAGCCGGCATCTTCAAGCCGCTTTTTAGCAGGCTTGAGAACAGCTTTACTCGCCTCATCATAAATTTCTTCTATGAGACCGCTTTTAATCTTGCTTTCGATCTTGCTTGGAAGCTTCTTTTGAACATTTAACAAATAAACGGTGTCCGTATTTTTCTTCAATTGGACACGATCGCAAAGATATTCAACTGCGCGATTACTGTACTGGCTACCGTCTGTTGGAAGCAGAATTTTCATGTTTCGTTCCTATAAAAGTGTCTTATAGATTCATTGTACGTTTAATTTGTCAGATAAATGGAAGATTTGCAATCAAATCGACTAAAAAATCATTAGTTGACGTAAATAACTTGAAATTATCAAATCTAAAAATCCCAAGGACCTCATTTCAAGGCCTTGGGAAAGAATCATTTTAGAAAAATTTTTCAGAAAACGCTAGGAGGCTGCCCTGTTTAAAGCAATCGTCAGCAGGGCAGCAGCACCCGTTGCCATGGCTTTATCATTAAAATCAAAGAGGGGATTATGTACTCCGGCCACATGATCATCATCTCTTAATCCCAGGCGGAATAAGCATCCGGGCTTAGCTTGAAGCATGAAAGAAAAATCTTCCCCTCCCGTTGAACGGTGAAAGGGATCTACCTTGTCTCTGCCAAGCGCTTCCTGCAAGTACTCAATGGCTCTTTCGACCAATTCAGGATTGTTAAACATGGCCGGATAAAGCTTTGTGTATTGGACTTCGGCTTGCATGTCGTTAGCCAAGGCGATACCGTCCGCTATTGCCGTCATCCTGCTGATAATGGTCTCCTGAACTTCAGGCTCAAAGGAGCGGCAGGTCCCTACAAGAGAGGATTGTTGCGGAATGACACTAGAACCGTCTTCGTCTCCTGATTTACGCAACCCACAGAGACAACGGCCGCTTTCTGAGGATCAACACTTCTAGAAACAATGCTCTGAAGTGCTAAGACGCATTCACAGGCTGCCACAAGTGGATCTCTAGCCATTTGAGGACGTGATCCATGTCCTCCTTTGCCCTTAAAAATGATCTTAAAAACATCAGCATTGGCTGTTGCATAACCGTGGACAAAAGCAACATGACCTAGAGGTACAGTAGTGTCCGAATGCAGGGCATAAAATTCTTCAATACCGAATTTTTCTACTAAGCCATCCTCCAACATGAATCTAGCCCCTGCAAAGCCTTCTTCACCGGGTTGAAATATTGCGACTAAAGTACCGGCAAAGTCCCGGTGTTTGCTGATGTAATGACAGAGAGCAAGCAGGGTTCCCACATGACCATCATGACCACAAGCATGCATACGGCCTTTATCCTGGCTTATCCAAGGAACGGATGTTTTTTCAACCAGCGGCAGGGCGTCTGCATCAGCCCGCAATCCTATGGTTCTTCCTGGTTTATTTCCCCTGATCACTGCAACTACACCAGTCACGTTGTCGCCGCCTACGAATGTATGGACATCCTCAAGTCCAAAACTATTCAGCGCATTGACAATCTGCTCTTGCGTTTTTGGCAGATAAAGACCAATTTCCGGGTGTTGGTGGATCGCATGCCGGAACTTAATTCCAACTTTGGCACTTTCTTCTAGCTGAGACGGTTTAATGATTATGGTCACCTGTTTACTCCCAAAAATAACGACGATTCTGAATGAAATTTTAATGGGTTGATATTAAACAATCTTTTGCATTCAGTGAACTATCCTTTTCTAATAGGTTCATGCAGGTCGTGTACAGACTATGGTTTTGGAAACTGCTATCTTCTCGACTTTCATGGGCTGGACACTTTTGCCAGTTATAAATTAGGCAAAACTACATATGAAGCTAACTTCCTTATAAAAGACGTGAGAGCCCAGAGTTATTTATCCCCAGCTCCAAATTAAGTATTTCGCCCTAATCTAATTTTTAAACGAAGTTGATCCGGATAAGTTGCATGAGTTTTTTTTAAAATACAAAACAAGCTGGGAACTCAGAACGCTAGTGGAAGACCACTTAATTGAGCACCTCAATTATTTGGAAGCAATTGCTCTCATGGAACAAGACGCCAAAAATGCAAACTATGAGTATTCTGCAGAAAAAAGTGCCAAGCTTGTAGACCTGTACAAAAACTGGAAAAATAGTTTTGGCCAAAGCAGAATGGCCTAGAAAAATCAATGAAAATTCGAACCTAAACTCGTGGGTGCTGGAGCTTTTAAGTCGTTGGCCGATGATTCGGAGTGGGGACAAGTGACTAGAAAAATAACCAGTGAACACACCTACGATGACAACATAAAAATGTGGCTATTCCAAAAATTAGATCAAGTGGACAAGCTCAAAGACGTTATCAAAAGCGCGGCAATGAGAACTAGGTATTGGAATGACTTTTCAAAGAAAGGTATATCAAGTCATTTGAAAATTACATTGGCGCAAAAGACGAAACTTTTATTCCTCAACTGCTTGTTGACATAGTAGAAAAATGGATGGAATATTCTCCAAAAAGAAATGTTGGCTTACTGAGGTATTGTTGCCGTGGCGGTAAACAGGAAAAATCCTCCGTACTTTGGAAGATCAGCTCGTTGATAAGAATCTCAAAAGACGGGTGCTCATTGAAGAATTTAAGCGGGAGAGTTTTTAAACCTTTGATCAATGGAACCTTAAGCTTCCTTTGCTAGATTAGTTGACTGTATTAACTGGCACATTTATCATCGTTTTCTATGACCGCTTCTGCACTCATTTCCAAGTACAAAAAGCTCCGAGATCTGCCCGCATGGAAATTGCTTGCTGCCTCGACGGCTCCTGAAATCCTTGGTATTTTACAAACCCTGCTTTTCGACAGTGAGCGCAGGGTAAAAGAGTCTGTCCTCATAGAACGGATGCTGAGAATCTACAACGAGATGGAGACTGAAACCTTTACCAGGGAAATGGTGTTGGCAAAACTGACTGCTTGGCGTAACGACAAGTATGTTATCCGCCAGTTTGTCGAAGGTGATGAGGAACCTTGTTATGAGTTAACTCCTGGGGCTTTTGACGCCATTAGTTTCGTCTCTTCCCAGTCGCAAGAAAGAATAGCTCCCACCAGTAGTAGACTTGGTCTATTGTTGTACGCAATCAGGAAACTGGAAGACGATACCAACAGCGATGTCTCAAAGCGCATATTAAGATTAGAGAAGGAACAGCGAGACCTAAACAAGAAAATAGATGATGCTCGGCAGGGAAAATTCTCAATTGCATCTGAACTGGAAATTCGTTCGCAAATACAGGACATTTTGACATTGCTTGAAAGTATTGATGGCGATTTTCTCAGGGTCAGGGATCGTTTGATAAGTATCTCAAATGATTTGCAGGCGGACATACTGTCGAGGGACGATTATCTCCAGGCTGTTCTGACTGAACTGTTTGAAAAGATTGACAGACTTGATACGAGCGATGAAGGGAAGACTTTTAACTCGTTTTTCCAGTTCCTTTCTCAAGAGATAACCAGTGGGGAAATTGATTCCCTCTTGGCTGAGATGGAACAAAGGGCTTTTTGGAGCAAATTAGACCGTAAAGAAACCGACTTACTGTCCGATGTCATTACTCATTTACGCCTACGGTCTCAGGACACCATGAGCGTTCAAAATCGTTTGTCTTCGGGATTGCGGCAACTCGTACGCAACCGGAATTTGCAAGAAAACCGGAGATTAAAACAGTTGCTTCAAAAGGCTCGGCATCTTTCTGTCCAGGCCGTTAAAGAGGGAGCGGTTGGTGTCAAAACCGTGCTTTTGTCTCTAGATAAGACTTTTGTAAGGTTTAATTCTCCGGCACAGGGCGTTCTTTACGACCCTAGCCTTAAAAGAACATTGGAAGAAGTGCCAATCTTTATTCCCGATAACATAGACCAAAGTGAATTAGGCAGGCAGCTTTTTGCCTCCGAAATTGATTTCAACTATTTGAGAGAGACCATTGAGCAATCCATAAAAATCCAAAGCCCAATCACGCTTGGGCAAATCATCAGGAAGTTTCCGTTGCGACAAGGATTGGGAAGCGTTGTCGGGTATATTCACCTGGCGAAGAGCAGGGCCGATAAAGTAGACTTCGAGTCTGAAAGCGTGACCTGGAAAAACAGGCTCGGCGAGGATACCGAGGCTCGTATCCCTAAATTTGTTTTCTCTGAAGTAAACCTTGATTCGGAAGGACGATTAATTTGAACATGCAGGACATTAGCCATCGGCAGGATGAACGAGAATTTGACGCCCTTGAAAAGGATGAAACTGGTGATGGATTCTATGAGGGCGACCACGGGAACTTACCTTTGGAAGTTAGGAATCTGTTGATTGCTCTTCTTAGGGGACCTTATTTGCTTGCCTCTGAGAGTCCAAAACATTGGAGTGTGCTTCTCAAAAACAAGGAAATTGTTTTACAGCAACTATCAAATTTATACCTGACGTTGACGATTGATGACATTGACGGAATCGCATTTATTAAACAATCAGACACGGGCGATTTACAGACTCCAACACTCCTGACCCGGACCGAGTATAAATTGCTTGATTCGGTTTTAGTTGTTGAATTAAGAGGTCGGCTCATGGAAGCTGAAAATGCGGGGCAGCGTGCAGTCATTTCCAGGGAAGAAATATACTCCCACTTGGGTTATTTCGATATAGATTCGAAGACAGACCATGTCGGAGCAAAGCGCAGGGCGGACGCTGTAATCGAAAGATTCGTCAAACGGCACTTTTTGTCCGTGCTGCCAAACAGAGATAACTATGAAATAAGTCCTGTTTTGAAAGTGGTTTTCAAGGCCTCAGAGATTGAAACGTTGGCAAAATCCTACGAAGAGTTGTTGAAAAACAATTCGCCTCTAGGGAACGAAAAAGAGGTTAATGAAAATGAATAATCTTTTTGAAGGTGAAGAGCGTTTCACGCTGACACGTGTCCAGTTGGCCAACTGGGGAACTTTCTCCGGAATTCATGACATTGCAATCTCTTCCCTAGGCCACCTGTTTGTAGGTGGCTCAGGCAGTGGAAAGTCCACCATATTGGACGCCATGAGCGCTCTCTTGTCACCGAGAGCCTCTTACTTTAATGCTGCCGCTAGGCAGGGTGAAAGAAGAAGCGACCGTTCGTTTGTTTCCTATATTCGTGGCGCATGGTCAAGTGAACAGGATAAAGATGGTAGAGCGACATCTAAGTACTTGCGGGAGGGATCCACTTTTTCCGCTGTTGCCATGACGTTCGAAAGTAATCAGAAAACTGAAATCAGTTTGCTTTTCATCGGTTACATCCAAGGAAAAAGCCGAGATGAAAGCTCAGTACGTAAACGCTACTTCATCATCCGCGGCCCGGTGGAATTGAGCAAAATAAGAGACTTCGGCACTTCCGGGTTTGATATCCGCATGATCAAGCAGAGGTTTGAAAACGTGGAGTCATTTCAGACCTTCAGTTCTTATAGCGAACAGTTCATGAAGTATTTCAGCATCGGAAGCAGCAAAGTGTTGGACTTGCTTCATAAGGCCAAATCCGCCAAAAACATGGGAGATATCAATCAGTTCTTTAGGGACTTCATGCTCGCTGAGCCCAAGACCTTTGCCTTAGCTGACACTTTGGTGGAAAACTTTTCCCGCTTGCAAGAAGCTTACACGGCCGTAAAGGATGCCAGACTTCAACTTGAGGTGCTTTCAAAGGCGAAGACTAATTTTGATGACGCGATCAAAACTCAAGAAAAACTGGAAAGCAACGATAAGCTAAGATCAGAGATCAACGGTTGGGTTTTGAATCTGCGAAAAAAACTTTGTGAAAAAGAACTACCACAAATTCAAGAGGCTTGCTCAAAGGCTGAACAGTTATTGTCCGCAGCCAAAAGGCAGGAAAATGATATTCGAGACCGCATTGATGGTTTGCGACGAATGCATTACGAAAAGGGTGGAGACCGTATTGAACACCTGAAAACTGAAAAGAAACACATTGAGGATCAAATTGCCAAGGTCAATAGGAGCATTACACGGTTGTCCCCCGACTTTGAGATGTTAAAACGATCCAAACCAAGGGCGTTATCCGGTTGGATAGAGTTACAAAAAAACTTGAAGGAAGAAAAACAGACTGAAGAAGCTCGTGGCGCTAACTGCCGGGATAAGGAAGAGGAAATTGCCTTTGAATTGCGGAAAGAAACTGAAAAGTTCGAGGAACTGAAAAAAGAAATCGTTTCCATGAAAAAGCAGCCTTCCAACATTCCTTCTCAGCTTATTAAGTTACGGGAAACAATTGTTGCAGAAATAGGATTGAAAGCAAGTGATATGCCCTTTGTCGGTGAACTTCTGCAAATAAAGAAGGAAGAATCCGTTTGGCAAGGGGCTGCTGAAAGGGTACTGCATCAGTTTGCCTCTTCTGTTTTGGTCAGAGAGGCTGATTACGGCAATGTGGCAAGATTCGTCGACAGGACCAATCTCGGGACAAGACTCGTTTATCACAGGGTAATGCCCGTCAGGAATCCATCTAAAAACCTTGCGGAAAATTCTCTTCCGGAAAAATTTGAAATCAAGCAAGGGCAGTGGGCAAAATGGCTTAAAAACGAACTGTCCTTGCGGTTTGACTATGCCTGCGTTGATTCAACCGCTCAATTCGGATCTTATGCGAAAGCGGTCACCTTGGCCGGACAAATTAAGCATAATGATTCTCGCCACGAAAAAGACGACAGACACAAAATTTCAGACAGAAGGCATTGGATCACTGGCTTTACCAACGAGCAGAAACTTGCCGATTATGAGGCGCAGGCACGTGATTTGGCGGCTACCATCGCCCAAAAACAAAGTGAAAGAAGACAACTTCAAGAAGAAGTTATCCAAATTGAGTTGAAAATCAAGTCCTGCGAAAAATTGCTTGATACGGAATGGGAAGATATTGACGAAGGAACGCCAAAAGCCAGACTTGCAGGCATTATTGGACAGATTGAGGAATTGGAATCGAACAACGTGGAGCTTAAAAAGCTGGCTGAAGATATTGCTCAGGCAGAAAAAGAGCTGAGGGAGACTAGCCGTAAGAGAGAAAAACTGTCCGAAGAAAAAGGGGCTAAGGATAGTAAGCTGGCGGAACTCAATCGCGAAATTCAGGAAACTTGTGAACAGCTCTCTAGGATAGAGCTTGATCAGGAGATTCTTCGCGATTTAACGATCATTCATGATGAACATTTTGACCCACAAAATTTGACTAGAAAATCTCAACTTGAACGGGAAGGAGCCAGGTTAACTGACTATTTTTCCAAAGAGCATGAGAAATTGAGCAAACACAAGCTTGAAGCCGAACAGACGGTTGTAGGCCAGTTCGATAGTTTTCTAAAGACATGGCAATCGGTGACGACCGATTTAGATGCGTCCTTAAACAGTGCTCCCGAGTTTTTCCAGAAACTCGATAGTATCGAGAAGGATGGATTGCCGAAGTTTGAGCAAAAATTCAGAGACATCTTGGAAAACAGCACCAAGCAGAACCTTATCAATTTGTTCAGGGAGATAGATGAGGAAAGAAGGGATATCAAGTCGAGGATGAACGAAGTCAATGAGAGCCTTAAAGACGCTGTTTTCAATAAATACGAGGGCTATAACTCCCATCTGATTATTGATGTCAAAGACCTGAGACTTCGTGAATATGAAGATTTCAAAAAGGAGCATAACCGAATAATTACTACTGATACAAAGCAAATGTCTCTTAGGGATGCCGAAAATTACTACCAAGGCTTGGAGTCGCTTATACAGAAAATAGAAGGAAGGGAACCGGAACAACTCTTATGGCGTAACAAGGTGCTTGACGCTAGGGAACACGTCTCTTTCCAAGGCCGAGAAGTTGATGATAAGGACCAGACTGTGGATATTTACGATAGCGGTCTCGGAAAATCAGGCGGACAGCGGCAGAAACTAACTCTTACATGCCTTGTAGCCGCATTACGCTACCAGTTAGGTCGTCGAAAAACCGATCTTCCTTCTTTTGCTCCGATCATCATGGATGAAGCGTTTGATAAGGCGGATAACGAGTTTACAGACATTTCTCTGAAGATATTCAGAGATTTTGGCTTCCAGCCTGTTGTCGCTACTCCCTTAAAGGGACTTTTGACGCTTGAACCCTACATGGGAAGCTTTGCTTATATCAGTTGCGAAGAAAGGAGAAGGTCATCAGTCATTCCCGTTCAGCTCACTAGACTCAAGAAAATGCTCAGAGGAGACGAAAGTGAAAACTCCTGATGAGATTCGGTCCAGACTCAAAAAGCACTTGCAAAAGAGATGGAAGAGATATCTTCTAGACTCCTTATGTAACAGAGACTTTGAGCCGATCAATTACAGTCTATTTTTCGGGAAAGATGAGGCCACAACCGACATCAACTCTTTTGAACGTTATGAAAACAGTTGGCAAGACTCGGTCTCAGAGCTTGACCGTGACGGAGTGGAGCTAATTGATAAAAATGTCAATTGGCCGGTTGCTGGCGGAAAGAGAACTGCTTTAAACGCAGTTAGATTCTATGACGTGGAAACCGCAATTGAATTTGCAGGAGGAGAGGAACTTTTAACCCTATGGAAGAGAGCTAAAAGACGGCTAGAAAATCTTATCAATGAAGGAAAGAAATGGGGCTTCGTTGAACGTTTGACTCAGGAAAAAGCACTTCTAGAAAATGAAAAAAGTCTTGACTTAAAGAAGCTGCTTATCCTTGTGGATTTCCTCTCAAAGCACCGGTCGCTTGGCTGCTATATAAGAGAATTGCCTGTTCCTGGAATAGACACAAAATTTTTTGAAAAATACAAACATACCGTCATCGACCTTTTAGCAATTGAATTGGAAAAGCCTGTGGGTGTGAACGATCTTAAAACGGTTTGGAATATCAAAGAGCTTCCC
Source organism: uncultured Parasutterella sp. (assembly GCA_947625105.1). Classification (GTDB taxonomy): domain Bacteria; phylum Pseudomonadota; class Gammaproteobacteria; order Burkholderiales; family Burkholderiaceae_F; genus Parasutterella. The sequence continues at coordinate 8,847 of CANQMZ010000076.1, forward strand.
TTTTCTATTGAACTTAGGCATGCTCATAACTTTATAGATGGGATACCCTCAGATATTCCAGTAGGGATTCCTTTAGAACACCTTGTTAATAAACCATGCGCACTTGTGGTGATTGAAAACAGACAAACAGGGCTATCCATCAAAAGTATTCCCGAAAATATTCCTATCGCCATGGGGATGGGTTTTTCGGTTGTTAGATTGATTTCCATTCCGTGGATTAAGCAGGTTCCAATTTTTTATTTTGGAGATCTTGATCAGCATGGTCTGGAAATTCTCGGTCATTTCAGAAATGTGGCTCCGCAAACTAGATCTGTGCTGATGAACTTAAACACTCTAAAGACTTACATTGATTTTACAGTGACCGACCCCACCGATGTGATCAGAAAGCGCGTACCTATCAGTTTCACACAAGAAGAAGCTGAGCTATACGACTATCTGATGAACAACAAATTGAGGCTAGAGCAGGAGAGAATCCCCATTGAAGCTATTGACTCAGGCTTCAAGCAGGCATTCGATCAGTACATATAACCGCAAATTTGTGGCGGTCTATTCAACCGCCAGGATTTATCTCGTAATGCGCTCATCGGATGGTTTTGAGCCTCTGGAGTAATGCCATTCCTACTGCCTTTGCGCTCATTGGATTCTGCCCGGTGATTATCCGGTCATTTGAGACGACATGCACCTGCCAAGGATCGGATTTTTCAAAAGCCGCTCCTCGCTCTTCAAGTTTGCTCTGCAAAAGGAAGGGCACGATGGAAGCCAATCCTCTTTGAGTTTCTTCTTCATTCGTAAAACTGTTGATATGTTTGCCTTCGATCAGGTAATGCCCATTGGATAGCCTCACATTAACAAGTCCGGCCGGACCATGGCAAACTGCGCCAACCACACCGCCAGACTCATAAATAGCGGAGCATATTTTGGTGATTTCAATATTTTCCGGTAAATCCCACATTGCGCCGTGGCCACCGGCGTAAAAAATACCGCAATACTGTGACGCATTCACTTGCGAAGGAGACATCGAGTTTTCGATCTTGTTTTTGGCAGCTTTATCAGCAAAAAATCGTTTATTGGAGACGTCTTGAGGATCATTTCCGTCTGTCGGGGATTTTCCTCCTTTGGGACTGACAAAATCAATCTCATAGCCTGCATCGGTAAGTACTTCCCATGGATGAGTGACTTCCGATACCCAATATCCTGTTTTGCGTCCCGTATCTCCTAATTCTCCGTGGCTTGTAACCACAAACAACAGTTTTTTCATTTGTTCTCCCCTAGTTAGATGAACGTATTCTGATTGAGCAAAGAATTCCC
>CANQMZ010000077.1 GCA_947625105.1 uncultured Parasutterella sp.
TTCCGCCGATCAGACGTTGGGAGAAGTCCATGTTTCTTATGACAGCGCGGCCGGACTACGAGACTGTTTGCAACGGTGTCTAAACACTCTCGCAAAAACGGGGAAAGTCTACATTAACCCCTAAATGAATTGCTCTAAACTCATGAACTCCGAAAGAACAAGGAAAATTAAAGCTAGGATTGCTCGCTTGACCGCTTTTTTCACCTGTTCAATAAAGAGTTCCCTTATGAGCGTATGGTCTGGATTCTTTATAATTTCAAGCAGTTTTTGTTGACGCTCTGATGTGGACCAACGAGCGTCCTGGTTTTATGTCAATGATCAAAAAGACAACTAACATATGAATCAATTAGAACAACTCGCCCAGTATACGACGATCGTTGGAGACACAGGCGATATTAAGAGTATTTCACAACTTAAGCCACAAGAAGCCACCACCAACCCGTCACTGATTCTGAAGGCGGCAAAAGAATCTGCCTACGCACGCCTGCTTGTTGAAGCGGTGCAAAAAGCAAATTCTTTGGAAGATGCTGCAGACCGGGTCCTTATTAATTTCGGCGCCGAAATACTTAAGCATATCGATGGTCGTATATCCACTGAGGCTGATGCGGCTCTCTCTTTTGATACAGAGAAAACCATTCTTAAAGCCAAAAAGCTCATCGCGCTGTACAAAGAAAAGGGCATAGACCCTCAGAGAATTCTGATCAAAATTGCCGCCACTTGGGAAGGCGTGCAAGCAGCCCGTGAACTCGAAAAAGAAGGTATCCACTGCAACTTGACACTGATCTTTTCGCTAGCTCAGGCGGAAATTTCTGCCAATGCGGACGTAACGCTCATCTCTCCTTTCGTGGGAAGAATCCACGACTGGTACAAAAATAGAGCTGGGGACAGTTGGGTGGAAGAAGCCAACGCTGGTGCAAACGACCCGGGTGTTAAATCCGTCAGGAAAATTTTTGAACGTCTAAAATCCATCGGCTCTAAAACCCAAGTCATGGGTGCATCTTTCCGTAACAAGGGAGAAATTGTCGCTCTTGCTGGCTGTGACTTACTGACTATTTCACCGAAACTCATAGAAGAACTCAGCTCATCCACAGAACCAGTCCGTAAAGTCCTAGATGCTAAACTCGTCACCCATATTGACTCCGAGCCTATGACCGAGGCAGCTTGGCGCTTAGCCATGTGCCAAGATGAGATGGCTAGTTTCAAACTCGATGAAGGCATCCGCTCCTTTATGGCAGACACCTTGAAACTCAAAGAGCTCCTGCGGGAGCTTGGCGCAAAATTGAATAAAAATTTAGAGTAATTGCACCTACCATGACTACTCAAACAACGCAGAACTCTGCAAGAGCTGGTTCCTTATTTATCGTCTCTGCGCCAAGCGGAGCGGGAAAATCTTCTCTAGTCAATGCGCTACTGAAGAAAATCCCTGGAATCTCGCTATCCATTTCCACAACAACTCGGGATCCTCGCCCTGGAGAACAGAATGGGCGCGAGTACCACTTTGTCACCGTTGCGGAATTTGAAGCCGCCAAAAAGCGGGGAGATTTTCTTGAAACTGCTTTGGTTCATGGCAACTACTACGGAACTTCCAAGCCATGGATTGAACAGCAGATGACCACTGGGGCTGACGTTTTGCTGGAAATTGATTATCAGGGAGCTCAGCAGGTAAGAAAGTTTTTCCCTGAAGCAGTCAGTATTTTCATTCTTCCTCCGTCGATTAAGTCTCTTGAGGAGAGACTTCATAAGCGTGGTCAGGATTCTGAAGTGACCATTGCCAAAAGACTTTTGGGCGCAGGAGCAGAAATGGCTCATGCGCCTGATTTTGACTTTGTTATAATTAACGAAGATTTTGATACGGCATTAAGTGAGTTTTGTGCCGTGGTGACTTCTAGCCGCCTGAGATATATGAAGCAGGCGGTTAGGTGTCGTGATGTTTTTATACAGCTTGGAATTCCAACTGTTTAGGTAGAAGTAAAAATGGCACGTATTACTGTTGAAGATTGTTTGAAAAAGATTCCCAACCGTTTCCAGATGGTGTTGGCTGCCTCTTGCCGTGCTCGTCAGCTCTCTCAGGGTCACGCCCCCAAGATCGAGTGCAAGGATAAGGCTAGCGTAGCTGCTCTTCGGGAAATTGCTGAAGGGGTTACTGGTCTGGAAATGTTATCTAAGCTAAGATAACGGTTTGACGGCAAAGCTCGGCTTAGCCGAGCTTTTTTGCTTTTTAGCACCCGTTTGATTTAGTAGAACGTTCTCTGCGAGGTTTGCTATGCCAGTGGCCACTCAAGTCAAAAAAACGATAAACCCACTTGAGCAAAAAGACATCAAGCAAGTGCTTGGAGTCGAGGAGCTTTCAGAAGCTGAAGATGAAGACCGCAAAAAAAGCATAGAGGAACTCGAAAAAGTCAATCCAGTTGCCTCCGCCAACCTCCTTGCAGAACGTTGTCGCCAATACCTTTCCTCCTCGGATGTCAACAAGATCCGTGAAGCTTTTCGCTACGCCGATCAGGCTCATTTGGGTCAGTTCAGAAATTCAGGCGCGCCCTATATTACACACCCGATTGCTGTTGCCGAAATACTTGCCTCCTGGCACTTGGATGCCCAGGCCATTGAGGCCGGTCTTATGCACGATGTCCTTGAGGACACCGGCATTTCCAAAATTGAGATGAGCGAGATTTTCGGTGTCAAAGTCGCCGATCTTGTCGACGGAGTCTCTAAGTTAGACAAGCTAAAATTCTCCTCTAACGAAGAAGCGCAGGCCGAGAGCTTCCATAAAATGCTGTTGGCGATGTCAAGAGACGTTCGCGTCATCTTGATCAAGTTAGCCGACCGACTGCACAACATGAGAACGCTTGGCGCAGTTAAGCCTCATAAGAAATTCCGTATCGCAAAGGAAACGATGGATATCTACGCTCCGATTGCGAGCCGCCTTGGTCTGTACTCGGTATACAGAGAGTTGGCCGATATGAGCTTTTCCTTTATGTACCCTCTCCGCTATGCGGTGCTAAAGAAAAAAGTAGCCGATGCGCGCCAAAGGAAAAAAGTTACTCTCGACCGTATCTATCATGAAGTTACCGACGCCTTAGCTTCCAGCAAGGTAAGAGGTACCGTGGAAGGAAAGAGCAAGGCTCTTTGGAGAATCTATACAAAAATGAAAGAACGTCGCTTGCACTTTAGCGATGTTCTCGATGTGCACAGTTTCAGAATTTTGGTTGCGACCAAGGACGATTGTTATCGTGCTTTAGGCGTTATTCACTCGCTTTATAAACCAGTCCCCGGTCGCTTTAAAGATTTCGTGGCAATCCCGAAAGCCAACGGTTATCAAAGTCTGCATACCTCCGTGGTCGGCCCCGGAGGGCTGATTGTCGAATTCCAAATTCGCACCGAAGAGATGCATCACATCTGCGAAGACGGAATCACAGCCCACTGGCTTTACCAAGATAAGAACACTTCTGAGCAACTGCAACGCTCGACACAGGATTGGTTGAAGAGCCTGTTGGAAATCCAAAGGCAAAGCGGAACCTCTTTGGAATTCATGGAAAATATCAAAGTTGATATTTTCCCAGACCGTGTTTACGTATTCTCGCCTCAAGGCAAAATTTTCCAATTACCTAAAGGTGCTACGCCAATTGATTTCGCCTACCAAATCCACTCCGACCTAGGAAACTGCGCTGTGGGCTGCGAAATCAATGGAGAGTCCGCTCTACTAACCCGAGAACTTAAAAACGGGGAGATGGTAAAGATCATCAAAGGCGATAAGCCGGCTCCTAATCCCCAATGGCTCGCCAGTGCAAGAACAGGAAGAGCCAGGGCTGAAATCAGGCAGTTCATGAGATCCTTATCTGAGGAAGGAAGTATTCAGCTAGGTGAGGAACTTCTTAACCAGGCAGCCAAGAATCAACATTTGCCACTATCCAGATGTACGGAAGATGATTGGGAGAGAGTTTGCAAGAGTAACGGCTATCCGGATAAAAGAGCCCTCTTGCATGAGATTGGCAACGGTGACAAAGATGCTTCTTTGATGCTTCACCAACTGATTTCCCAAACAACAAAGAACGGGCCTGAAACGGACAAACCGATTGATCCCGTGAACAATTTAAACGGCGCCAAATGGCATCTGGCTCCTTGTTGTACGCCAGTACCGAACGACCCGATCTTCGGACACTATATCGCAGCAACCAACACGCTTCACATTCATAGAAACGATTGCACCCACGTACAAAGAGGCTCGAGAGTTGATCCTGAAAACTGGCGTGAGATCTCGTGGAATCCAGATTTTAAGAGAGGTTTCAACTCAAGACTTGACCTGGAATTCACCGACCCGCAATCCACTTTGGAAAGTATTACCCGCGCAATAGCCAAACAAAACTCCAGTGTCGTTGGCTTTGTGATGACAAGTAATACTCCTGTGATAACTAAAGTTGAACTGACTGTACGGGTTAACGACGGCAAGCATCTTCAGAAAATAATCAACGCCATCCGTGCAATTGATACGGTCAGAATCGTAAGTCGCCACCTCGAAAGCGATCACACGATGAAACCGGTGGACGTAGAAGAAGACGACTGAGAATTTCTCCCTCTCCCAAAAACGCTTAGGGGACTGCCAGGCAGTCCTCTAGGAAAAATAATCTGATACTCGGAATTAAAGCTGTTCGCTAGTTCCTCCGGCTTTAGGTTGCCATTTCATGAAATGTTTCTCTGCCAGTGAAACAATGCCATCCAAGACCAGGGCAAAAGCCGTCAATACAAGGATTCCCGCCATAACCGTGTTGATATCAAAAGTGCTTTCTGCCTGAAGAATTAAATATCCAACGCCGCTAGCCGAACCTAGGTACTCTCCGACCACCGCACCGACGAAAGCCATGCCGACGGAAGAATGTAACGAAGAGAACACCCAACTCATGGCACTAGGCAAGTAAACATAGCGCAACAGTTGGCTCTTGTTTGCGCCTAACATCCTGGCACTGGCAAGAACATTAGGGCTAACTTCTCTGACGCCCTGATAAACATTAAAAAATACGATAAAGAACACGAGCGTAATGCCCAGTGCCACCTTGGAGCCGATTCCCAAACCAAACCACACGCCGAAGATCGGGGCCAAGATCACACGCGGCATTGAGTTAAGACCCTTGATATAAGGATCGGCAATGGCGGCGGCTGTAGGAGCCAACGCTAGCCACAAACCAATTAATAGACCCGAAATCGTACCAAACAAGAAAGCCAACACGGTCTCTGTCAGGGTCACAACCAGATTGGGATAAATTTCCAAATTGACAAAGAACCAATCCCAAATAACTTTGCAAATCTGAACAGGTTCTCCAAAGAAAAACGCCGCCTGATTGTCATCCTGAAACATGAATGGCGGAATCAAGCCGGGTTTGGTCATCAGATACCAAAAAAAGAATATGGCAACCAGTAGCACAAGTTGACAGGTCGTCAGCTTAAATTTCGACTGCAGGATCGTTGTGTGTTTACTCATCTTATTAATCCTATTTCATCTTGTTTCTCTGGTTTTCGTAGCCCTTGAGAACCTCTTCTCTAAGGTCCGCCCAAATCGCATTGTGCAACTCAATGAATCTCGGGGTCACACGGACTTCCGCTACATCGCGTGGTCTTGCAATGTCAATGTAGAATTCACCAATCGGATGAGAACCCGGACCGGCAGAAAACACTACGACTCTGTCGGAAATGGAAATCGCTTCATCCAAATCGTGGGTAATAAAAAGGACAGCCTTCTTTTTCTGTGCCCAAAGATCCAAAACCTCGTTTTCCATCAGTTGGCGCGTCTGAATGTCCAAAGCGGAAAAAGGTTCGTCCATCAGAATAATGTCAGGATCCATGATAAGGGTCTGAGCCAGAGCCACCCTTTTTCTCATACCGCCGGAGAGTTGGTGAGGGTAAGCCTGTTCAAATCCGCTTAAACCCACACGAGCTAGCCAGTGGGATGCTTTTTCCAAACGTTCCTTTTCGTCCACACCCTTAAATTGCAATCCGGCCGCCACATTATCGATTGCAGTTCTCCACGGCATCAGAGCTTCAGCCTGAAACATGTAACCGGCTCTCTTGTTCAGCCCATGCAGCTCCTTGCCAAAAACCTTGACCGTGCCTTTCGAAGGGATTAACAACCCCGCAGCCATATTCAAGATCGTGGACTTACCGCAGCCGGTCGGTCCAACAACACTCACGAACTCTCCGTCACCAATGGTGAGATTCACATCACGAACAGCCATGTAATGCTTGCCATCATCACTGACGAAGCTACAACTAATGTCCGTAAACTCCAATGCTGGTTCTGACATTTTTTTCTGATCTCTATTTTTAAACAGTACATGTGACCGCCTTTTTGGCGGTCACAAAGCCGTTACTTTACTTGACTGGATACTTCTTTAGCGCTTCTTCAACAAATTTATTGGTGTAAATCTTAGAGAGATCAATCTGTTTCGGATCAATCTTGTCATTTACGGTTCTCAAAGCATTCATGGAAATTTCTGCGCAACCATCGGGAAAATGTCCGTCAGGAGACAAAGCTTCACGGTTCCCCTCAAAGCCGGCAAGATAAATTTCCCTGTTACCCATCAGATAGGATTCAGGCACAACCTTGGCAACTTCTTCTGGGGTGGCTTTGGCAATCCATTGATCGGCTCTGACGATGGCATTGGTAAGGGCTTGAACTGTCTTTGGGTTCTTCTCAACGAAGGATACCGGAGCATAGAGTGTCCCGGCCGGGAGCGTACCACCGAAGAATTTTTCAGCTTCACTGACTTTACGAAGATCAGCCACCATCTTGACATCGTTATTCTTCAGCAACATGGTGATGACCGGGTCAAGGTTGATCAAGGCGTCAATCTGGCCGCTTCTGATGGCAGATACCGCGCCCGAGGAAGAGCCAACACCGATAAAGGCAACATCCTTTGGACCTAAACCACCTTTACCAAGGATGTAGTTGGCAACTACTTGAGAAGATGAACCCGGAGCCGTCACGCCAAGTTTTTTACCCTTTAGATCTTTGATATCCTTAAAATCCTTCATCGTCTTATTGGAAACCACAAGAGCCTGCTGAGGAGCTCTACCCTGAAGCACAAAAGCAATCATTGGCTGTTTTTTGGCTTGCATGGAAATAGTGTGTTCAAAAGCGCCTGATACGACATCGGCACTACCACCCACAACAGCTTGCAAAGATTTGGAGCCACCTTGGAAATCAACAATTTTTACATTCAGTCCTTCGTCCTTGAAATAACCGAGTTGTTCAGCAATAGTCAAAGGCAAGTAGTAATAAAGGCTCTTACCCCCAACGGCGATCGTGACATCAGTTTTTTCGGGCGTTTCCGCGGCGAAGCTCATTGGAGCAGCTGTGAGTGCGGCTGCGGCACATGCGGCGGCGATAAAGGTTCGACGTGTAAGAAAGCTCATAACTAATCTCCAAAAATAAAAAGGTCCGACTTTTCGGACCGTTCTTGTTAGCAAAAAATAAATTAAATGAGTTCTATAGGCTTACAAAAACAGTCCTACCATGTCGATAGGCACAATCGAAGCAAGCCCAATAAAAAAGAAGGACGGAACGCTTCATGCGATCTGTCCATCGGGGAAACAGCAAAGAACGCCGAACACATCGGTGTTACCGATGAGCTAAATTTCGTTGTTCGTTTGGTGTTCTTCACGTTATTTCTCTTTTTTCTACAGCCTCAAGAATACAGGCTAAAGACTTCCTCTACGGAAATTGAGATAAAGAATTACCCTAGGTTACCTTACTTCACGCGTCGGTTAAGCATCGCCTGAGCGACCGTATTGACATCCGTGTACTCGAGTTCCGCTCCAGCGGGAATCCCCTTGGCAATCCTAGTGAGGTTTAAATGCGGATAACGTTTAGAAAGCAAGTCACCAATTGCCAAAGCTGTTGCTTCGCCCTCCGGAGTAAACGACGTTGCCAGAATAACCTCTTTAAGTGCTGGGTCAGCCGCTCTTTCAAGCAGCTTATCAAAACCAATCTCGTGAGGTCCGATTCCGTTAAGCGGAGATATCCTTCCCATCAGAATGAAATAACGACCGTTAAAAGAAAGACTTTGTTCAATAACCATCATGTCAGCCACGTTTTCGACGATACAAAGTTCTGAGTCGTCCCTCTTTGTGGATGAACAAAAAGAGCACAGATCGGAATCGGTTAGCCCGTTACAACGAGGACACCGATGGACATTTTCAACAGCTGACAGCAAAGCGTTCCCCAGTCTCATCGCATCCGAACGATTATTGGTAAGGAGCTGGTAGGCAATCCTCTGGGCTGCTTTCGGACCAATACCAGAAAGCAGTTTCAAAGATTCGATCAGCTCCTGAATAACTCCGCTTTGACTCATCTTAGAAAGGCAACTTCAAACCGCCGGTAGCTTTCGTGATTCTTCTATTGGTTTCCTCTTCGACTTTTTTACTTGCGTCGTTGATTGCCGTAAGAACCAAATCTTCAAGCATATCCTTATCGGCATCCTGGCCAATTAAACTTTCGTCAATTTCAACTCTTTTGCAAACATTTTTGCAAGTCATAACGACTTTAACTGCTCCGGAGCCGGATTCACCAGTCACATCAATGTTCTCGAGCTCTTTTTGGACCCTCTGGATGTTCATCTGCATCATTTGAGCTTGTTTCATCATCTGACCCATCTGGCCCATTCCACCATAACCTTTCATTAGTAACTCCGTTTATTAAAAATCATTTAACTTTTTTCTTGCTTTGATCAGCTAACTTGATGCCTGTCTCATCGAGTGTACCGTCAAACAAATCTAGATAACTTTTGACTTCATCGTCACGTTTAAATTCTTCAACTTTTGCCCTTTTCTTCGACAAGTCCTCCCGCTCGAGGTAATCAGCAAGACTCTGAGCACTTGAGGGAGAAATTTGCACGTTGAGTCTGACAATCTTGCCAGTCGCCTGTTGAAGTTTCTCACTCAGAAGTTGCACGTTGTCCTGCGAAGCCAACCCTCCGGTATCTATTGACAACAAAATCTGCTGACCGTCAAAGCCTCTGAAATCAGCGTTGCGCATCAAGGCCCCCACCGGTCCATCCAGGTCAATATTGCGGAGGACATCGACCCACTCGGCCAAAGTCTGAGGACTCAGAAACTCAACTGACGTTTGAACCGAGTTTTCCTCTTTTACGTCAACTATGTCATTATCCGAAAAATTCGGAGATTCAATCTCATCCTCTAGATCTTCTGCCCCTTCTGTCGTTTTTTTTTCCTGATGGGAATCCCGAATAAAGACAGGACCATCGCTATCTTCTTCCTCCCATGGAGGAATATCTTGATCAACAGCCCCTCCTCCAATCTGTTTTTCCGGCACGGATTCCTTCTTATCCGGGTCTTCTTCGATCTCTACCTTCTTTTCCTCTGTTTTCTCTGCTGCAGACTCCCTTGCTTTGACTTTTTCGGCTACTGCAACTTTGCTCTCGTCGCCCCCTTTAACTGACTCAGTAGATTGCTCTACCTGAGTTTGCGGAACTACGGGCTCCTGAAGCAGCCTGGGCGTAGGCATCGGGTTAACTGTCAATTTCGCAGTGGAATTCGCTGGAGCAAAAGCCATCATCCGCAGCAATGCCATGGTAAAGCCGGCATATTCGTCCGGTGCCAAATGCATATCGTTGCGCGCATTGATCGCTATCTGGTAATAAAGCTGAACTTCTTCTGGAGTCATCGCCTTAGACAACTTCAAAAGGGTTTCCGCATTTTCCACTTCTTCGTTAAGAATCGAGGGAAGTCTTTGAGCCATCGCGATCTGATGCAGCAACAACGCCAAGTCCTTGATCGCTTGAGCGTAAGAAAGACTTCTAGCGCCAATTTCATCAGAAATAGCGATCATCTCAGCAGCATCATGATTCGCTAAGGCAGCAAGTAACCTGACAAGTGTGGTTGAATCAATCGCCCCCAACATATCTCGCACGGCATCGGTGCTCACCTTTCCTCCACTATAGGCGATGGCTTGGTCTAGGAGAGACAGT
>CANQMZ010000078.1 GCA_947625105.1 uncultured Parasutterella sp.
GAGGATACCGTAAATGGTGAATTTACCGGTCATATCGGCTACTCGGCCAAAGTTGGTATTCAGGCGGACAAAAAGGATTGGACTGTCGGCATCAACTTTGGGTATACGGGAGGCGACAAGGGAAGAAGCGACCACTTCGTAAAGGTTGAAGCCAGGTGGAGATTTTAAGAGCCAATAAAAAGTTGAAGCCTCAACTTATGGTTTCAGAAGGGTAATAAAAAGCCGAAAGCCCCGAAATGTTCGGGGCAGACAGCCTAAAAGAAATCGGAAGAACAGAAACATCCAAGCGGAAAGCTTCATCGGAGATGAGAGACAACCTTTAAGAAATTATTTGACAAATGATATGAACAAATTTCGTTTTTCAAAAGAGATCGGAATGAGTTCCGGTTCTAACAAGAAAAAGGGTATCGGCAGCGAGGTCAACCTTGTATATCAAAAGCCAGTCGTTGGAAATATGAAGTTCTCGATGGCCCGTCCAGGATCCTATAAGCGCGTGATCTCGGTATTGACCTACTGGTTCACCGATTCGCAGTTTATCAATCAGTTTTTGCAAGATAGAAATATCCAGCTTTCTTCGCCGACAGATCTTAAGGTCTTGGCGAAAAGTATGTGTCATTCTGAGTTCGAGCATTCTTCCTCTAATTCCTTATCGATTTCTGCGATCAAGTTAGAAAAAGATTCGACTTTAACGGTATTTCCGTTTTCGACATCCATGATAGCTTTGATTGTTTGCTTGTTGGGGATGGAAATATCAAAAGGAATTTTCTGCTCATCGACGAATTTGACAAGAAACATCCTTACAGCATCTGAAATAGTAAATCCCATGCTTTTAGCGAGAAGACTGGCCTCGTCTTTTAGCGATTGTTCCAATCGCAATTTCAGTATACCGGAAGACATAAAAGCTCCTTTAAGGTTCACATTGTGGCCACATTATAAATGTAAAACAAAAAAAAGTGGATTTTTAAGAGCGTTGGCCACCATGATTTTTTGCTTGGTTTTGAGCCCGAGTTTTGCCGATGAATTTTCGGGTTTAGCCGCGCGATGCGCTCCTGAAGTGGCCGAAGACACGCTTCGGGCCATCGTCAAGACAGAGTCCGCCTTCAATCCTTATGCCATCGGGGTTGTTGGCGGACAGGTGCGGCAGCCAAAGTCCTTTGTTGAAGCGATTCAGACAGTAAGCCAACTGGAAGCCGAGGGCAAAAACTATTCAGTCGGGCTTGCCCAGATCAATAAAAGCAATTTCGAATTCTTGGGAATCAATGCAGCCAAGGCGCTTGATGCCTGTAACAACCTGAAAGCAGCCTCGGTCATCTTGCGGCAATGTTTTTCAATCGCGAAAAAGCAAGGAAAGAGCGAAGAAGATGCCTTGCATGATGCCCTGTCCTGTTACTACTCGGGAAACTTTTCGACCGGATGGAAAAAGGGCTATGTCAATAAGGTACGCCAGAATGCCGGCCTCGCAAAGATTCGCATTCCATCACTAACAGGAAAAGAAGCCGGTAAGACCTCTGAAGAAAACAAAAAGAATTCATTAGTCGTCCGAAACGAAAAACCTCGTGACGGACTCGTTTTTTGACTCACAGGAGAAATCTATGAAAAACACAATCCTTGCGGCACTTACAGCGGCATTCCTTATGTCTATTGACCCGGCATTGGCAGCAAGCGGTACTCAATCGATCAATACGCTTTTTCAGCAAATACTTACAGTCTTGCAAGGTGTCAGTATCGTTGTGGTGACGATTGCGCTTGTCTGGGCCGGCTACCGTGTCATGTATACGGAAGCCTCGATCCGTCAAGTGGCGGGTCCCGTGATGGGTGCCATATTGGTTGCAGCAGCTCCCTGGCTGGCTGATCTTCTGGTGGGTTAATCCATGAAGGCCGCATTATTCAAAGGAGCAACGCGACCGGCGTGTTTTTACGGTGTGCCGTTGACCGCTTTCGTGCTTACTTTCGGATTTTTCATTTTCCTGGGGTTTGTCATCTGGATGCCGTTGCTGCTTTTGTACCCTTTCGTGTTTTTTTCGATGCGAAAGATGACCGAAAAAGACGATCAGATTTTTCATCAAATCGGAAGCAACTTGAAGCTCAACATCTTTGGGAACCCTAACCGAAGACACTGGAAAGGCGTGACAAGTCTAGCCCCCAAGAGTATGGGTCGAGAGACAGTCATTGTTTCGAACATGGAGGTTTGATGTTTAAGGATTTTCTAGCAATGCTGTTTGACAGGCTTGAAGCCTTGCAGTTGAATGAAAAATCAATCTCGTACTTTATTCCTTTTTCCAGTTGTGTAGCACCGGAAGTTGTCATAACAAAGGATGGTGATTTCCTGGCGACATTGAAACTGGCGGGAAAGGAATTTGAGACAGTTTCAAATCAGTCGCTGCACAGAGATTCCGAGCACCTGAACAACTTCTACAAGGTACTGGCAGCCGCCAGTAGTACAGATGTCTTTTCGATCAAGGTGCATCGGTTGCGTCGAGTCATTCATGATTCCCTGTCGGTACCCACACTAGCAAGCGATTTCGTCACAGGCTTTTGTCGTGACTACAACAACAGTGTTTACAACGACCGCCTGATGGCCACCGAGCTTTACGTAACATTGATCGCGTCCAAAGCGGGCCTCATCAAAAAGGACAAGAAGACCATAGAGGCAATTCGGCAGGAACTGGATGAACGACTGGAAGCCTTCAGGAAGACGTTTCAGAGTCTAAAAGCGGCGCTTTCAGCTTATGAGCCGACAGAATTACGTGAGTTTAAGAAAGATGGACACCACTACAGTGAACAACTTTCCTTTTACAACTTTCTGATTACAGGCCATTGGCAGAATGTACTTATGCCGTATCTTCCCCTTTGGGAAGCACTGGGGAACGTCCAAGTATTTATCGGAGAGGACACAATCGAGTTTCAGTCCGCCCGAAATCGAACCTTTGCGCAGTCGGTCGAGCTTAAGGATTATCCGATGGCAACAGACAGTGCACTGATGGACGGACTGCTTTATCCCGATCTCAACACTGAAGCGCCATATCCCTTTGTTGAAACACAAACATTCTGCCTCATGCGCAAAAACGAGGGCTTGAGGGTACTGACAAGACAAAAGAACCAGCTTTTGAACTCGGGTGATCAGGGACAAAGTCAGATTGATGCGCTTCTGCTTGCTCTGGACATGGTGGCCAATGGCCTCATGGTCATGGGAGACTATTCCTACAGTCTCATGGTCTTTGGAGACAGTGTCGATGATGTGGTGAAAAACACTTCGGACTCTGTCAAGAAGCTGGAGGATGCAGGCTTTCTTCCGGTGAAATCAACGCTTGCCCTGGGATGCTGCTATTTGCATCAATTACCCGGTCGAAAGAACAAGCCAAGGATCGCCAAGATCAGTTCCCAGAACTTTTCTCACCTGTCGGCTTTCCACAATTTCCCGTGTGGAAAGAGAAATCACAATCCATGGGGAGAGGCGGTGGCTCTGTTACGGATGCCGTCAAATCAGCCTTTTTACTTCAATTTCCATGTAACGAGCGATAAAAAGGATTCGGAAGGAGAGATGGCTCTCGGAAACACTTCGATTCTTGGGGCATCCGGAACCGGCAAGACGGCATTATTGAACTTCCTGCTTTTCTGTACTCAGAAATATCGGACCAAAGATCAGAAGTTGTCGATCATTCTGTTTGACAAGGACAAGGGTGCCGAACTTGCCATACGAGCCATGGGAGGTGGGTATCTCACGATTGAAAACGGAAAACCTTCCGGTATCAACCCGTTCCAGCTGGAGGCCAATGAGAAGAACATCCAGTTTTTGATCCGCTGGACCAAAAATCTGATTTCAAAGGATGGCCAGCCGATTTCCGCTCACGAAGAAAGAAGGCTTGAACTGGCAGTCAACTCCTTGATGCAACTCGAGAAGTCGCAAAGAAGGCTGGCTTTGCTCCCCGCTTATTTGATTCAGGGTAGTACCAGTGCCGAAATCAACAATTCGCTTACGATGCGGTTGCGCAAGTGGATTGAAAACGGTCCGCTCTCCTGGGCTTTTGACAATGAAAACAACGAGCTTGACCTCAATGAGTATTCGACTTTCGGTATAGACGGAACCGATTTTCTCGACAACGAAGAAGTTTGCGGGCTGTTTACCCAGGTCATTTTGCATCTTATCGAAACTCAAGTACTTGATGGCCGACGGGCAATCATCGTGATGGATGAATTCTGGAAGTATTTGAGGGACAAGGGCACGAGCGAATACGCTTTGAACAAGTTCAAGACGATCCGAAAACAGAATGGAATTTTCATTATCGCCACCCAAACTCCTCAAGATATAGCAAAAAGTCCCGACGGAAAGAACTTTATTCAGAACTCGGCAACGCAGATATATCTGCCCAATCCCTTGGCTGAATTCAAGGACTATCAGGAGTTTCAGGTCTCAGAAAAAGAATTCAACGTCGTCAAATCATTACCCGAAACATCGAGAGCATTTCTTGTGAAGCAGAAAGGCTCCAGTGTGCTGATCAAGCACGATCTTTCGGCCTACAGACGGGCACTGAAGATTTTCTCGGGATCAACAGACATGGTTTCCTTTGCTGAGGACTTGATGGCCAGGTTCGGAAAGAGACCAGAACAGTGGCTTCCGTATTTCTTTGGTGACAAATCAACCGTTAAAGCCGCTTCAGAAGGAAAACCCATATGAAAGTGACATCGATGAAAGTCAAAAAATTCCTGTTGCTTTTGGCTTCAACCCTGATGATTCAATCAGGGACGGTCAATGCCTCCGGAATTCCGACGGTGGATGTTGCAGCCATTGCCCAAATGGTGCAGCAACTGATGCAGTTGCAGCAGATGTATTCGCAGCTTCAGCAACAGTACAACACGGCGGTCAACACGCTTAATAACTTTACCGGAAGCCGGGGACTGGGCATGATCCAGTATGACCTCAATCTGCGCCAGTTCATCCCCTCCAACTACCGAAGTGTTCTGGCAAGCATTGCCACTTCAGGCAAGGGTGCTTTAAGCGACAAGGGGCGGCAACTGTATGACAGTCTCAATTTACAGGCCAATTGTGTAGATAAAAAAGGGGAAGCGCTTGAGATTTGTGAAAAGAGACAAGCCAATTTTGCCCAGACACAAGCATTTCTGCAGGAAGCCGAAGAAAAGGTTCAGCAGCGTCTGACCAAGGTGGAAGGCCTCATGCAGGAAATCAACAATACGACGGATGCCAAGGCGATTGCGGATTTGCAGGCAAGGATACAAGCGGAGACAGCCTTGCTTGATGTCAGCAAGCAGGTGGCGGCCTATCAGCGTGACCAACTATACGGTCAGGCACTGAAGCAGGATCAGCAAATACAGCAGGAGCGTCATCAGAAAAGATGGAAGGGTCTGACAGAAGCTGAAATCGAGAATCAACTCACCTGGAAAAGATAATGGCTGACTACTTTACACAGTTTGGTAACGGGATGAGGGCAACTCTATCGCATTTTGCCGAGGGGGTGGCCGGCGGGATCATTTCGGAAATTCAACCGATTGTCTATACGGGCATCCTGTTGTATTTCATTTTTAAGGCCTACAACGTGATGGCCGGAAGAAGCCCGGGGGAAAGTCTTGTTGATGTAGTGACAACCTGTGTGAAGGTAACTCTAGTGGCATTTTTCGGATTGAACTCGGCGCAGTTTGTTGCGTACGTCATTCCTGCCGTCCAGGGTTTTGAGAACATGCTCCTTTCGGCTGTCGGTCATGGAATATCAGGAGGTGGCGATACCACGTCTGCATGGAATGCTCTGGATAGAATATGGGAGTCATTCAGTAAAACCTTCATGAGGATCTATGACATATACAGCGATCTCGGTTTTACGGATTACGGTTCCATTTTCGCCTTGATTGTCCTGATGCTGATCATGGCAATTGTGTGCATATTCTTCACCTTTGCCTGTGTGGGCATCATCCTTCTGTATGAAATATTCCTCATTCTTGCATTGGGGTTCGGTCCGTTGTTTCTGTGTACTTTGATGTTTCCCGTAACCCGTACCTGGTTCGACGGGTGGCTCAGAACGACCGTTACTTTTGCATTCACTTTGGTCATTGTTTCGGCCGTGATCTTTCTTATCACTGAAGTATTCAACCAGTCGGTAGATGATGTCCTGCAAGTGGTCAAGGAGGCCAAGGACGATGACAAGTTTGCAAAATTGGTGTTACCCGTGCTTAATTTCGGTGTTATTGGACTCGCGGTTGCCACGGTTGTAAAACTTATACCTTCATTGGTCGCCGGAATGACGGGCGGTGTCTCCCTGCAGGCGGTAGGACTTGGAGCCATGATGACGGGTGTGGGTGGCGGTACCAGAAACATGCTTCGTACGGGCGCAGGTACATACGGAGCAGGCCTGTATGGAGCAGGGCAAGTCATCGGCAACGAAGCATGGTCAGATAAAGGCCGTCAACTCATGGGAAGCGAGGGACTGACTTCGACAGGAAACCTGTCGTCGGCGGCGCTCGGAGCAGTTACCGGAGGAACCGGATTGCTTTTATATAAGACGGCCGGTCTTCTGAGGCCTTCACATTCTGAGGATGGTTCTTCTGCACCCATAAGTGCAGCCGAAAAAGAGCAGGCTGCCACGGCTGCGGCCAATGCCGAATCGGTCGGTGCAAGTGCTGCAGCACAGACAATCAGAACGCAGGCGGGAATTGCCCCTCAATCACAGCAACAGACGAATTCAAGCACTGAAACGGTGAGCGGAGCTCACTTTTCGGAAGCAACCCAAAGCCCGGTTACACATGGTGCTGCAGCTTCTTCAAGTGAGTCCAATCCTGCAACCCGTACCGAATTTGGTTCTAGTCCCGAAGACTTCGGCACGGTAGGAACTTTTGATAAAGGAATTCGTAGTTCTGAAGCAGAGCATCGGGACGACAGTTCCGAAGAAAACATGAGGGCGATCAATGCCTTGAACAGTAGAGCCAATAACCAGGAAAAAACTCAAGTTGAAGAGAAGGAAAAATAATGGATAGATTATTACTTATCGCTATGTCAGCAGTCATATTGCTTGGAGCCGGTTGTGGAGCCACAAAACCGGAAATGCCATCTGGCCCGAAGGTTAGTGTCGAGCAATTTGCCAAAGAGTTTGCCGAGGCACAGAAAATGAAAAAAGTCTCTGCCGATAGCGACATTGTCTTTACGAATATCCGTTTTGCATCCGACGATCCTGATTACACAGTGGAAGAAAGCTTTTAAGGAGAAAGGAAGTGTTTGGGAAAAAGAAAAACGCTAAAGCGGTAGAAGACGGAGTTGCAAAACCGATCGAGGCTGATCAATACGATTACAGCGAGTCAAAGAACTGGAATGCCGAACGACTGGCACTTAAAGAAAAGGAGGCACAGATCGGATGGAATGTTGCCAAGATACTCACGGTATTACTTATATGTACAGCGGTAGGGGCTGTTGCCATTGCGATCAAAAAGGAGGCCTATCCCTTCATTGTCCAGGTCGATAAACAGCACGGGGAGACCCGGGTGATCGACATCAGGGATCCGCAGAACATACCGGCCGACGAAATGATGGACAAGTACTGGTTGAACCAATACGTACAGTCCCATGAGTCATACGACTATCACACACTGGAAAATGATCACGCGAGAGTACGTCTCATGAGTGTCAAGGAAGTGTTTGATCCGTACAACTTCCAGTTCGGTCTTGAGAACAAGGATTCTCTTCAGAATTTTCTGAAGGACAAGAAAAAGATCATCTGTGATGTCCAGAGCGTCATACCGAATGGCAATGGCATAGCGACGGTGACATTTACGAAAAGGCTTACAGATGCCCGTAGCAATCAGGAGGAAGCCAGGAACTCGTGGGTTGCGACGATCGGCTATGAGTACAACCCGACGTTTTCCATGGAGGAGTCTTCAAGGCTTGTGAATCCGCTTGGGTTTACGGTGACCACTTATCGGGTCGATCCGCTCATGGAAAGGGAGAAACAACCATGAAGAGACTCATACTGATTTTCTTCTCCCTAGTCATAGGAATTGTATCTCTTGACGTGATGGCACTGGATAAACCCTCGAAGTCGTCCTATGACAAGAGGATTCTGTACACCGACTACAAGGCCGGTCAGGTTTATCCTGTTTATGCCGCTAACGGCATCATTACGACGATCACTTTTGCACCTGAAGAGAGAGTTCTCGATTACGGCAGCGGTTACTCGACGGCATGGGAATTTGCCGGTCGGGGCAACCATTTCTTTCTGAAACCCAAGGATTTCAAGGGAGGTACTAACCTCGTTGTTGTAACTGATCGGAGAACCTACCAGTTTGATGTAAAACTGGGAAGCAGGGCTTCGGCAACTTATTCGCTTACCTTCCGATATCCTGAGGATGTGGCAAGGGTCGCCCATGAGAATGCTGTCAGGGAGAGCGTCAACAAGATGCTGTCGGCAGGAGGCCCTGAGGTAGACGCTTCATCAGAAAAACCTTCCATTAACCGTAACTACACCGAAAACTTTGGAGCGGCACCAAACTCCAAATTCATCGCACCGTTGGAAGTCTATGACGACGGTGAATTTACCTACATGAGATTTGCCAAGCAAACCGATTTCCCGTCTGTCTATCGGGTCGATGAAGAAGAAGGGGAGACGCTATTGAATGCTCATGTGGAAAAAGGTGACTGGCTTGTCATTCACGGAGTGTATTCGCGGCTGATGTTGCGAGTCGGTAAAGCCGTTGTCGGCATTTACAACGAAGCCTTTACCGGAGGCGGAAGAAGAAGCGACAGCGGTGTGGCCGTTCCCGGTCTTGAAAGAATCATTATCGAGAAGGAGTAAACATGGCCGACTCTCAAGAAAAACAAAACCTGCAAGGAACACAGGCACCCCAGCCAATGGGTATCCCCAGTGTAGCCGGGGTCAAGAAAAAACCGGCCAATGTGATGTTCATTGTGTTTGCTGTTCTGGTATTGGGTGCTGCAATAGCCTTTGGATACTGGCAAAAGCACCACAAAACAGAGGCTGAGGGTCCGGGCAAGGACAGCGGCAGATTATTTAGCGGACAGGTATTGACCTTGCCTCCGATTGCCAAAATCGAGCCGCCGGCACCTCTTGTCAAACCGGAGTCTGTAATTGAAAAAAGCACCGAGCCTGAACCCATTCTGGAGCCTATTGTCCCGCTTGAAAAAAATCCGACTCTGACTCCTTTAGTTCCGGCAGCCCCGAGTGAGCCTCCGCCACCCACACTTGAAGAAAAACGCAACATGGCCAAGATGATGGGCGAGGCAGCCACGATAACCGATTCGCTTGAAGACGGGGCAAAGAAGGGGCTTGCAACAAGCCTTCAGGAGGAGATGGGTAATTCTTCTTCAGGCGGAAAACTCGGAGCCAATTTACGGGCGACATCTACACCGAGGGCAAAAGCCTCGCACATGGGAAGTCGAAATCTTCTGATCGCCAAAGGCACCTTCATTGACTGTGTACTGGAAACCAAGGTGGATACCACGGTTCCGGGCATGACAAGTTGTGTGCTACCTCGAGACATTTACTCGTCCAATGGAAAAGTTGTACTTCTTGAGAAAGGATCAAAGGCAATTGGTGAGTACACGGGGACGGTGGAAAACGGCTTGAATCGAATTTTTGTCCTGTGGACACAGATTCAAACACCCAAAGGCGTAAGGATCGCTCTTGACTCTCCTGCAACAGATTCACTCGGTGGAGCCGGTCTTGGCGGAGAAGTGGACTTTCACTGGTGGCAACGATTTGGGAATGCCTTGCTTTTCAGTCTCGTACAGGATGGTTTCGAGTTCGGCATGAACAGACAGGCCGAGAACTCGGGTGGTGTCAACTACTACGGGAACACCAGTGACGGGATGCAGGAAATCATTCAGGAAGCCATGAGGCAGTCGGGAAACATCCCGCCAACTTTAAGCAAAAACCAGGGAGAA
>CANQMZ010000079.1 GCA_947625105.1 uncultured Parasutterella sp.
TGAAAAACTTCCCGATGATCTTCTTGCCGCCTAAGGGATTTTACTTGTTGTTTTCCCGCTATTTCTTGAAGAGCCCGCGTTCTAACTAAACCCCGGACTCCTTAATCGCCTCAACTGCTTTTTGCGTTAATTTCATGTCTACTCCCCGGGTGGCATAAATTTGCCACCCTTCCAGCCACCCTCAAGTTTTACCTGATGTTAATTAGATTTTTTAGGTGTTAGTCGGTAGACTTTCGGAAAAACAAAATAGAAGTTGCCTAAATTCCGTTAGTTAGGAGACTTTTCTAGCGGGTGTTAGTTAATGTTAGGAGGTGTTAAAAAGGTCGATCCTGGTGGCTAGAGGCGGAATCGAACCACCGACACAAGGATTTTCAGTCCTCCGCTCTACCAACTGAGCTATCTAGCCGAAAACAGAGAACGAAATATACCTAATTTTTTTGCTTTCTGCAAACTTGCGGAATAGTAATTTTTTGTTTCAGGAACTCAGTCAGGGTATTTTCTTTAAGGCGAGATTCAGGATAGTTGTGTAAAAAGCAGCCTGACTAAAAACAAACTTACTATTTGGATAGTGATGCTTAAACAATTAATCATGGTGGGTGCACTTTTGTCAGCTACGGCCACTTTTGCGGCAACAGCTGCTACAGAAGCTGCTCCCGAAATACAGAAAGAGACAGTAGCCTCAGAGCTTACTGTGACAAAAGAGCAACCGGCTGTAGGCGGTGAAAAAGCCAAGTGCGACTTGGTGGCTGCTACTTTGATGCAAAAACTTGGTTTAAAAGTCTCCGAAGTCAACCCAACACCGATCAGCGGTCTTTTTGAGGCAGTGGTCCAGGGTGAGATTGTCTATGTGGATGAGTTCGCAAACCATCTCATCATGGGACAAATGTTTGATACAGCCAGTCAACGCAACCTGACGGAAGAGGCTCGAGAAAGATTAAACAAGATAGATTTTGCATCCCTGCCGTTTAAAGACGCTATTAAAACGGTAAACGGGAATGGACAAAGAACAATCGCGGTTTTTTCAGATCCAAATTGCGGCTTTTGCAAGAGGCTGGAGGCTAGTTTGAAGGATATGAAAGATGTCACGATTTATACCTTCCTCTATCCGGTAATCACTCCAAGTTCTAAAGAGGTTAGCGCCAATGTTTGGTGTTCTAAAGACCCTTCAACGACGTGGAAAGCGTTGATGATTGATGGCAAACCTGTTTCGCAAAGGGTACAAGATTGCGACATTAGCAGTTTGGATAGAAACATCGAATTAGGTAGAAAACTTAACGTTTCCGGAACACCTACGGTTTTTGTATCCTCTGGCCACAGAGCCCCAGGAGCCATCGGTCCTGAATACCTTGAAAAAATGCTTTCTCAAGCGGAACGCAAATAAGTAGGTCCTCGTATTGAGTTAAGAACGTAATCTTTTCTCCCAGAAGCTCCTATATTCATCCTTGACGGGTTGAGTATAGGAGTTCTTTTATGGCTGAATTTCTTGAATTTCAGTGGCCCACTGAAAGGGCGATCAAAATTAAACTGGGAAACGGACGTTTCCACATAGCAGTTTTCGCCGATCCGAATTGTCCTTGGTGTAAACGCTTTTTTGAGGAATCTCTTACCAAGGTCAATGATATTGAGTTCTATTGTTTCCTTGATCCGATTCTGGGCGAGGATTCAGCTGACATAGCTGCTTCCATCATGGCCTCGAAAGACCCGGCAAAGGCCTGGACTGAGTGGGTGATGGAAGAGAAGAAGCCAACAGCTCTTGGTTCTAAAAAAGACTATGACATGATTGCCGACAATGCCCATTTGGCAGAGAACTTGGGGGTGGATACCGTACCTGGTATCTACCTGGCCAACGGCAAAGGCCCCTTTGGTTTTATGACCGCTATGGAGCTCATCGGCAAGATAGAGCAAGAATACTAGCGAAGTTCTTCGGGTGAGGTGCCTGCGGGCAGTAATAACCAGGCGCTCACCTCGCTTTTTTGTCTGCCGGCCTGTCTGCCGGCATCTTCTCCCGTTCCCCAAAAGAAGTCAAAGCGCAGGGGTCCCTTGATCGCACCTCCTGTATCTTGGGCGACAACGGCTTTTGTAAATTGCAAAGGCGGATTTTCCTGCGAGGCCTCGACTATCAGTGGAGTTCCCAGCGGAAGAAATTTCCTGTCGACCGCTACGGATCCTTGGGCTGTCAGTGGTAGTCCTTGAGCTCCAATCGGTCCTTCATTCGGATTGTCTATATCCCTAGCCTTAAAGAAAACGAAACTGGGATTTTGATTTAACAATTTATCGAGCTGCTCAGGGTGTTGGTTTGCCCATGCCTGAATTCTTTGCATGGACATTTCACTTGCTTTCATGTAGCCGTTTCTGATTAGCCAGTTCCCAATCGCTTTGTAGGGATGGCCGTTTTGGTCATCGTAGCCAATTCTTACCGAGGAGCCGTCGGAGAGACGAAGCCGTCCCGATCCTTGGACCTGCAAAAAAAAGACTTCCACGGGATCATCGCTCCAAGCGATGGCATATTTATCAAGGTCTGATCGTGTAACTATTGCCGATCTGTCATCGTAGGGAATCAAACGTCTCCCTTTAAGCTTTCCCCTGAGTCGCATTCCCTTAAGTTTTGGATAAAGCCCTGCAAGATCGACGATTATTAAATCGTCTGGTGTGGAGAGTATTGGCGTTGTATGTGTCGCTGTTTTAGTCTTACTCGCTTTTATCTCAGGCTCGTAGTATCCCGTCATTAAACCCGTAGGAGAAGAGGAGTAGACCGTGCCGGTTTGGCTACCGATTTTCTGCTTAGTGACACTCCAGGGAACAAAATTCGCATGGAAAAAAGTGCTGGCTTCCTCTATAGGAGTCCTTTTTGCTATTGAACACACGTTTTTCCAAAGAGCCTTTCGACCAATGCCTTGGCAGGAAGTTTTAAATGCCTCCAGAGCCCTTTGCCAGTCTTCATCTATTACTTGCGGGGCATCAGAAAAGGAGGAAATTTGGAATCGGATATCCTCGATGGTAGGCTCATTGATAGCTTGTTCTTCGGGTGGTGTGGTTCCACATGAAGTAAGCAATAAGGCGGTTACTGCCAACGGCGCAGCTAGCTTAAAGAACAATAGTGCAGTCGATTTCATGGAAAATCCAAGGCGACTCATGCCAAGATGATCCGCAATTTGTTGTTGAGTCGCACATATTACATTACTTGAGCTTCAACTGAAACTTGATGAGAGAAGAACTTTATTAATGTGAACAAACGAGGAGCTTCAATCGTAAGAGGGTTAAACAAGGACCAAGTTTCTAGAAAATTCCAGCATAGGAGTCAGATATGCAAAAGAATTTTTAGATGCGAAGTAACAAGTTCGATCCTATATCTAATTCAGGTATTTGGCACTTGAAGGGTGGAGATTTGCACTGCCAGTTCAGTTAAAATCGACTCAACAATACGGAGGCAACATGAATAACTCAGGCTATAGGATTGCACCTTCCATTCTGTCTGCCGATTTTTCTTGCTTGGGGCAAGAGGTAAAAGACGTTGTCGCAGCAGGGGCCGACTGGATTCATTTTGATGTCATGGATAATCATTATGTTCCGAATCTGACTATTGGTCCTATGGTTTGCAAAGCAATCAGACCTTGTGTGGATGTACCTATCGATGTTCACCTGATGGTCGAGCCTGTTGATTCCCTGATTCCGATGTTCGCCAAGGCCGGGGCAAACTACATTTCATTTCACCCGGAAGCTAGCCGGCATGTGGATAGGACATTGTCTCTGATTGAGGAGCGCGGTTGCAAGGCGGGTTTGGTCTTTAACCCTTCAACATCCCTTGAGTACTTACACTACGAGCTTGACCGTCTGAGTTTTGTCCTGCTGATGAGTGTCAATCCTGGTTTTGGAGGACAATCGTTCATCCCCAATACGTTGGAAAAACTTAAAGAATGCCGCTCCATTCTCGATTCTTATGAAAGCGCAACCGGTAGAAAAGTTCTACTGGAAGTCGACGGCGGAGTTAAAGTAGATAACATTGCCCAAATAGCTAAGGCGGGAGCCGATACTTTTGTCGCGGGCAGCGCCGTGTTTGGTGTTTCAGACTATAAAGTGGTTATCAGTCAAATGCGCTCCGAGCTTTCGAAAGTTTCTAAACAATGACAATTGATATTTCCGCCGTTAAGGCTGTGCTTTTTGATTTGGATGGCACTTTGGTTGATACGCTCGACGGTCTGACCGAACTTGTCAATCAAATGAGGGGAGATTTTGACAAGCCGCCTCTCAAAAAAGAGGTGGTCGGAACTTTCATTGGCAAGGGGATGAGCGTTCTTATAAGAAGGTCCCTAGTTAATTCCACTGATTATCAGACTCACCCGCTAAGTGATGCCATTTTTGATTTAGCCGTCACTAGTATGAAAAGACATATCGATGCGGGCAAATACAATAAAGGCACTGCCTACCCCGATGCTCGCTCATCGGTTTTAAGAATTAAAGAAGCGGGCTATAAGGTCGCCCTGGTTACCAATAAACCCTATGCGATGACGCTTGTTTCCTTGAAAGAAGCAGGACTCGAGGGGCTCTTTGAAGTGATTATTGGAGGGGATACTGCGGCGCGTCCCAAACCTTATCCTGATCCATTGCTTTTGGCCTGCCAAAAGCTTGGAGTGGAGCCCACCAATGCCATAATGGTCGGAGACTCGGGCAACGACACAGGTTCAGCCCTTGCGGCCTCAATGCCTAGCATACTTTTGACGACGGGCTGGAATGAGGGTATTTCATTAGAGGAAATTGTAAAAAGAGATAAAGTCGGTGCTATATTCTCCCGCATGTCACAAGTGGCTGACTTTCTACTTGGTGATGAAACTTTAAAGAAACGTACAGAAAAATGAACTTACTAACCAACTCTTTTGAGATCGCTCATCGGCTTCAAGGCAAGCTGGTGGGTTGGTATGCTCGGGGAGCATGGTTCTGGCGTAGCTAATCACAATTTAAGCAGTCTATTTCTGTCTGCACTCCCGGTTTTTTCTCTAACTAAAGCACATCGTGTTTGTGCTCTCAATCTGTACACATAACTATGACTGAAGTTGAATTTGAAGCATTAGCTGCTCAGGGCTATAACAGAATTCCAGTAGTTGCCGAATGTCTTTCGGACCTGGATACCCCGTTGTCTATTTATTTAAAACTCGCAAATGAACAGAATACGTTCCTATTAGAAAGCGTTGTAGGCGGCGAAAGGTTCGGACGTTATTCCATCATTGGTTTGAAATCAAAAAAATCCATACGGGCTTACATAACCAAACAAGGCGTTCGTACTGAGATTCTTAATGGTTCAAAAATTGAAGAATGCATTAAGGATAGAAATCCGCTCGACGTTATCGAGGACTTCATGACGAGTGTCAAAGTCTACGAGCGCCCTGGTCTTCCACGCTTCATAGGAGGACTGGCCGGCTATTTTGGTTATGACACCATCAGGCTTATTGAAAAGAGGCTTGCGACACCGAAGGATGACGATTTAGGAATTCCCGATATATGGTTGATGGTATGTGATGAAACGGCAGTGATTGACAATATAGGAGGCAGAATTTACCTTATTGTCCATGCCGATCCTTCCCAGCCTGAGGCTTATTCCAATGCTCGCAGGAGACTTCAGGATCTCAAGATGAAGTTGACCAGACCGGTGGAGGCTCCTCACACCCAGTCGGGAGTCAGACGCGAGATCAATCGACCTTTCGCTAAAGAAGATTATCTGAAAGCGGTTCAAAAAGCCAAAGACTATATCTTCGCCGGTGATCTGATGCAGGTTCAAATTGGTCAAAGGATAGAAAAACCCTTTGCCGAATCGGCTTTGACCTTTTATAGAGCACTGAGGACTTTAAACCCCTCTCCTTACATGTATTTCTACAATTTCGGTCAGTTCCAGTTGGCAGGAGCTTCCCCGGAAATTTTGGTGAGAAGCGAGAGACGGGAAGGCAAGCAAATCGTGGCTATTCGGCCCATTGCCGGTACCCGTAAACGTGGTGAAACCACGGCAAAAGATGAAGCTTTAGCAGTTGAACTCACCAATGATCCGAAAGAAAGAGCCGAACATTTGATGTTGATTGACCTCGCAAGAAACGACGTCGGGCGAATTTCCAAAATCGGGTCTGTAAAAGTGCCCGAGCAATATGTCATCGAAAAATATTCTCACGTTCAACATTTGGTTAGCCTTGTTGAAGGTGAACTCAAAGATGGTCTGAACAACTTTGATGTACTGAAAGCGACTTTCCCGGCAGGAACGCTAAGCGGCGCGCCAAAGGTCAGGGCTATGGAAATTATCGATGAACTTGAGCCCGTCAAGCGTGGAGTATACGGAGGAGCTGCCGGCTATATCTCCTATGGAGGCGATATGGATCTTGCAATCGTTATCCGTACGGCTGTGATAAAGAACAAGATTCTTTACGCCCAGGCTGCAGCAGGTATTGTTGCCGACTCTGTCCCCGAGTATGAATGGCGGGAAACTGAGATGAAGGCCCGGGCTGTTCTGAGAGCTGCCGAGCAGGTCGAAGACGGATTCAATATGGAGTAAAGCCATGCTGATAATGATTGATAACTACGACAGTTTTACCTACAACATCGTTCAGTATTTTGGAATACTCGGTCAGAACGTAAAAGTATTTCGTAATGATGAGACCTCAATCCCAGAGCTGGAGAGACTCCCAATAACCTCTATTTGTGTGGGACCCGGTCCATGCGCCCCGGCTCAGGCAGGAATTTCTTTGGAGGTGATCAAGCATTTTGCCGGCAAAGTTCCCATCCTCGGAGTCTGTTTAGGTCATCAGGCAATAGGAGAGGCCTTTGGCGGAAAGATTGTCCGCGGAAAATCGGCCGTGCACGGGAAAGTTCAACCCATCACAAACAACGGAACGGGAGTTTTTAGAGGTTTGCCCCACCAGTTCAATGTCGTTCGATATCACTCATTGGTTATCGATCGCGCGAGCTTACCCGAGTGCCTTGAGGTGACCGCCACCTCTGTTGATGATGAGATCATGGCAGTTCGCCATAAAACCTTACAGGTGGAAGGGGTTCAGTTTCATCCCGAATCCCTGCTAAGTGAGAACGGTTTTGAGATGTTTACCAATTTTTTAAATAGTGCAAAGTAAGTTAACAACTAAGGAGTTCAATATGAAAATCACACCTTCTGAAGCCATCCAAAGAACTGTAGAGCATCGTGAAATTTTTGAAGACGAAATGACCGAGCTTTTCCGGGAACTGATGACAGGAAAAATGTCCAATGTTCAGATTGCCGGACTTTTGGTCGGATTAAGAGTTAAAAAAGAGACCATTGGAGAAATTACAGCGGCAGCCCGTGTGATGCGTGAGTTTTCGACACCGGT
Organism: uncultured Parasutterella sp.; assembly: GCA_947625105.1. Lineage (GTDB taxonomy): Bacteria > Pseudomonadota > Gammaproteobacteria > Burkholderiales > Burkholderiaceae_F > Parasutterella. The sequence continues at coordinate 7,338 of CANQMZ010000079.1, forward strand.
TGTGGTACCTCATCCTGAAAGTCTTCTTGACATTGTGGGTACCGGTGGTGACGGACAGAAGACATTTAATATCTCCACCACTTCAATGTTTGTCGTAGCGGCGGCCGGAGTAAGAGTGGCAAAGCACGGTAATCGTTCGGTTTCTTCTTCAAGCGGCGCAGCTGATGCCTTAGAGGCTCTTGGCGCCAAGATCAACTTGAAACCAGAGGACGTAGCCCATTGCATTGAAGAAATCGGAGTGGGTTTCATGTTTGCTCCCAACCATCACCCGGCAATGAAGTACGCAGCTCCAGTCAGAAAAGAGCTCGGGGTTAAAACTATTTTCAATATTTTGGGACCACTGACTTCACCGGCGAGAGCAGGAAACATTCTGATGGGCGTATTCCATGAGGACTTGGTCGGCATTCAAGTCCGAGCCATGCAGGAGCTTGGAGCAAGACACGCCATGGTTATTTTCGGTAGAGACCACCTTGATGAAGTCTCATTGGGTGCTTCCACGATGGTAGGGGAGTTGCATAACGGCAAGATCATGGAGTATGAGATCCATCCGGAAGATTTTGGTCTGAAAATGGTTTCAACCCGTAATTTCAAGGTGAGCGGAGCTCAGGAATCGATTGAAATGATGAAAAGAGCCTTGAGGAATGAGGATTGCCCGCAGCGCGATATCGTAATGTTCAATGCCGGCGTCGCCCTTTATGCCGGCAATAAGGTTGATTCAATTGAGGAAGGCATCAAACTGGCTTCAGAACTGCTAGCCTCCGGAGCTGCCATGCGTAAGCTTGACCAATTTGTTTCGTTATCCCAGAAGTTAGCTCAAGCAGTTTAATTAGATGGCTACCATTCTTTCCAAAATTGTCAAAACAAAGCTTGAAGAACTGGAAATCCTCAGGCAGAAGGAGCCTGAGGATTACGTACGCAAAAAAGCTTCGGCAAGATCGGAGTCTCGAGGTTTTAAAAAAGCGCTTTTGACTAAAAATGCCTTGGGGCTATCAGGCGTTATTGCAGAGATCAAGCGTGCGAGTCCAAGCAAAGGATTGATTAGAGAGGATTTTGATCCATCTTTTATTGCTCGTAGCTATGAGAAAGGAGGAGCGGCTTGCCTGTCTGTGTTGACTGATGTCAATTATTTTCAAGGCTCCTCCAAATATCTGATTGAGGCTAGAGAAAGTTGTCGGTTGCCTGTGCTTAGGAAAGATTTCGTCATAGACGCTTATCAAATATACGAAGCCGCAGCTTGGGAAGCCGATGCCGTGTTGCTCATCAGCGCCATTCTGAGTCAGGAAAAAATGCTCGAATTTAACCAAATAGCTCAAGACAATGGACTCGATGTCCTTGTGGAAAGCCATAACGAGGAGGAATTGGGTAAGGCTCTTGCGTTGCCAGGTGCGTTGATCGGCATTAACAACAGGAACTTGGAAGACTTTACGGTTGATTTAAACACGACAATTCGGCTTAAAGCTCACGTGGAGGAAGGGCGGACGTTGGTTACAGAAAGCGGAATCCTGACTAAAGAGGATGCTGAACTGATGAGAAGCCACGGGATTGAGAATTTTCTAATTGGCGAAATGTTTATGAGACAGCCGGATCCGGGAGAGAAGTTGAAAGATGTTTTCTTCAAAGGTTGAGGTCTTAAGGCAATGGCAACCTCTGATGGATGAATTTTTCGCTTCAGAGGACGGGCAAAAGCTGTTTGGTGAACTTAAAAAACAGCAGGAGAAAGGAGTGGTCATATACCCTCCTGATCCCTTGCGACTTTTCAAGCTAGTCGCCCCTGAAGCCGTAAAGGTTGTGATCATCGGCCAAGACCCGTATCACGGCAGGGGACAGGCTAACGGTTTAGCCTTTTCGGTTACCTCTGAAGTCAAGCTTCCTCCAAGTCTGAAGAATATTTTTGCTGAAATTAAAGCCGAATATCCACAGGCAACTTTTTCTTCCGGCGCGTTGGAAGGATGGGTTCGCCAAGGAGTGGCTTTGCTTAACAGCATTCTCACGGTTGAGGAATCCCGGCCAGCATCGCATCGCAAGCTAGGGTGGGAAACACTGACAGATCGTATTATCTTGGAATTGGCCTGTGAGCAGATACCAAAGGTATTCATGTTGTGGGGAAGTTTTGCTCAAGAAAAGGAAGGTATCATTCGGCAGGTCAACTCAAATCATTTAATCCTTAAAAGCAATCATCCATCGCCACTTTCAGCTAGAAGGGGGCCGATTCCATTTTTAGGAAACGGACATTTCAGAAAAGCAAACGAATGGTTGGTTTCAAAAGGGTTGGTGCCGATTGATTGGAGTTGTTGATGCGTAAGAGAGTCAAGCCGTTGATTTGCGTACTGCTTGGCGGTTTCCTGTTTATCGTGACCGCCGCTTATGCAACTGCGGTGCACAATTCTGTGGAATTTATCGAGCCGCTTGGGCTTTGTATCAAGTAT
>CANQMZ010000080.1 GCA_947625105.1 uncultured Parasutterella sp.
ACCTGCGATCATCTCCATGGCGATATTTTCTTCAGATTGTCGATCCCCCCTTTCCCTTATATCTTTAATCTGCAAGACGATATCTGCCCTGGAAATTTCTTTCTGGGTTCTTTCTATACCAATTTTTTCCACCGGATCCTCTGTTCGCCTGATACCGGCCGTATCAACAATGTGAAAGGGTATGCCTTCAATAAGAATTGATGATTGAATTCTATCTCGTGTGGTGCCCGCAACTTCCGAAACAATAGCTAGATCGTCTCCAGCAAGCTGATTCATTAAGCTGGATTTCCCAACATTTGTATTTCCGACTAAAGCGACACGTAACCCATCGCGGAGAATTTCCCCTTGTCTAGCATCTGCCAGAAGCCTTTCTACCTGTTTCTTCAATTCTTCCAACTGCTCAATGCATTTGTACTCAGCAATAAAATCAATTTCTTCTTCTGGAAAGTCCAATGTCGCCTCAACTTCCACCCTTAAATGCGTCAAATTTTCATTCAGCTGTTCTATGCGTTGAGAAAAATAACCATTCAAAGACTGATTCGCCGCTCGTATCGCATTCCTAGACCTAGCAGCTATCAGATCTGCAACCGCTTCTGCCTGTATTAAATCTATTTTCCCGTTTAGAAAAGCTCTTTCTGTAAATTCACCTGGTTTGGCAAATCTCAGACCATAGCGACTACATCTGTTGATGCACTGTTCAGTGATAAACGATAAAAGAGCCTGACCTCCGTGGGCTTGAAGTTCTAAGACTGATTCTCCCGTATACGAAAAAGGAGCTTTGAAATAAATCGCTATAAGCCTGTCGATTTGATTTCCTTTGCTGTCTTTGAAAACTTTTAAGTGTACTTTCTTGTCTTCAAAAATTGTTTTTTCGCCAAAGAGTTCACGAATTATGCCGGTGACCGCATCATCTCTTCCGGAAATACGAATAATCCCGATTCCTGCTCCACCATTTGCAGTTGCAATTGCTATGATGGGATCATTAAAACTGTTTGGCATAATCTACCTTTCAGGACGATCTATGAGTCTTAAACAAAACAACCAAAACGGCATCCCTCTTGTCGGAGGAGCATTGGCTGTGTTGATTGCGCTTCCTATAGCCGCCTTTTTAGGTTCATTTGGAAGCACATATGAAAGCCGTTCATTGATTTACATTTTAATACTCGGGTGGACTGTTGTTGGTGCCATCACGCTAGGGTTAATAAGCTCAAGAGGCAGTAAAGGTAAGCAGTTAACCATAAAACATCTTCTTCTATGGATCGTCAGTGTGTGGGTTTGGCCTTTGTTGGTTTTAACTCTATTGGCAAGAAAAAAGCATTAAATCTTTCAAACCGAGTAGGGGAGGATCGCTCCTGCCCCCTTACTCTTGGGTACTAGGACCTCTGCTGACTTCTTGCCATTCGTTGTTACTACCCATTCTCAGGGCTGACAAGACTTCCTCGAGTAAGCTCACTATCTTTCCTCCCATGTAACTGCCTCCTTTACGTTAGTGGATCCGTCTAGATTTCGGACTTCAGACTATTTGGCATCCTCATCCTCCACTGCCGCCTATAGGAGATTCTGTCCGTCAGCTCAGAAGTTTGCTACTCACTTCTTTCAGCCTGTACATCACTGCACACATCTTCTGGTTCGCTAACCCTTCCCTCTAGCGGGCTCGGGACTTTCACCCTATAGATAGTGCACATGCCGAGCACACCAAAAATTGAGGCCAAACTCTGTTGGCCTCAATGAATCGGTTAGTTAGATTGTCGCCTTATCCTGTCTTTTTCAATTTGCTTGTTAACCGCATACTGTTGAATGATTGACAGGATGTTGTTAACTAGCCAGTACAAAACTAGACCGGAAGCAAAGAACATAAACATTACGCCGAAGATAAACGGCATTAACGCCATCATCTTTGCCTGGATGGGATCAGGAGGAGTGGGATTTAGTTTGTACTGAATCACCATCGTGATAATCATGATAACCGGCAAAATAAACCAAGGATCAGGTGCAGCCAAGTCAGTGACCCAAAGAATCCAAGGTGCATCTCTTAGTTCTACAGATGCCAACAGAACCCAGTACAAAGCCAAAAACACAGGCAACTGCAAGAGGATTGGCAAACAACCACCAACAGGATTGATTTTCTCCGTCTTGTACATTTCCATCATGGCCATATTCAGGCGTTGCTTGTCGTCTCCGTACTTTTCCTTGAGAGCTTTCATTCTTGGACCGAGGTCTTTCATACGAGCCATCGACCGGTAGCCAGCAAGAGAAAGGGGATATAAGACTGCCTTAACAATACAAGTCAATAGAACTATGGCCCAACCCCAGTTCCCTACAATTCCATGTAAGAAAGACAACAACCAATAAATTGGCTGGGCTAGGAATGTTAACCACCCATAATCTACAACGAGTGATAAACCGGGGGCGATGGCACCTAATCTATCCTGATCTTGAGGTCCGGAATACAAAAGAGCCTCTACTTTCTTGGTTTCTCCTGCCTGGATTGTTCCTAAATTTTCTATTGATCCGATGGCATAGAGTTTAGGAGCAACCTCTCTTGTGTAATTTTCTCTTTCCGCACCTTGAGTAGGAATCCACGCTGAAACAAAATAGTGTTGGATCATCGCAATCCAACCATTGTTAGCACTGGTCTGATAGTCCTTATCCCCGTCTTGGATGTCTTTAAACGGAACCTTTTGAAATTTTTCCTTGTCAGTGTAGACGGCAGCTCCCGTGTACGAACTGACCATTGAGCTTTCACCTTCTGGTTTTTCTCCATCTCTGACAAATTGGTAGTAAACAGAAGGAGTTATGTTTGATGCCGTACCGTTGACAATTTCGTGTTGTACTTTAATCCCGTAATGTCCGCGTTCAAATTTATACGTCTTGCGAAGCTTTACACCACCGCTATCAGCTTCAAAGCTGACAGAAAGTTCGTTTTTTCCTTCCTCCATTTTTAAAGGACCAGGAACCATCTTAAAAACAGTTTTATGGTTTGGAAAAGAATCTCCGCCAATCAAACCGGTTTGAGCCAAATAGGTTCTGCCCTGAGACTGGGTAAACAACACCACATCTTTAGGAGGTTCGGGTTTAGCGCCCATAACCATTCCGACAAGACCTGTCTCGGTCCAAGGAATCGGCTCTTTTTCTTTCAGAAGCTTAGAACTGACAATCGCTGCTCCTTGAGGATCTAAGCTCAAACGGACGAGATCAGTCTCAACAGTAACCAAGTCTGCCTTTGGAGTAGTTGCCTCTAACTGAGCTTCAGCAACTTTTTCTACATTCGATGCGGTCACAGTTGAAGTAGGCACATCTTTCGGCTTTTCTGCATTAACCACTTGCTGAGTAGCTTCAGTGCCAATGAGAGATGGTCTGCCGTTATACACTTCCCAACGGTCATAAAGCATAAATGCCGATAGACCGAAAAGAACCCATAATAGAGCCCGTTGGATATCACTTCCCATAATTGGTACGCTCAAATATTGTTTTACTAAAAATCGAGAAATTATCCTGTGCAGCAGTACATTCTTTGCACCAACAATTCCAACTAAATTTTTCAGGCACTTCGTCTAAACCGCTACCACCGAATGGATGGCAACGCAAAAGTCTGGCAACCGTCAGAAAAAGACCTTTCAAAACACCGAATTTTTCAATGGCAGTGTAAGAATACTCCGAGCAGGTTGGTACAAAACGACAGTTATGACCTACCCAGGGTGAAAACAAAAACTGATACCCTCGGATGATAAAGAGACAAGCTTCTTTAATCATTTCTATGCGCTCAAGGTCTTTTGTCTAATTACACCTTTCAGTTGCAGAAGCAGTGCATCCGCGTCGTCTCTTAGCATTTTTTTTAAAGAAGATCGACCTATTTCTTTTCCAGCCAAAGGCAATTTTCTTTTTAATCTGATGACGGTCTTTAAACCACAAAATTTTCCACCGTCTAAGCTGAAAACTGCATATCGCACAGACTCTCTGAGTATGCGTTTAACTAGGTTTCTATCAACTGCACGTGCGGCAAACCGTTTTCCAACAGTAAAACCAAACAAGCAATGAGGGAAATTTTCTCCCAGTAACATTTTCAATTCAAACCAGCGAGAAGAACAGGAAAACGAGTTGGCACCTTTAGCCTTTAAAACCAACTGGAAATCAGTCGATTTTTTTAGTCGAACGAAAACTCTTTTTCCGTCTTTGCTAAGAGCTTTCAACGCAGCTCCTTAAAGAGCAAGCACGTGACGACCTTTACGGCGACGAGCATTTAAAACTTTCCTGCCACCTCTTGTCTTGCTACGAACAAGAAAGCCGTGGGTCCTAGCTCTTTTTACTTTTGACGGTTGATAAGTACGTTTTGTAGCCATTTCAATATCCTATCTAGATTCCAGTGGAATCATTAATTAAAACAAAAAACAGGAAAAACAGATTGTAGTCATCCTGTAGAGAAACTTCATATTAGACAGTATTTTCCCCTTTTTTGTCAAATAAAAAATTATTCATACAAAAAGAAAATAGGGGGAATTTTGCTCGAATTATGTTACTCAACGAGACTCGATAAGCAACGGGAAAATAAATTTTAAGCAGTAAAAATTTAAGTCTGTGGTCTTCTAGAGTGTTAAATTGTCGAAACTTGCTTATCAAAAGGTATGAAAGTTGAACTCAGCAACAAAAGGAATCAGCTTAGGACTGATGTCGGGTATTTGTTGGGGCGCAATGGGAGTTTGCGCGCAATATCTACTTCACTCATGCCAATTCACCACCTTAGACCTCATATCCTCAAGAATGGTAGCTGCTGGATTATTGGTACTCATCGTAGAGGGGGTTCTAGTTAAAAATGAAATTTTTAGTGTTTTCAAAAACTTTGAAAATATCAGAGACACGCTCATTTATACCCTGTCTATCATAGGTGTTCAATACTCCTTTTTCAGCTGTATAACCGTATCCAACGCTGCGACAGGAGCAATTCTTGCTACAACTTGTCCTTTGTGGATTATGGCCATCCTGGTATTTAAAGGAGAGAAAAAAGTTTCTGGTCTAGAAGTTCTCCTCGCATTTGTAATGCTTCTTGGCGTATTCCTTCTCGTCACAAAAGGCAGTTTGGATAACCTGAAACTTAGTCTTAGCGGTCTTTTTTGGGGGCTGCTTTCAGCGATGTTTAGTGCTGTCTATACCCTCCAGCCACAAAAATTAATGTCAAGAGTAGGAGTTGGAACGGCAACAGGATGGGCAATGTTATTGACTGGAATACTGGTGACTCCGATTCAGCCATTTTGGCGTATGGATGTTATTTGGAACTCGTTATCGGTTTTTGACTATTCATTTATTGTGTTGTTCGGAACTGTCATATCCTTTTGGTGCTATATGGCCAGTTCTAAACTTATTCCCCCAGAGATCACTGGTTTGATGGAAACGGTAGAACCGGTCACGTCTGTGTTACTTAGTATCTTCATTTTCCACTTAGTCATAAACGATGTACAACTAACTGGAATTTTTATGATCTTTGCTTCTCTGATAATGCTTAGCATCAAAACGGAACACAAAGTCAAATGAAGTTATCAACTTATTAACGGCCATTCTTTTTTTACTTAGATAAATGTATTAATTAAATAAATGATAAAGCGAATCGAAATATCGTTAATAATTAAACATAGTTTATAAAAAACAATTAGTTAATAAGGATATAACTTTGTTGAATAGTGGTTAATAAAAGGTAGTTATCCACAAAAAAACGGTCTTGTGTTTATTTCTGAAAAAAATGTTCTTTTCTCTAGATCAAAACTGGGAATAATTTTGTAAGTTTTGCTCGGTGGTAAAAATGGGTGAGTATGGTTATTGGGTTTGTTATCATTAAAGAATCAATGCTTAGAGAAATCAAATGATCAAATATAAAGTTCTATTTGTAGTCTCTCTTCTCTCATCGATTACGATGCTGAGCGCATGTGCGCCGGTTCTTATAGGGTCTGCAGCGGTTACAGGGGCTGCTGTGGCTACAGATCGTCGCAGTGTTGGGTCCGTAGCAAATGACAATCTAATAGAGACAAAAGCATCTTTGCATTTAGGACAGACAGAGCTGTCTTCTAGTCACATCACGACTACATCCTATGATGGAAATGTTTTGTTGACGGGAGAAGTGGGAACAGAAGACGATAAGGCGAAAGTCACAGAAATCATTAAGTCAATTAATGAAGTCAAAGAGGTGTACAACGAACTTGAGGTAGCAGAAAATGCTTCTTTGACGACAAGGATGAATGATTCGATTACTGCCAGCAAAATTAGAGCTGCTTTGCTTGATGATTCTCAAGTGACACTCACCTCTTTGAAGGTAGTCGTCGATAGAGGCACTGCTTACCTTATTGGTGCTGTTACACAAGAGGAAGCTGACAGGATTGCAAAGATTGCCTCCGAAGTTCCGGGAGTTACCAAGGTAGTATGCCTGTTTACCATCCTTTCTCAGGATGAGTTGGATAAAAGACTTCTAATGAAGAATGACGATAGCCAAGGCAGTAACTCTAGCAACCCTGAAAACTCTCAGGGACAAGAAGAGAATACACAGGTTACTCAATAGTAATCGGAATATTATAAATGATAACAATTATCATTTATAATTAGAGGGAATTTTTTCTGATGAAAGTAAAGTGAAAAAGGCCCTGAGTTTCGTTTTTTTTCCTGCGATAGTACTTATCGTTTGGTGGGCGTTTTCTCATTTTAAAGTCGTTAACGAATTCTTACTTCCTTCTCCTGAAACTGTGTGTGGCACATTTTTTGAGATGTTGCGTAGTGGAGAGCTAACAGGTCATATTTTTTCTAGTACCGGTCGTGTACTTTTTGGATTTTTAGTTTCAGCTTTTGTTGCAATACCTCTCGCATACTACCTTTACTATTTTCCTTCTGCAGAGAGAAAAGCCAGGCTGATACTGGAGGCGCTGAGATTTATTCCACCTCTTTCTTTAATACCGCTACTGATTTTATGGCTCGGAATTGGAGAAGCGGCAAAATTGTCTATCGTTGTTTTGGCTAGTTTTTTTCCTATTTATTTGAACGTTCAATCGGGCTTTAAGCAAATTGATGTGAACTACAAAGAATTGTCCACTATCTTAAAACTCTCTAGATGGGAAAAATTCGTAAATATAGAGGTTCCTGCTGCATTTCCTAGCATTGTTACAGGCCTTAGGCTGGGTTTTGGATATTCCTGGAGAGCTTTGGTAGGTGCGGAATTAATTGCGGCGTCTTCTGGTTTGGGTTTTTTAATTGGTGACGCTAGTGAAATGTCTCGGACTGACAAGGTTTTTGTCGGAATTATTTGTATTGCTTTACTAGGGCTAGCGATTGACCAATTCTTTTTGTTTTTAAATAAAAGATTGACTCCATGGAAAAAATCATGAAAAAAGGCATTCTGTTAGAAGGAGTCAGTAAGTCTTACCTAAGTGAAGAAAGAGATGTAACGCCTTTGAAAAACATTTCTTTCCGAGCGGAACCTGGAAAGATAACCTCAATCTTAGGAAAAAGCGGTTGTGGAAAAACTACGCTATTGCATATCATCAGTGGATTAGAAAGACTAGACAGTGGTGAAGTGAAATTTTTTGATGAAAAAGGAAAGGTTACAAATGACGTAAACTTGTCATTGGTTTTCCAAGAGCCAAGGTTGTTGCCGTGGAAAACAATAAGACAGAATCTAGCTCTTCCAATAAGGTATTTAAATCAAACTGAACAAGATCGACTAATTAGAGAGGCACTTGAGTTGGTTCAACTACCGGGAATTGAATCAATGTATCCTGAAAACTTGTCTGGTGGAATGGCTCAAAGAGTTGGGCTTGCTAGGGGATTAATTAGCAAGCCGGATGTCCTTCTCTTGGACGAACCTTTTAGTTCAATTGATTTTATGACACGGACGCAGTTGCAAAGAGACCTTTCAGAAATCCAACGAAAGAAAGGTTTCACTACTTTGTTAATTACGCATGATATTAACGAAGCGGTTTTTTTAAGCGATGAAATACTTTGTTTGGAAGACGGGGAAATTACAAAGAAGATCACCATCGAGAGTCCTAAACCTAGAGATTTTGGAGATGTTAATCTCTCTAGATATCAAAAGCAACTATTTGAATATATTATAAAATAGGTGAATAAAATGAAATTAGTTAATTTTTTTGTAATTTTATGCCTAACGCTTTCAACAACCAGTTTTGGAGCGCCAAAAGAAATCAATATTGCATATGTTAAAGCTCCCTTTAACCTTCAAAATATGGTTATGAAAAAAAATCAGATGCTCGAACAAGAGTTTGATAAAGATGGAATAAAAATTAATTGGCACGATATCACTTCTGGGGCAAAACAAAATCAAGCGATGGGTTCAGGTTCACTTGATGCTAGTGCGACTATGAACACCGCTTCAATTTTAATGGCGAACTCTGCTGGTAATACTGTAAAAATAGCAACTGGTGTTGCCCATCCGACCAAAATATTTGCGATCGTCGGAAAAAAAGGCGAGCAAATGAAGGTGGAAGACCTAAAAGGTAAAACAGTAGTTGGTCCAAAAGGAACGGTACTACATCAGACATTGGTGGCAGCGCTGAGAAAAAATGGTATGACTATTGACGATATCAACTTTGTATCAATGGATATTCCTAAAAGTTTGACAGCACTACTAGCAGGAAAGGTTGATGCAGCATTGTTAGCCGGAAGCGCTGTTATTAAGGCTAACGCAGCAGGCGCAAAAACGATAACCACTGCTCAAGGACTTGTTCGTCCTAACTTAGTGGTGGCAGTAAGGGGAAGTTTTGTTAAAGAACATCCTGAAATTGTTGAAAGAATCGTAAAAGTTAATCGCCAAGCTCTTTCTTGGATAAAAGAGAATAAACAACAGGCAATAGAGATAGGGGCAAAAGAACACGGCATTCCTATTGAGGAGGCACAAAAACTTGCTGATTGGAGCCAGTATTACGATATTTTGGATTCAAAGGATATTAAGCAGCTATATGAAGATCAGGATTTTTTAAGAGACAACGGAATGATGCAAAAGAAGGTAAAAATTGAGGAACTTTTACTTCCTACCGCAACAAAATAACGTTAAGAGAAAAATTATGAATTCTGAAACAATAAAAATTTTTGACGATGGTGTTTTACTGGATATTCCTTTTAACGCTTGCATTCTCTTTCATGGCAGAGATAGTATTGGTGGCCTCTCTTTGGGTTACCGGTTGCTCGGTTGGGCGCTGAAGGAATTAGAACCTGATCGAGTAATTGAAAGAAAAGAATTCGCCTTTAAAACTGCTTTCCCGGGTCCTGGAGTTCGCGATTCAATCGAGATGGTGACACGAGCGGTAACTCGAGGCGCATATTCTGTGCTTACTCAGGCGCCTGATACTGCACCAGAAGGCGTTTACGGTCGGATGTATTTTGAATTTTATGTGAATGACAAAAAACTGGCTGTTGGTCTAAAGCCTGGTGTTATGCCTAACGAATTTATACAAATAGGAAGGAAAATCAAAAAAGGCTCTCCCAGTACGCAAGATATGCTTGAGTGGAAGAGACAGAAGGAAGCTCTTTCAAGAGCTGTTTGGTCTATAAAGGACTTCCGCGACGTTCTAGTTCTTTACTGAAATAAAATTTTTAGCTTGTTCGTAGGCTTGATAACTTGACCTAATAAAAACACCGCTGGCACA
>CANQMZ010000081.1 GCA_947625105.1 uncultured Parasutterella sp.
TCTTCTTTCTCCTTTTCTTTGCTGGCGAATGTTTTGCCGATATCGTACTCGCCATTTCCAGCAAGGGCCTTGATATTGAGTTTTCCTCTGGAACTAACAGAGGCTCCTTCCGCTATTTTGATAGAGGCAGTAGCTGTTTGCCTTTTAACATTTCCCTCAAAAGACGAACCAACGGTTTGTCCTGTTTGGCTTCTAGCAAAAAGTAGGATATCCCCACTGCCGTCATCCGCCTCTCTTTGGACAAGAGTGTTGGATACCTCACTTTTTGTAACAACCTTTCCTGTTTCATCTTTGATATTGACGAGATCGCCTAGTTCTTTTTCTGTAACCGTGTTGCTTAGTTGAGCCCCTTTTTGAACATCAATCTGAGAGGCAGCCAACGTCAACCGATTGCCGACATTGATTTTTCCTTTGACAGTGATAACACCGGCAGGATTAATCGGCACCTCTCCCGTATAGAGCTTTTTAGGAAGATCATCAGTGATTTCCGTATTTTTACCGTTCATGGCAGTGAAGGTGTCGTACTGCGTCTGAGTGGTTACCACTCCGGTGAAGCTACCGGCATTAACAACTCCTTTTTCTCCAATAACCAAACCCTGGGGCGAAACAAAATAAAGATTGCCTCCAATCCGGCTGTCCTTTATGGAGTTGACTGTGCCATCAATGTTGACTTGCTTGTCGACAAAATTGACCAGATGGGATGCCTGGTCAGGTAAATGCATATCCACCAAATGCTTCTCACCGACATCGAACTGGGAAAATCTGTTAGTGGCTACTGTTCCTTTTACGTTGGTAGTATCAACCCTTTGATGGTTTGGGTTACCTCCCACGGAATCGACCGTGGTACCCCACTCCTTATATGGTGTTATGTTGTGTTCAACGGCGTAAGCGTCACCGATTACATTAAACGGAGACGCCAAAAGAGCAATTTCCAGAGCCGCTATGTCTAGCGCCACAACTAAGCTTTTGGCTTTTCCTCGGGAGCGATGGGCCTCGCTAGTCACAACATGCTGGCCACGATGAAAATCCCAAATGACCTTGTATATTTTGTTCATATCCTCTTTCCTAGGGGATCGGATCCATCACCACAACATGTTGATTGTAAAATCAAATCGTGTGGATGTCACGGAAAAATCTGTAACAGACTTTTTGAGTGGAAAAGCCAAAGTCGCTTGCGCACTTAACCAGTTAAAGACCTGCCATCGCGCGCCAAAACCGGTGGAATAAATCTCTTTAGTCGTATAGGAAGAGGGACCGCTGATTCTTCCGTAATCAAAGAACGCAAAAACATTTGCGCTGTTGTTAAAAAAGCTTCTTCTTCCTTCTAAATTGATCCAAAGACCGTTATAAGCGGAAATCACATCCACTTCATAGCCCCGAACTCCTCCGTTTGTACCCAAATAGAAATAATCCGTACTAGACAATTCTCCTCCGGCCAATTTTTTCTGAAAGCTCATGGCTGCGGAGTATCCCCAGTTAGCATCTAGCTTGTGATCCCAATTCAAAGTGCCGGTCAACCTCCGATATGAACTCGCAATATCAAAGGCGTATTCCTTGGCCCAAGATTGAATAAATTGAACTGATCCATAGAAGGTCTTGTTCTGTGAAACCCAGATATCCTCAAGACCACCGGTCACATATTTGATACTGGAATCATTAATTCTCAGAACTCCAAGCATGTCCGAAGTGGATTTCTGTCGGGAGGCTTCGATAAAGCCCGTTAATTTGTTGCTGGAAGTCACATAAAACGGATGTTCAAGCCTTAGAGAGTAGTAAAGAGAATCTCCCTTGATGTCGAGCTCCTCCGAAGGACCGTCCACCACTTTGACGTGTCCGTAGGAAATACTGGCGCTTAACCTGGTACCGTAACTATTCAGGGGAAGTGAGTAAGAGCCCAAAAGACTTTTTGCGCCTCTGCTCGCTAAAGTGAAAAATTGAAACCTGTCTCGGTATCCCAATAGATTTCGTTCGTTGTAGCCGATACCTATCCTGTACCTGCCTGAAGATTTAGCGCCTGAAGAATCCGCAAATAGATTGAATATTCGTTCGTCCGGCTCCTGCACAAAAATGTCATAGTCTGTGGTTCCTTCGTTTTTGCCGGCGTGTAAATCTATGGCAAGTTGTACATCGTTGGTCATATTAAAACGAATCAAATCATCTAACATGTCCCGATAGTTAGCAACCTTGCCATCTTCAAATTCAAAAGCCCTCCGAATATAACTTTCCCGCGTTTTTATGGGCTGATCGGCTTCAACGTTTTTTACCGTGATTTGCCCTGTTTTCCCCTCAACAAGAGTTATCGTCAGCTGCCCTTTGGAAATCCGCTGAGGAGTCAAAACTGCTTGGCAGACTACATAACCTTTTAACCTATAAAGATGATTAATAGACTCTAAAAGTGCTGTGAGTCCCTTGCCGGTAATTTCCTTATTAAGAAAAGGGGCAACCGCTTTCTGTATTTCTTCTTCTGTCAAAACAGATGACTGAGTGGTTTTAACCGACCTTAAAAAGAATTTAATGCCATCTGGAAAAACTTGAGCGGAAACATTTTCAAGCTCCCGGCGACTCTGCTCCGCTTCCTTTTTCCTTATCTGTTGCTCTTGAAAATAGCGGTCCTGCTCTTCCGCGCGTTCCAACAATTGACGGACATCTCTTTCAGGCAGACTAGCGGCACGCTCGACTTGAGGAGCAACAGGAAAGGTTTGAGCCACACTTGCCAAAGGAAAGTGTGCCCAAAGCAACAACAGCAATAAATTCCGCTTCACGTTAACGAATGCCAGGTAACTTGCAATGTATTGAAAATTCTACCCTTATAAACAAAAAGATAACGCTCAGAATAAAATATTCTGCTCCAAGAACCTCGATACACATTGTCATCATTGAAAGCCCGCTTTTGCGTTATCACCGTCAAGAACAAACTATTACGGAGCTTCTTCGAAACTGGATTGCACTGAAGTCGCTGTCTTCAATGTGACGTCTTTCCATTGCTTCCCCGGCGGCGTAAAAGTAAAGATTTCGAAAAGGTGGAATGAGTGCCGACAATGACCAAAAGACGAAGAAACTTCATCGCCAGAATCACCTTTGACGGAGAGTCAGCACTGTCAAGAAAAAATGAAGAAGCACCTTATAGACTTTCTAACGATAAGTCAATTAGTTATTGCGCCCACTTCCAAAGCCGTTGCCCCTTCAATCCAAATGGCCGGTGTGGTTTCACTCATTAGCTCGCAGGACAATTTTGCAAAACAAACCTGTTCTTTATTCCTACCGCCTTTGAAAGTACTTTTTGGGCAAATGATTTCAGAGTGAAATTCCGAAAAAACCATAAATGAAATTCATCGGATTCATAGAGGCACCATTTCCCATCGGGGCTGAATAACTGAGATTGAAAATGCAACATTTTCTTTTTAATCCCATTTTGGGTTATGGGCAAAATGCTTTCATATGGACTCAAATTGACAACTCCATAAGAAATGATCTGGCTTTTACTGTCATTTTCGAACAAAATACGTACAAAAATCGCCAGTTTTTGCTATGCTTACGCTCCGTAACTATTTTATTTGTCAGAGAAAAACTAATGGCACTGCTATCTAACTTTTGGGAGAAATTCTTTGGTGTGAAGGGTCAAATCGACTATGCGGTGGCGTCCCCCCCCCCTTCATACGCAAGGATTAGCCTGTTTACGGGTGTCAGATGTCAATCATTTGCATCTCTCACAGAAAATACCTTGGTTTTCCGCGTTGTCTTTTTTGGACAAAAAGCATACAAAACTCTTCTCTTTTTGCTATGCTCTTGCCCCAAATCCTAGGGTGGTACGAAAGCAAATGGCGCTGTCTGCGTATTTCTTAGAGAAACTCTTCTCCAGCAAGAGAGGAACTAGATTTATAGTTCCCCCCCCCAGTATGCCCGTAGTTTAGCAAACTTACCGGTTTTGGGGAGTAATCAGAACCTCCCGCAACCAAGAAAAAACAGGATCTCCGGCTTTTCACCTCTTGTTAAAAACAAGAAATCTCGACTTCTATCCTGTTTCAAATTAACACCCCTTTTTGTCGCCTTGCTTCTTGGCTGCAATAACGCTTCATGTGAACTTGTTCAAGTCGATGAGGACGGTCAACAGGTCACTCTTTCCGAAGGACAACAGTGGAACTTTTCCGGATATCCTACGCTCTTGGTTACTGGAGAAGAGAACGCCTATGGTTATGATACAGACATTAGGAGAGATCAAAGTATCAGCGTGGTCTTCCAGCCGGATCCCAATTCAGATTCCAACTCTAGGATAACCATCAGCCCTAGGGAAAACGGTTTTGCACTCTACAACAACGGGAAATTGGAAATTTCTGGCACTGGTACGCTTATTGTTCACGATCCGGGCAAAGATGATATTTTTTCGAATCACGATTCTTTCTTGTTAGATGGCGGTCAGAGCAATAGCACTCCTACCGTAGACATCTTTGGCACAGTCAACCTCGTCTTTGAAGCAAGAAGAGGCATTTCGGTTGACGGCGGAACGTTCACATATGAATGCCCCGAAGGGGACATATTCATCGGTGGAGGGCAAGACGGTCCCTATATATTTGAAGGCGGATTACTCACCGGTATCATGGCTGCGGCAGACTCTAACGACGTTGCTTCTGACATAGATATCTTCGCTAGAACAGTCACGATCTACTCCGGAGCCGCAAATGAAAACTCAAACAGCACAGAATTGATCAGTACGACTGCTCGGGGTTCAGATTACGCCTACTACTACAATCGTGGTGATGTCAGTATCAAAATCAATACAGAAGACGCGTTGTCACTCGTTGTTTCTCCCGACAGTAAACCCTCGGAGGAATTTAATGGTTTTGGAATTTACTCACAGGCGGGAAGACTTTATTCCTCTGAAATATACCTTTCCGGAAATTCTTTTGTCATATACGCCCCTGCCGATGGATGGTACGGGATCTATATGCTTGATTATGGTGAGGAAAACCATGTCTCATTAAGCTATACCGATTCCATCAGATTCATTATGGATAGCAATGCGTATGGTATCTATGGTATCAGGCTACTTGCCGACAGCATCGATAAGACAACTGTCGATCTCATAGCCGGCAGGGAAATTTCCCTATCCAATGAGTCAAGCGCAATGGTCTACAACGTCGGGGAACTGTTCAATATTTCCGCTCCAACCATAAGCATAAGGTCGGGAGGCAGTTTCGCGCTCTGGACCGATTACTACAGAAGCGGTTCGTCAGAAGCGGGAATAACTAATGTCAAGGGTGAAACAATTAGTATTGTTTCAACAGGCACGGACGAAAATAGCTACGGTGTGGTCACCACTGGTAATCCCAACCTGTCAAAAGCTAATGGATTTACGACTATAGAAGGAAACACCATAACTATCTATTCCGAAAACATGGGTACCCTGCTTTCGCAAAATTATGCGATTGCTACAGTAACCGGCAAGCAAGTTGCTTTAACTTCGCAAAATGGCTTCGCAATTGGAACATTAAATTCTGCTGCTTCAACGGTTAAAGGTGAAACGGTTGTCGTCTCTACCGATGCCCTCCCTTACGTTGTTTACACCGAAGGTCAAGGTTCTGTCACAACAGTTAACTACGAAGCGGATACTCAAAGTGCTTCCACACAAACAACACAGGTAAAAGGACGTCTGTTAGCCATCAATCAGGGCGTGACGAATATTGGTTTTTCTTCGTCAATATCAGAATTTAATGGTTCTACGGACGATGGTGCCTACTTTGAAGCGCAGGGAGAAGATGCATTTGCCTCTGCCGTAGTAGCTGAAGGTGAAAGCAAACCCACTGCCGGCTCCATCTCTCTTTACGCAAACAACGGAAGCGTCTGGAAAGTTCAGCCCAACCCCATGTCTGTTCTGAACACAGAAGAAGTTAATGGCGTGATGAACAGGTTTTCCAATCTATCTCATTATCACTCCTACGGATTATCGTTCATTGATTTGACCACGCCTGATTCAGCCCAAGATCTTGACATCGTTAACCTCACGGGTAATAGCGCCGCGTTCTGGTTACGAACCTACATAGATGAGCAAAGAATCACCGGTGGTAGTGGCGATGAAACCCAGATAAGAGACCACGTCAATATTTTGAAAGGAAACGGTCAGCACTACATCCTGATGAGATCTTCGGGTTTAGGTTACCCTTATCCTGAGCAAAAGGACTATTTAGTTTGGAGTCGGGAGCCCAACACACTCTACATCCTTAATCCCAAAACGGGGGAAACCGAAGGCACTCCTGGACAAGACAACTTGTCCTTCAGGCTTGGGGTGCTGACTGGAACCAATAGCGTAGACCGTGCACCCTATGTCCAGGCAATCTCAAAAATTGACCTTGGTGTCTACAACTACTTTCTGACCACACGAGATAAGGCCCATGACGGCATTGACATGGAAGGAGTTGAATTCTTCCTGTCCCGAGGGGACTCTCCGGAATACTCCCCATCGACCGAGTTAGATCGGACTCTTGCCGGGTTCGGTTCTGAATACGCTATTTGGTGGGCCGAACTCTCCGACTTAAGAAAACGTTTGGGAGAAGTTAGGTACGGGGCTCAAGACGGCCCCTGGGTCAGATTTATCACCCAAAAAGATGATATCGCCGGCGTCGGAGCTGGTCGGTTCACGCAAAAGATGTACGGTATCAACTTGGGTTTTGACCATATCGCTACGCAGGATGAAGACCGTATGTGGCTGCTTGGCGGAAACATCAAATACGCCAATGCCAATCAAAAGATAAAACATTCCAGGTACGGAAGAGGCGATATTCACGACTGGGGCATGAATTTGTATGCTACCTATGCCAACCAGTTCGGGTGCTATAGCGATCTGGTACTCACTCTCGACCGCTATGACAGAAAAGCAAAAACTCATATGTTGGACCAAACTCCTGTTCATGGTAAATGGCACAATTACGGTGCCGGAGCATCTATTGAAGTCGGAAAGATGTTCTCTTCAACCCAAGATGATGAAGGATGGGGTCCTTGGTACAACCACTGGTGGATTGAACCTCAAGCTCAGCTTGCCTATTACCATGTCTTTGGGAAAAACTTCACCTTATCCAACGGCATGAAGACCGACCAGGGCGATATTGATTTCCTCACCGGGCGCCTCGGTGTCGTAATCGGCAAGAAGTTCAATTACGGCAAGGATCGCGCCGTAGTAGACAAACGATACTCCCAGTTCTATGTCAAAGGTGGTATCAAGCACGAATTCTTAGGCAACCAAAAGCTTTGGGTCAGTGACGGGGCAAACAGAGTTGGCTTTAAAGGCTCCCTCAGAGGAACACGAGTCTATTACGGGGCTGGCTTTGATTGGAACTTTACCGATCAGCTGAGGCTTTATGCGCAGTTTGAACGAGAAAGCGGCGGCAAATACAAAAAAGACTATGAAATTTCTGCTGGTTTGAAGTGGCAATTCTGAGAGTGAGATATGAAAATCAACAAATTAAATTTGGTAGCCGCATTACTGTTTAGCCTAGCATTGACCACTACAGCCTGCGCTCAAAGTAATACCTTCAAGACCGATGGCAAATGCGGCCCCTCCGGCAATAGCTTTGCCTTCCTTGTCGATTACTCCGGATCAATGATGGAAGCTCCGGAAGACGATGAGGAAAGCGAGGAGTATCGGGAAAAACAAAAGGAAGAACTCAGAAAGCAAGGAATTGAGCCGCCGGAAGAAACCGATGAGGAAAAAGAATTTCTGGAAACACAACGAATGAAAAATGCCAAGGAAATTCTGAGGCGTTTAGTTGATATGGTTCCCAGCAACGAAGCATTTTCCGGTCTCTATAGCCTTGCTCCTTATACTGCATTAAAAGCCTATGTGGATAAGCCCGAGACCGAAGACGGCAAAGAACCTACTCCAGAACAACTGAGAGACTTCTACCTGAAGTCAGTTCAAAAATATAAAGAAAACATGGAGGTAGTCGGACGCAGGACTCCGATTGGGATAGCACTCTATGATCATGGGCAAACCATGGATAAAAATGAGCCAAAGCTCATCGGCCCAGTGGTTTTGGTTACAGACGGTCGAGTCGATCGTGGTAGAAAAATAGAAGAAGGATTGGACCAGTTCTACGAAGTCAACCCACATAGCTGCCTTCACGTAATATCGTTCGCCGACACCGAAGTTGGCCTTAAGACAGTGGATACCATCGTTAAAAGAAAATCTTGCAGTCGCCTAATCCAAGCTCAGGACGCCTTATACAAACCGGGAGCACTAGAAAAATTCGCTTTAGACGTCTTCTACAAGGATTGTGTAAGGTCAATCTATGGAATCAACTTCGCATTCGATAAATACAACATTGATGCCAAGTCTGAAAAGATTCTTCAAGATGTTCTTGATTTCATTAAATCTTTGCCCGAAAGCGAAAAAATCGAGATCAACGGATGGACCGATTACATCGGCAGCGATGCTTACAACAAGCGGCTATCGCTTAATCGGGCTCAGGCAGTTAAAAATTGGCTGGTAGCACATGGAATAGACGCTTCGAGACTTTCAGTTAAAGGAAGAGGGAAGTCATTCCTCTATAACAATCATACAGCCGAAGGGCGTTACATGAACCGAAGAATGGACTTGAGATTCATCAATAGCGGCATAAATACGGAGGGAGCCAGGAAAAAGTCTTAGGCAACATTGTAAAGAATTGGACCCCGGGCTAATGCTCCACATCAACCGGGGTCCAACAGGGTCAGCTAACTGATCCTTGAGGTCATCTTTCGGGGGGAAGGTGACCTCTAAATTTTCTCTCAAAATCCTGCTGTTGTAAAAGGTTCATGTATTAGTAATTCTTTGATTTTAGTAATCTCATATAATTGACCTCAACATCCAATAGGAATGAAAAAACAATGGCGGCAATTTCTCGTAACCCATAAGGAAAGACCATGGCAAATCTATCTCGTCGTAATTTTATGCTTGCTTCGGTAGCAGCACTCACCCCAGTTTCGGCAATGGTGAAAGCAGAAAACATTACCAATCCCAGCTCAACGGCGACTCAAAAATGGGATAAAACTGCTGATGTCATTGTGGCCGGAGGAGGTGCAGCAGGAACCATGGCGGCAATAAAGGCTGCCGAGAAAGGAGCAAAGGTTATCTTACTTGAGGCCGATCGCACACTAGGTGGAAGCTCAGCCATCTCTTCGGGTTGGATACGCAGCTACGGCACAAAGTGGCACGAAAAAAAAGGCATAAAAGATACCGCCCGAGCTTATGAGGCAGATATCGTAGGATATGGCAATGGCACAAGAGATCCTAAAAAATCCAAGATCATTGCGGAAAGAAGCAAAGAGTTCGTTGATTTCCTTATTGATGCCGGTGTTCCTTTCACCGATGATGAGGATCGCTTCAACGGCGGTGAAACCCTGCGCGTTGTTAAAGCAAAGGGCGCGGGCAGTGCTGTTATGCAAGGAATCATCGATGTCGTTAAAAAGAATCCCAATATTGAAGTCATTACGTCCGGTCGTATGACTGACGTTATCCTGAACGAACCTGGCAAAAAAGTAATCGGTGTGAAAGCAACCGTAAGAAATAAAAATATTCAAATAGGCGCACCCTCTGTCGTGATTGCTACCGGTGGCTTTGGACGAAACCAGGAATACATAGAACGGTTCGCCAATCA
>CANQMZ010000082.1 GCA_947625105.1 uncultured Parasutterella sp.
GATGCCAGTAACCTGTTTACTGGTTTGAAAGGTGTCGAAAATTTGGGATGCCATGTCGACTTTGGTGGGAAAATACAGTTTCCTTACCGATTACGAGTACCAAGGCCATGACCGCAGAGGCTCCACAGATGGAAACAGATGCTCCGATCATGGCGGCTTCTGCCGGTTTCCATTTGAAGAACTTGTTAAGCGCCAGCGAAAAGAATATGGTTAAGAAAACGCCTCCAACGATGAGCAGGAGAATTCCAATAGACAGGTGAGAAACCAAGTCCCTAGTGATTTTTAGACCCAGAAGGGCGGTACCGATTTGCAAAGGCCAATTCGCGCAAAAATCAATCCCTTTGGTTAATCGGTTAAAACTGCCAAAGTTGTTGATTACTAAGTTGAGTACCATTCCGATGATCAGACAAATCAAGACATCCGACATAGGAATGATTTTGGCAAGCAAAAAGGAGGCGATGACCATCGCCGAACACAGCACTATGCCAGGTAAACAATTGTAGAAACACTGCCATTGAGTAGTGTTTTCTTGCGGATTTGATGTCATCGAAATTGATTAACTTTGATTGCTATTTGAATCAGACTCAACCTTGCAGACTACATCCGGTATAGAAAGAATTCGGACATCCCTCTGGGGATACGGAATATTAATACCGTGAGCATTAAATTCTTTGAGCATGGCTCTGCTAATTGCTGACCGCAAGGAAACCGTACCTATTCCTGGGTCGGGCACCCAAAAGTAGGAGGTTAGATCAATCCCGTCAGCACCAAAATTCGTCAGCAAGGTGTAGGGTTTTGGCTCTCGTAGCACTCTTGGCTGTCTTTCCACAATTGAGGTCATAAGGTCTATGACTTCCTCAACATTACAGCTATAGTCGACACTCATTACAACAGTGGTTCGACCGGGTCCATCGCCATAAGTCACATTTTTAACATTGCTAGTTACGAAAGACTCATTCGGGATGATGGTGACGCTACCATCGAAAGCCTTTACAACTGTATAGCGAGTTTTAATGTCTGTGATTGTGCCTTCAACCCCCGCAACATTGACCAAATCTCCAATCTTGATGCTGCGGTCAATGAGGATAATGAATCCGCTGACATAGTTTGATGCGATTTTTTGCAAACCAAAACCAAGGCCAACACCGATCGCACCTCCAAACACTCCTAATACCGTGATATCAATTCCCGCGGCGGACATGCCTATCAGGATTGCGCAGATCATGAGCAGAACTTTGACTAATCGGTTGACTACTACTTTGATATTAGCCTGTATTGAAGGAATGCTATTGAACCAACTTTCAAAAAACTGTCCTATCCATTTGGCGACAAATAAAGTTACCGCTATGGTGATGATTCCCGTGAAAAGAATCCAAAGAGTAACAGGATCTTCATTAGCATCCCCGATAGCTATTTGAGTCCTTTCCATCCAGGCAGTAAGTTTCGGAAGTATCCCTATGATCTGAAGGACAACTAGGATCCATACCATCCACACTAAAGCATTGTCAAAGCTTTTGATATGGGCAGGATCGGTGAAAACTCCGTGGGCGATGAAAACCACGATCTTGATGACGATGTAGGCCTCAAGAACTAGCCAAACAATGACCTCTATGGGTAGCTCTTTATGCGGAAGAAGACCGAGCTTTCTAGTGATAAGCGAGCCTATAAGGATGAAGAACATCGAGAATATCGGCCCGCTTAGATCTATAAGCAGTCTTCGAAAGTTAAAGAAGAAGGTGCCCCAAAATTTTTTTTCTTCTACGCACTCATTGTCGACAAGAGCTTCATTTTCTTGTTGGATAAGTAGTCTTTTAAGTTCAAATTTTTTTAATAGGTACCAGCACAACCAGCCAAGCAACAAACAGATAAGCACATAGGCAATTTGCCAATAGACAACAGGCAGGTTAATGCCCTTTTCGACCATCATAGAAAGCTGGTCAAAAACGTCGCTGTCTCCTAGCAAGAGTTCCTCAGTTGTATGGGACGTGGAAGCGACATCGCCCAGTTGAGATACTGAAGTCGTCATTTATTCGTTCCTAAGTCAGTGTTGTGCATCTTCCACGGGGTCGAAATTAAGCGTAATCGCTGAAGGGACATCTCCGACGGGAGGTTTCGGGAAAGGATTGCACAATAATATTGCTTTTTCGACAGCAGTGTCAAAACTTCTTAGTCCGCTGGATTTCAACAACTTAGGGGCGGCCGCTTGGGAACCGTTTCTGAGTAGCCGTACTTCAAAGCTCGCCACATACTGGTTTCTCTTGGCCGACGAAGGAGTGTTGAAGGTGATATGCGGTCTGATACAAGCAATGATCTGATTGTTGTACCGTGCTTGCTGAAAACTGGTCATGGCATTGCGACCTCCACCAGCTGCGGCTGATGAGGCTTGGCCAGTCAACCTGTTGAGCATGGCTTCCCTGCGGACGGCAGCGGCTTTTGCTTCGGCCTCGGCTCTAGCAATCTCTTCCCGCTTTCTCTTTTCTTCAGCTAATCGCCTTTCTTCTTCCTCTTTTTGACGTTTTAACTCTTCTTGCCGGGCTCGCTCTTCTTCCTGCCGCCTCAGCTCTTCTGCCTTGCGAGCTTCTTCAGCTTTTCTTCTTTCTTCAGCTCGTTTGGCTTCTTCCAATTTTCTCTGCTCTTCAAGGATCCTTTGCTTTTCTTCCTGTTGTTTTCTCACTTCCCTATCAAGTCTTTCCTGCACGATATCCGGATCTTCTAACAAATTGGCCTGCCTATCCAAGTCGGTTTGAGCAATGGGGGGAAGCACAGGGGTAGGAGGAGTTTCCGGTTCGGGCGGTTCAGGAGGCTCAGGCTCTGGTTGAGGTTCTGGTTCAGGTTCAGGCTCAGGTTCAGGTTGTGGCTCTGGTTCCGGTTCTGGCTCTTCAACGGCCTCTTGAGAGGTTTCAGTGGTTTGCTCGCCATTGGAGGTCCACAATTCGGCATAAACAGGTCCCGATGGCTCGGCTCTCCATTGCATGGACACCAATAAGAACACAAACAAGATCCCATGCGCAATCAGCGCCAAAGTAAAGGACAATCCCAAATAGCCCTTCGCCCTGCTGAAGTCGTTCGGTTTGTTTGGTGAGTAAGAATCCATTAACGCTTACCTATGTTCTCAAGCTCAAGTGAGAGGCCGATACGGCTGATGTTGGCTTTTTGCAAGGACCTCATGACGTCGATAACCTTTTCATAAGCTACAGTTTTATCTGCGGCAATTACTACAGGGACTTGCTCGCCAGAGCTCTGCAACTTTTCGACGGTGTCGACAAGCTGGGGGAAGTCCACAGGGTGTACTTCAGTTTTATCTCGAATTGAGAGTTTCCCGTCTGGTGCCACAATGACCTCAATAACATGGTCAGGAGCTTTGGCCGCCTTATGAACTTTAGGCAGGTCAACTAAAGAAGGGTTGACATAAGGGGCGGCAACCATGAGGATTACCACAAGTACTAGCATGACGTCAATGTACGGGACGACATTCATTTCAGCTAGCAAGCGCCTTCTCGAATTGCGTACCATAGCGATTCCTTAGCCTTGACGACTCAAAATGTTTTGGAATTCCTGCATGAAACTTTCATACTGGTTGGAAAGACGATCAATGCGGTAGGCAAAACGGTTGTAACCGATAACGGCCGGTATGGCAGCAAAAAGACCGATGGCAGTAGCCACAAGAGCCTCTGCAATACCTGGGGCAACAACAGCCAATGAAGCACTTTCAAGATTGCCTAATCCAGTAAAAGCATCCATGATTCCCCAAACAGTTCCGAATAAACCGATGTAAGGTGAGACGGAACCGACGGTGGCAAGAAGACTCAAACCCGCCTCGAGAATATCCATTTCTCGCTGGTATCTGGCCCTCATGGCTCGCGAAACGCCATCAATGAGTCCAAAGGATCCTGGCTGAGCACTCTTGTGGGAGGACAAACCTCTCAAAAACTCGGTCATTCCCGAAAAGAAAATGCCTTCTTGAGCTCCGATTGATGACTGACGCTCGGAGGCGCTTTCGTAAAGTTTATTTAGGTCTGCGCCACCCCAGAACTTCCTGTCAAAAGCCTTCGCTTCGCGGGAAGCACGACCAAGCTGAAACCATTTTTGGAAGATAACAGTCCAACTTGCAAGTGAGAAAATAACCAGTATCGCCAGGACAATCTTGACAACAAGACTTGCTTGGGTTACTAGTGTAATGATTGATAAATCGGCTGAGGGTTCCATTCAGAATTTCCTTACCTTAAGAGACAATGTTCTTTAACTGGTTTGCCAGAGATTCAGGCATCTTTGTGGGTCTTAGCGTTTTTGCTTCCAACGTTCCGCAACGGATGACACCGGTTGCTAGCAGCTCATCTCCCCGACAGACCTGTTGAGTAAACGTAAAGGCCACTCCTCCGCAGGCTGATAACTGTGCCTTTATCGTGAGTGAATCATCCATTCGAGCCGGCTTTTTGTAGCCAATTTCAGCTTTGACAACGACAAAAACAAGACCATATTCATGGAGAAGCCTCTGCTGATCCCATCCAAGTTGTCTGAGCCACTCTGTGCGGGCTCGTTCCATAAACTTGAGATAGTTGGCGTAATAGACGACACCTGCGCAATCTGTGTCTTCGTAATACACGCGGATTGGCCATTCGAAAGTTTTTTCCATTGGCATTATTAAATCTTGCTTTTAAATTAATTTCCAAACAGGCTCTTTGTGGGCCAAAATTCGGCGTTAATTTTAACAAAGCAAAACTTTTGAATTAGGCTCAATGACAGGCAATTACAATTCGTTGCAGTTAGAGTTGGTCATTGGAAGCTTGAGGGTGGTTATTTTGTCGCTTTTTTTTGATGTTTCGGGAAAGAAAATGTTGCCAGTAGTTTCAATGCTTGGCAATTTTATGGCAACTGATAAGATATTCCGTCCTTAAAGAAATCGAACGTTAGAGATGCTGCATAAACTATTTGGTGCATCACAAGCAAAACGGTTGACCACATGTGTGGTAGCAATCGCTTCCATTCCGTTGTTGGGCGGATGCGATGATGTTCCCAATGCGGTCCATTCTGAAAAAGAAATCTCTTCAAATACACTTTTCACTCCTTTTTCTGGGAGAAGTCCTAAGCACTTGGATCCGACGAGCTCTTACTCCTCTGACGAGACCCCATACACATATAGTATCTATGAACCTCTTTATCAGTACCATTACCTAAAGAGGCCCTATGAGCTTATTCCAAGAGCGGCATCCTCTGTGGTTAAACCGAAATACCTAGACAAAGATGGAAGAGAACTTCCCGAAAATGCGCCGGCGGAGGATATTTATCTGAGTGTCTATGAGATTCCCGTCAAAAAAGGAATCTTTTATGCGCCCCATCCTGCTTTTGCCAAAGATTCAGACGGGAAACTGGTTAACCACCATCTGCCGCCGGAGGTAATTAAAAATCTACGAAATCCTTTGGATTTAAAGGAAAAGGGTACTAGAGAGCTGACAGCTGAGGACTACGTGTACGGAATCAAACGTATCGCGAATCCTCGGATAATTTCCCCTGTGTATGGAACAATGGTCAACTACCTACCCGGACTGAAAGAGTTCAGTGAAAAAGTCAGGACCTACGACAAAGAGCTGAGGAAAAATCTCCAACCGACAGATAGAGATTTTCCGTTTCTTGATCTCCGAAAAATCGAGATGGCAGGCGTTTCAGCGCCTGAACCCCATTTACTCAGGATTGAAGTTAAGGGCAAGTATCCTCAGTTTTCCAATTGGCTTGCGATGACTTTTTTTGCACCGATTCCTTGGGAGGCGGAGTCGTTTTATGCCCAAAAGGGAATGGCGCAAAACAACCTTTCCCTGAATTACTGGCCTGTGGGTACGGGACCTTATATGCTTGTCGAATCCATCGAAAATAGACGCCACGTAATGGAGCGTAATCCCAATTTCAGGAAAACAGAGCTTTATCCCTGTGAGGGCGAAGCTTCTGATGAGAAAGCAGGACACTTGAAAGATTGTGGTAAACCGCTTCCTTTCATTGACAGAATTGAAATATCGGCAGAAAAAGAAAGTGTTCCTTTGCGGACAAAATTCCTTCAGGGCTATTACGATTCTCCTCAGATAGAAAGATTGGATAACGGTCAGGGTTTTCTGATCGGAATGGCCGATAGTGCGGAAAAAGAAAAAGAGTACAAAGAAAAGAAACTTCAATTTCCTCAAACGGTAGAGGCTCACAACACGTATTTCGGGTTTAACTGGCTCGATCCTGTTGTTGGAGAAGGCAATACACCCGAACAGAAAGAAAAGAACAGGAAATTGCGACAGGCGATCGCTATCGCAATGGATTGGGAAGAATACATACAGATTTTTGAGAAAGGATTGGCCCAACCTGCTCACGGACCGCTTCCTCCGGGGTTGTTCGGATATGACGCCCACGGGGTGGCGGCGTTTAATCCTTATGTCTATAAAAAACTTAGGGATGGTACGGTGGTTCGTAAATCCTTGGATGAAGCTAAAAAATTATTGGCTGAGGCAGGCTATCCCGATGGTCGGGATGAGAAGACAGGAGAACCTTTGGTTCTAAACCTGGATTTCCAGTCGGCAGCTTCTCCAGCTACGAAAGCCGTTCTGGATTGGTATCAAAAGCAGTTTGCCAAGATCGGTATTCAGCTAGATATCCGCGCAACCGACTACAACCGTTTTCAGGATAAAGTGATCACGGGCAACCACCAACTATTTCTTTGGGGTTGGCTTGCTGACTATCCTGATGCGGAAAATTTTCTTTTCTTGCTCTATGGTCCCAATGCTAAATCTAAAACTGGTGGTTCGGGGGAGAACGCTTCCAACTATCAGAACGAGGAGTTTGATCGCATTTTTGAGAAAATGCGCTTTATGGATGACGGTCCAGAGAAAAAGAAAGCAATTGAGAAGCTGGTTGCAATTGCGCAAAAGGATGCGCCGTGGTCGTTTGGTTATTTTCCGACAAGCGCTGCCGCTTTCCAGCAATGGGTTCATAACGGTAAACCCACTCAGATTGTTCGCAATCATATTCAGTACCTCAAGATAGATCCTCAGACGAGGCTCGAAAAAATCCGTGAGTGGAATAAACCAGTCTATTGGCCTCTGTTTTTAATGATTTTGGCTGCATGCTCATTGGTGATTCCCGCGGTTGTTCTTCATAAGAGAAGGGAAGCCAAGACGGCCAGATACGCAGAGGAGAATAAACAATGATTCGATACCTTCTCCGACGAATTGCCTACGGCGTCTTGATTCTTATTGGCGTCAATCTACTGACGTTTATTCTGTTTTTTGCCGTCAATACACCGGATGATATGGCGCGATTAAATATCGGGGGCAAGAGGGTCACTGCGGAGGCAATTGAAAACTGGAAAGTTGAACACGGCTACGACAAGCCGCTCATATGGAATCAGCAAGCCAAAGGACTGGACAAGGCCACCGACACGATTTTTTGGAAGCACAGCGCAAGGTTAATGGTAGGGGATCTTGGGGCTTCTGACGCAGGCCGAGATATCGCTTACGAAATTAAAAACCGCATGGGTCCTTCCATTGCCTTGGCTTTACCAACATTTTTACTGGGCGTTATCGTTATTGTTGTTTTCTCGTTGGGACTGGTCTTTTTCCGGCATACCAAGCTAGAGATGGCAGGGGTGGTTTTTGCCATCTTGATGATGTCTATTTCTTCCCTTTTCTACATTATTTTTGGTCAGTGGCTGTTCTCCAAGGTATTGAAATTGGTGCCGATCTCAGGTTTTGAGGAAGGAGCGGCAATGATTTCATTTTTGTTGCTTCCGATTTGTATAGGAGTATTTGCTCGGATCGGTGGCGATGCTTTGCTTTATCGTTCCATGTTTTTGGAGGAAATCAATAAGGATTACGTAAGAACAGCAAGATCCAAAGGTTTAAGTGAGAGTGCGGTTCTCTTTAAACACGTACTGAGAAACGCAAGTCTTCCGATTCTGACGTCCACTGTGGCCGTCCTGCCGATGCTTTTTTTAGGTTCCCTAGTGATGGAAAGTTTCTTTGGAATTCCGGGACTAGGCAGCTTTACGATTGATGCGATTAACTCTCAGGATTTCGCCATTGTCCGTACCATGGTGTTTGTCGGTACAGTACTCTATGTCATAGGTCTGATTCTTACTGACGTGGCCTATACGATCGCAGATCCGCGAATAAGGTTGAAGTGATGCCAAAGATAGTGATTCTTTCAACCGATGTCGTTGTCTACGTGGTCCTTGGCGCGTTGGCTTTCTACGTTTTTCATGTCGCTAGAACCGATGAGTTAAAGGCAAGATGGCGCTATGTCATGAGTTCAACAATCGCTTTGTGCTCAATGACATTACTGGCGTTTTTCTTGACAATAGCGGTGCTGGATTCAGTGCATTTCCGACCACGGATTGCTGAGCAGAACGGCGTACCCGTCTACGATGTCAAGGCTTATTCCTTGTTGGATAAAGCTTTAGGTAACGCCTCATCGGCAGAGGAAAAAACATATTCAGAACCCCTTGCGATCAAGACGTTTGAAAAAATTTCCCGGCTCGAAAACGGTAAACCCGTCAGGGACTATGAACGTTTGGTTGCCGGTGGCACACACCTT
Source organism: uncultured Parasutterella sp. (assembly GCA_947625105.1). Taxonomy (GTDB): domain Bacteria; phylum Pseudomonadota; class Gammaproteobacteria; order Burkholderiales; family Burkholderiaceae_F; genus Parasutterella. The sequence goes on from CANQMZ010000082.1 coordinate 8,566, forward strand.
AAAAGTGAGGCCGATTGGGTAGGTGATGTCTTAACAAGAGCCACTGCAGGTCTTGCTGTAGGGCTAGTGAGCTCGGCTCTGTTGTTTTGGATAGTTATTTTAATAGTGGCTCGATTTAAGGGACGTACATTTGTTCAGGAGTGGAGAAGCCGATTTAAAACTTCTTCCGAAATGCCCTATGAGGCGATACTTTCAACGATATCAGTCCTCTTAGTGCTTGGAGGCATTATCGTGTTTCTATGGCCTTACTACCACGTGATGGGAACAGACCAAACGGGCAACGATGTCCTCTTCCAGGCTTTTAAATCCATCCGTACCGCTTTGGTTATTGGCGCATTGGCTACGCTTACCACATTGCCTTTTGCTGTGGTTTTGGGGATATGTGCCGGTTACTTCAAGGGGTGGGTCGATGATTTGATTCAGTACTTGTACACGACATTGTCTTCCATTCCAAGCGTGCTTCTCATTGCCGCCGCTGTCCTGATGATTCAGGTGTTTATTGATTCACACCCGGGACTTTATGCCACGGGAATAGAAAGAGCCGATCTAAGACTTTTTATGCTTTCGATCATTATTGGTTTGACTGGTTGGGCAACCTTGGCTCGATTGCTTAGGGCAGAGACATTAAAGATTAGCCAGCTTGATTATGTGCAGGCAGCCAGAGCTTTCGGAGTAGGTCACTGGACCATCATGAGACGCCACGTGTTTCCGAATATTGTTCATATCGTGCTCATTGTGGCAGTTCTTGATTTTTCGGGCATTGTTCTCTATGAGGCTGTCCTTTCGTACGTGGGAGTCGGCGTGGACCCGACCACTTATAGTTTTGGTTCCATGATTAACGCGGGTCGGCTTGAGCTGTCACGCTCTCCCGTGGTTTGGTGGAATCTTTGTGCCGCATTTGCTTTTATGTTGACCTTGGTTTTGTCGGCCAACTT
>CANQMZ010000083.1 GCA_947625105.1 uncultured Parasutterella sp.
CGTCTGGTCTTTTAAACAGAGAACCCTCGACGGAATTGACGGGAATCATGTTGAGAACTGCGTATTGACCATCCCATTGGCTAAAAAGCTTATCTAATTCCTCATCCGTATCGTTAACACCACTCACAAGTGTCCACTGATACTGAATGGGATAACCTCCTAGCTTGGCGTACTCCCTTCCAAAAGAGAGAATTTCTTCAATAGAAATGTTGGGCGCATTTGGGAGCAGTTTGCGCCTTTTCTCCTCAATCATGGAATGTAGCGAGATTGCTAAAGCGGGTTTAATCTCCGCATTTCTTAATTGATCAAAGAGTCTTTTATCGCCGACTGTGGACACCACTAAATTTTTGTACCCGATCCCTGAATATTTCGCCAATAGATTAACTGCGCTCAAAACTGATCGGATGTTATGTGCCGGTTCTCCCATTCCCATGAATACGACTTTATTGACCGGCTGCATTCGTCTTGCGAGAGCCACTTCGGAAACGATTTCCAAATCTGTCAATTGACGTATAAGACCCGCTTTTCCGCTCATGCAAAAAAGGCAACCCACAGCGCAACCCACTTGGGTGGAGATGCACAATCCACTCGGTGGTAAAAGAACGCTTTCAATCATTTCCCCGTCCGAAAGCTTTAGCACCATACGGACACCGTCAGAACCACGAGAAGATGTCAGAATTTTGATCTGATCAAGTTCCTTTTGAATACACTCAAGTTCCTGCTGCACCTGCTGGGGATAAGCATACCGACCCTGTTCTCCCATTGGCTTTCCCGAAAGGTATTTACGCCAAATACCTTGGATGTGGACAGGTTTAGCCCCGGTCGCCAAAAGCCTGTTTTCCAAATCATCAATGGTCGGATGTTTTTTGTCCAACTTAAAGAACCCCCTACTTGGTATCCAACCCGAGATCTACTATCTTACGGGTAATGGTATTTCGACCTATTCCAAGCTTGGTCGAAGCCTCGACCCTTTTGCCGTGCGTAAACTTAAGGGCTGCGTTAATCACGGTTTTTTCAAAGGTATCGGTAAATTTTTTCATGATGTCGGGTTCTTCGTTTGCAAGAGATGAACTAACTTCCTGCTCGAGCATCTGTTCCCAATGGGCACCGACTGCTTTTTCTTGAGAAGTTTCTGTAGCAACTCCAACGTTTCCATAATTGCGGATTTCTTCCGGAAGATCACTAGTTCTTACTAACTGTGAAGGAGCCATGACGGTAAGCCAGTTGCACAAATTTTCCAACTGCCGCACATTACCCGGAAAAGGGAAATTTTTTAAGAACGTCATGCACTCATCGGTAACTTTCTTTGGCTCAACCCCTATGTTTTTAGCCGTACTCAATAGGAAATGATTGATAAGCATTGGGATATCTTCTTTCCTTTCGCGCAGAGGGGGTAACCGCAATCGAATCACATTTAAACGATGATAAAGATCCTCTCTGAATCGGCCATCTCGAACCATTTCTTCTAGGTTCTGATGAGTGGCTGCAATAACTCTGACATTCGCCTTGATAGGCTGGTGGCCCCCAACTCTGTAGAAATATCCATCGGAGAGCACACGAAGCAATCTCGTTTGCAGCTCTGCAGGCATATCTCCGATTTCATCCAAAAATAAAGTTCCTCCGGCAGCTTGCTCAAACCGTCCGTATCTCATCGAATTAGCACCAGTAAAAGCGCCTCTTTCGTGGCCAAAAAGCTCACTTTCCATCAGCTCACGAGGAATGGCAGCCATGTTGATCGCAATGAATTCCGAGTTAGCCATGGCACTATGTTTATGCAAAGCTCGGGCCACCACTTCTTTACCTGCGCCGCTTTCCCCCGTGATTAGCACCGTCATTCTCACGTGAGCAAGGCGACCGATTGCCCTGTAGACCTCTTGCATAGCGGGCGATTTGCCGATAATTTCGGTAAGTTGCTCGGATATAGGCTCGCTTTCCTTTTCTTCGTTCTCATCGCTAAGTCTTTGAATAAGTTCGATAGCTTTATTGATGTCAAAGGGTTTTGGCAGATACTCAAAAGCCCCCTTCTGGAAGCTTGCTACAGCACTATCCAAATCCGAAAAAGCCGTCATGATGATCACAGGGATTTTCGGATACTGGGTTTTAACTTCCGTAAGCAGTTCAAGACCGCTTTTTCCAGGCATGTGGATATCGCTAACGATAACCGATGGCTGTTCACTTTTGAGTGTCATAAGCACATCATCGGCTCGTTCAAACGTTCTGCAAGGGATTTGCTGCTTTTGCAGCGCCCTTTCCATCACCCAACGAATCGAGCGATCATCATCAACTATCCAAACTTCTTTCATCATGTCAAAAGGGGAAATTGGAGGCTGAAATCGGTATTCCCTTTGGCGCTACTGACCGAAATACTGCCCCCGTGCTGTTCAACAAATGCCTGTACCAACGACAAACCAAGACCGCTACCGTCAACTTTAGAGCTTACGAGCGGATAAAAAATACTGTCTGCAATTTCCGGTGGAACCCCATCTCCATTGTCAATAATGTGTATGTTCATCACCGCTTTATGCAACACCGTACCGATCGGCACGTGGTGCAGTACTCGAGTTTTGATTTTGATAACCGCCTTTTTCTGGGCTAGTTGGCTCTGTGAGGCCTCCACTGCATTTCTAAGCAGATTTAAAAATATCTGCGTGAGCTGGCCACGATCTCCAATAAGATCCGGCGCGCTGATGTCATAGTCTCTTTCTATCTTCAAGCCCTCAGGGAATTCGGATTCAATTAACAACCTCATGTTTTCCAGTATCTCGTGCACATTGACTTTCTGAGGTTGGTATGGATGTCGGTAAGGAGCGAGAATCTTATCGACAAGCAACTGCAGACGATCAGCCTCACTAATCACTACCTGTGTGTATTCTTTTTGGTACGGATCTTTCAGTTCGCTTTGAAGCAACTGGGCGGCTCCACGAATACCACCCAAAGGATTTTTTATTTCATGGGCCAAGTTCCTTAAAAGTCTTCTCGTATTTTGGGATAGTTCCGACATGTGTTTTTCATGATTATGCTGAAGCGTCCTTTCTGCCGAAACAATCTCAACAACTAATATTGAAGGATCTTCTGAAACCGAATGAATCGTCACCAAGGCCTGAAGAGGTTCGTGAGGAGCTCTGAGAAGCACCGTCAGATTCGTTTCCAAAACAGTGACACTTCTAGGCGACTCGAACCATTTACCACTGTTTTCGATCAGTTGAGGCAGCTTTCTGCCCTTTAGCATTTTTTTGGATTGGGCAAATAAAGCCTCGGCTTTCTGATTCGCATACAGAACCCTGCCCTCACTAGAGGTAACCAAAATGCCGATCGTCAATAGATCAAACGCTTCAAAAGGCTTTCCGTGATGATCCATAAACGCTCCAGATCCACTAGGTCAAAAAGAGCCGCCTAATATAGACGGCTCTTTTCTCGTTTAATTACAGCGTGTAGTACATATCGTACTCTTCAGGCGTTACAGCCAGCTGAGAACGAACGACGTCTTCATGCTTCATATCAATGTAAGCGGAAATCATGTCCTCGGTAAACACACCACCGGCAGTCAAGAACTTGTGATCATTAGCCAAGTAGTCTAGAGCCTGTTCAAGTGAGGAACAAACTGTAGGAATTTTGGCATTTTCTTCTGGAGGAAGATCGTAGAGGTTCTTGTCGGCTGCTTCGCCCGGATGAATCTTGTTTTGGATTCCATCGAGTCCAGCCATAAGCAACGCAGCGAAGCAAAGATACGGGTTGGCAAGCGGATCCGGGAATCTCACCTCAACTCTGCGAGCCTTTTCGCTTGAGACATAGGGAATTCTCAGAGAAGCCGAACGGTTGCGAGCTGAGTAAGCAAGCTTGACAGGGGCCTCAAAGCCCGGAACCAATCTCTTGTAGCTGTTGGTGCCAGGATTTGTAATGGCGTTCAAGGCACGAGCGTGTTTGATGACTCCACCAATGTAGTACAAAGCCAAATCAGATAAACCAGCATACCCGTTACCTGCAAACAGATTCTTTCCACCTTTCCAAATTGACTGATGAACATGCATTCCCGAGCCGTTGTCACCAACGACGGGTTTTGGCATAAAGGTGGCTGTCAGACCGTATGCGACAGCCGTATTCCAAACCGTGTATTTGAGTATCTGTGTCCAGTCAGCTCGCTTAGTCAATGTGCTGAAACGTGTACCGATTTCGCATTGACCGCAACCACCCACCTCATGATGGTGGACTTCTACAGGAACGCCTTGCTGCTCAAGAAGCAAGCACATCTGAGCACGAACATTTGTAAGTGAATCAACCGGTGGTACGGGGAAATAGCCGCCCTTGACTGCCGGTCTGTGGCCAGGGTTAGCACCATCCATGCACTTCTCGTTTGACCAAAAACCTTCATCAGACTCAACCTTGTAGAAGCTGTGATTCATGGATGTCTTCCAAGAGACCCCGTTAAAAATAAAAAACTCGGGTTCCGGACCAAAATATGCCGTATCTCCGATACCAGTGCTCTTCAAATAGGCTTCAGCCCGGTTGGCCACGCTACGGGGATCTCTGTCATAGCCCTTTCCTGTGCTTGGTTCAACCACATTGCAAGTAAGGATGAGCGTGGGAACATCATTGTCAGCAAAGGGATCCATGCGGGCGCTCTCCGGGTCAGGCATCAGAAGCATATCGCTTGCTTCAATTCCTTTCCAGCCCCTTATTGATGAACCGTCAAACGCATGCCCTTCCTCGAATTTATCCTCATCAAAGGCACTTACCGGAACAGAAACGTGTTGTTCTTTGCCTACGAAGTCACAAAAACGAAGATCGATAAATTTAACGTTATTATCAGTCAGCATCTGCATGACTTCGGCGCTTGTTTTAGCCATGATTTTTTTCCTTAAAGAAATCGGTTTATGGTGATACTTCTAAACACTTAATAAGCAAAATCCATGCCAAGTTTGGTACTGCAAAAATCATCCTCAAAAATCGATAATTTTTTTTCTTGGTATTTCATTGACCGCCATTTTAATTCCTCGAATGCACCTTTTTGGTGCTTTTAAGCAGTCTTTGCCTTCTTTTAGGGCAATCACGGCAGAAATTCCATCAGAACTTCATTCAAAAAGCTCCATCCTTTTTCTGTGGTACAGAGCCTATTTGTGGAGGGCTCTACCAATCCTTGAGCCAGAAGTTTCTCCCATGCGCTCTTGATGGTATTTAAAGGCAACCCGGTTCTCTCTTTCCAAAACTCAACCGGAACCCCTTTCCTCAGCCGTAATGCATCAAGCATAAATTCGAAGGGGATATCCTCCTTTGGAACATGGCGTTTTTGTGATAAGCCTGAGGTCTTTGTTTTGATTGTTTCCAACCATGAAATGGGTGACTTAAAGTTTTCAAAACGTAGTATTAGCTTATCATCAAGCGTTACTTTTCCATGCGCCCCCGGCCCTAGGGCCAAATAATCCCCGTACTGCCAATAGTTCAGGTTATGTTCACATTGGAAGCCCGGTTTTGCATAGGCTGAAACCTCATAGTGTCTCATCTGACAGCTTTCGGTAATACGGGCGATACCCTGAGACATTTCAAACAGCAGATCTGTCCCCGGAATCCCTTTTGGCGGGTACTTGGCAAAATAAGTATTAGGCTCAAGAGTTAGCTGATAACAAGACAGATGCGTTGGAGAAAATGAGATCGCTTTTAAGCAATCATTTTCTGCCTCTAACAGGCTCTGCCCAGGCAACCCAAACATCAAATCGAGGTTAAAATTGTCAAAAATTTCGGCGGCGGCCGTGGCGGTCTTAAGTGCCATCCGTGCATCATGAACTCGCCCCAAGCGTCTGAGAAATTCATCATTGAAGCTTTGAATCCCCACGGACAGTCGAGTAATCCCCAAATCCTTATAAGAGCGAAATCTTCGTTTATCAAAAGTTCCTGGATTAGCTTCCAACGTGATTTCAGCTTCAGCCTCAAGAACTAGTTTTCTGGAAATCCCCGAAAGAATTTCACCGATTCCTTTGTCTGAAATCAGCGATGGAGTTCCTCCTCCAATAAAAACAGAGTGGATCTCGCGGTTTTGCACCCACTCAAGTTGTTCTTCAAGCGAGCAAAGAATAGCCTCTATATAAGGAGCTTCCACATCGGAGACCGAATCTATAGCGTAGGAATTGAAGTCACAGTACGGACACTTTTTCAGACACCAAGGCCAGTGAATATACAAAGATAAGGGAATGGGCATCTAATTACCAATTCCAATTCTTGGCAATCATCTCTCGCATGATCCGCATCGCTTGCCCGCGATGACTTATGGCATTTTTTTCCTCAGGAGTCAATTCAGCGGCCCTTTTACCCACAGAATCCACGATGAAATAAGGATCGTAACCAAAACCATTGCTTCCCGAAGGGAAATCAGCGACTTTACCGTAGAACTTACCGACAGCGATCAACGGTTCCGGGTCATCGGCACTTCTCAGGGCCGTAATTACGCATGTGTAGTGAGCATTGCGGTTTTCTTTTCCTCTGAGAGCTTTAATTAGTTTTTGGTTATTGCTCTCATCGGTTGCATTTTCTCCTGAATAGCGAGCACTAAACACCCCGGGCGCTCCGTTAAGAGCGTCCACACAAATACCGGAATCGTCAGCTATTGCTGGAAGACCGGAATACTTTGAAGCATGACGAGCTTTAGCCAAAGAATTCTCTAGAAATGTGTGAAAAGGCTCCTCTACCGAAGGAATATCCAAGTCTTTCTGCGCGATAACACGAACTCCCATGGGAGAGAGTAAATCGACCATCTCTTTCATTTTTTTACTGTTATTGCTTGCCAATACGATCTGTTTTTGCATCGATTACTCCTCGTTAAGTGTCTTCTTCTGAGCTTCAAAAAGTTTATCAATACCAACTTTGGCAAGCGCCAACAATCTATCCAGTTTCTCCCGATCAAAGGGATCGCCTTCGGCAGTTCCTTGTATTTCGACAAATCCGCTGAGACCGGTCATCACCACATTCATGTCGGTGTCGCAATTGGAGTCTTCAATATAGTCCAAATCACAAACAGGAACTCCTTTATAAATGCCCACCGATATAGCAGCCACAGAGGTTAGAAGGGGATTGTTTTGTAACACGTTTCTTTTCATCAGAGAGTCTATCGCGTCACAGAGTGCTACGTAAGCTCCGGTGATCGAAGCACAACGAGTCCCGCCGTCTGCCTGAATGACGTCACAATCAATTTTGATCGTTCTCTTGCCCAACAGCTCTAAATCCACAACAGCCCTAAGGGAGCGGCCAATCAATCGTTGAATCTCTTGGGTCCTTCCACTCTGTTTGCCTTTGACCGCCTCGCGTTCTGTCCTCGTACCTGTAGCCCTTGGAAGCATTCCGTATTCTGCGGTAACCCAACCTCGGTTCTCGTCCTTCATCCATTGAGGAACCTTCTCCTCGACAGAAGCCGTGCAGATGACTTTCGTATCCCCAATCTCAACAAGAACAGAGCCCTCCGCATATTTGGTGAAGTGTCGGGTAAATTTGATCACCCTTGGTTCCGATTCTTGTCGACCACTGGGTCGTGACCATTGGATATCGCTCATATTAGCTCTCTTTTTTGGATGTCTAATTCTAGTATCCTTTGGAGCCTCGCACGGCATTTAAAAAGTTCATTGAGATTAGAATGCTTTGGCTGCAAGCTTAAAAGGAATACAGATGAATAACATATCCAGCATGACTGGCTTTGCCAATGAGAATGCTCACACAAGCATGGGAGCCCTTGATATCAATATTCGAAGCGTCAATTCCCGCTTCCTCGAAATTTCCTTAAAACTGCCGGAAGAAATGAATTTCCTAGAAGGAAAAATCCGCGAAGTTATTTCGTCTCGTATCTCCCGAGGAAAAGTTGATTGCAGGTTTTTTCTTCATACCGAGGACAATGAAGCCATCGCCATCAACATCCCTATCCTCGAAAAACTTCTTTCGCTGCAGGCAGAAGTCCTAAATAAAATTGATGCCAATGAACTCTCCGTCAATGAAATTCTCGCATTCCCTGGAATTTTGCAAGCTAATACGGAGGACCCGGAAAAGTTTTCCAATGAAGTTTTACGCTCCTTGGAGAAATGCCTTTTCGGTTTAGATGAAACCAGAAAACGAGAAGGACAAGCCCTCGCACAAGCCCTCCTCAAACACTGCGATGAGATAGACACCATTCTAGTCACTCTGGCTCCTAAGCTACCCGAAATACTTGAAGCTCTAAAGTTAAAGCTACAAAAACGACTTGATGATGCCCTTGCTGAAAGCTTGAGTCAAGGCACAGGACTTACCAAAGAAGAAATTTCAGAGAGAATCCGCCAAGAAGTTACTATCTACGGCATGAAAATGGACGTCAACGAAGAAATGGAGCGGTTGGCCACTCATGTCAAGGAAGTCAGAAGGGTTATTAACCAGGGCGGTCCGGTTGGGCGCAGGTTGGACTTTCTAATGCAAGAAATGAATCGCGAAGCCAATACACTCGGCAGTAAAGCAGCGAGCATTGAAATGTCGGACGCTTCTGTCAATCTCAAACTCGCTATTGAATCAATGCGCGAACAGATCCAAAACCTGGAATAAGCACGAACCGATTACAAAAATGCTCCGTTGTCGACCTGAAGCACTTGTCCTTTAACGTGTTTTCCCATATCTGAAGCTAGATACAGGCATGCATAGGCTTGATCCATCGGATCGCATTCGGGACCTGGAAAATATACAAAGTGCTTACTGAATTCAAGCATCTTTGCTCCTCCAGGCTGTTCACCCGCTTTATTGGCCAAATGAGCCGGCGTAACCGTCGCCCCGGGAGCAACTGCATTAATGCGGATGTTTGTATCAATAAGTCGCATGGCTACGTTTTTGGTCAATGTATTAATAGCGCCTTTTGAAGAAGTATAGGAGGCTCCGCAGAAAGGCCTTGTACCGTTAACCGAAGAGATATTGATGATGCAGCCCTCATTTTTAGGAAGAAAAACTTTAAGTGCCTCACGAATAAAACGGAATGGTCCGAACACGTTGGTCTGGTAAACATGCTCTAACCATTCGTCGTCGGTTTCATCAATCATTTTCTGCTCGCCGATAGCCGCATTGTTGATGACAATATCTAGGCCCCCATAAACTTCAAGAGCCGTGTTAATCACCTTTTTAACATCTTCAAGTTTTTTGTTATCGGCAACGACTCCGGTCACTTCATAACCTTTTTGCTTGAGAGCTCTCATTGCCGTCTCAAGCTTTTCTCTTCCCCTAGCTGTCATCACCACCTTTGCCCCTTCCCTGGCAAATAGTTCCGCCATGCTAAAGCCCATTCCGTAACTGGCACCAGATATGATGGCAACTTTTCCATCAAGCATTTTTTCTTTCATTTTTTCCTCCCTTATTAAAACTTTTCACAAGACCAATGTTGCCACTAGGTCTGAGTCGCCTAAAATTTTTTTCAGTTCGGCTTCCGATTTATCCCTGATTCTTCCAAGCCGTGTCAGGCTCCACGTATTCG
>CANQMZ010000084.1 GCA_947625105.1 uncultured Parasutterella sp.
CAGACTTTGACGGCTCTTTCCCTTGCCTATCCATAACACTTTCAAATTCTCGACATCCATGACCACGGTGGCGTATCCGTAGCCTTTCTGTAAAAGAAATTTCCCCATAAAAACCGTGAAAAACCAATCCTACCAAGACTATTTAACCATTCCACCTGGCTCTTCCGCCTCCAAGCTCTTTTATCAGCCTAAAGCCTTGGTTTGAGTCTTCACATCTACTGCGGTAAATTGATGAATCCGCCTAAAGCTATAACTACCCCGGCAATTACCACAATTGAAATTAAATTAAGCCAAAAGCCTGCTCTAATCATTTCACCAATCTGGATGCGTCCAGTTCCAAAAATGATCGCATTCGGAGGAGTAGCCACTGGCATCATGAAGGCAGCCGAAGCGCCGATAGCTGTCACTAGCAGAACTTCTCCCGTGGGAACTCCCAATGCAGGAGCCGCAGCAGAAAGTAATGGCAACATCGTCGCGGCAAGTGCCGTGTTGGAAGTAAATTCCGTTGCAAAAATTACCAAGGCTGCAACACCAACAATGATCACCCAACCCGGCAAACCGCTAAAGGCAGTAGCCTGATTGGCGATGAGCTGTGCACAACCAGTCGATTGAATGGCAGCGGCCATGGAAAGACCTCCCCCAAAAAGCACCAAAACATCCCAAGGAATATCATCGCAGTGATGCCAGTCGAGCGCCCTTTCTCCGCTCTTCCAATTAACGGGTATACAAAAAAGGGAGACACCGGCTAACATGGCAATGACTGTGTCGTTGACGGATTTAAACGGTTTGACGCCACCAAAGTCCATTGCACGAATATTAGGTCCCAAACACCACAGAACGACAGCGAGTAGGAACACGATTAAAACTGCTTTTTCCCCTGCAGACAGGCCACCCAACTCCTGCAGTTCTTTTCTGATCCATTCTTTTCCGCCCGCAATCTCTTTCATTTGAGAACGGAAAAGGACTTTGGTGAGCAAAACCCACGAGAGCGGCAACAAAACCACGACAACAGGAATGCCGATTTTCATCCATTCCAAAATGCTGACTTCTATGCCATAAGTCTGTTGGACGAACCGGACAAAAATACCGTTGGGAGGCGATCCGATGATGGTCCCCATGCCGCCGATTGAAGCACCGTAAGCAACGGCAAGCAGCACACAAATGCCAAAATTCCTTTCGTCTCTCGTAATGATTTCGGAAGTGGAAGATTTACGAATCACTGTCATCACCGCCATGGCAATTGGAACCATCATGGCTGCCGTAGCGGTGTTGGACACCCACATGGAAATGAACGCGGTCGAACCCATAACGCCGGCAATAATGGCACCGGGCGTCGTTCCTACAAACTGCATCGTTTTCAAAGCAATTCGTTTGTCGAGTCCCCACCGTTGAATTCCCGCCGCAAGCAAGAATCCGCCTAAGAAAAGATAAATCGTGTCAGATGCATACGGCACCAAAGTTTTTGCCAAAGTATTCACATCGCAAAGTGGATAGAGAATAATCGGCAACATGGCTGTCACCGCGATCGGAACGGTCTCCGTAAACCACCAGCAAGCCATCCAAATTAAAATTGCCAGACAAGCCTTGGCTGCATGTGTCAACGGCACTATTTTCCCTGTCGCATCAGCATAAGAGTCGGGAAGAATGTAGTAAACAACCAGGGCAAGCAGAGGCCCTAACCACAAGGCAATTTTTTTAGAATGCCTCGAGAACGCACCCATCTGAGAAGGATTTTCCATATGCATCTCCTATCGTTTTTCTCGGCTCAAACACAAAAATTCTGCTTGAGAACAAACCTCGGCAATTTAAGCATAGAAAATGCCAGTTTCAAGTATGGAAAATTAATTTTTTCACAATAAAGATAATTTTTATCACATAATGAAATTTTTATTTCATATTATAAAAAATCGCACTTCCTCTATCTACGGTGGTAAGGCTTTCTACGAAGATTTTTCGTTCTTTTCTTGATGGCGGAATTGTATGCGGTACAAGTTCGCATAAGGACCGTCATTTTCTAGCAACTCAAAATGTGTACCGCACTCAATAATGGCTCCGTTATCCATCACAACGATCTGATCGGCATCCACTATGGTGGAAAGCCTGTGGGCGACAACAAAACTGGTCCTTCCGACTCTCAGCTCATCCAAAGAAGCTTGGATGTATTTTTCGCTTTCTGTATCCAATGCGCTGGTCGCTTCATCCAACAGCAAAATAGGTGCGTCTTTTAACAAAGCACGAGCAATGGAAACTCTTTGTCTTTGACCGCCAGAAAGCTTGGAGCCTGATTCTCCGATCCGGGTATTAATACCATCGGGCAGACTATCAAGTAGCGGCTTTAGATAAGCGGCCTCGGCTACTTTCATTATCTCCTCTTCGGTCACCGGACGGCCCGCGCCAAAAGCGATGTTTGCCGCAATCGTATCGTCAAAGAGCATCACCTCCTGGGTCACAATGGCAATCTGTCTTCTGATGCTCTCGAGCGTAAGCTCACTCTGCGGAATATCATCAAAAAGGATCTCTCCGGAAGTTGGAACCATGAATCGCGGAATAAGGTTGATCACCGTGCTTTTGCCCGCGCCAGAGGCACCAACGAGAGCAATCATCTTTCCAGGCTCAACTTTAAGATTGAAATCCTTAAGTGTAGGTGCAAGAGCCTGCGGATACTGATAACAGACATTGCGGAACTCAACCTTACCTTTGGCTCTTTCTAGAACTCTAGTACCTGGATCCTTTTCAATGGGCGTATCAATCATCTTAAAAAGGCTTTCTGCCGCCGCCGACATCTTGGCAATCGTTCCGTTTAGACCTGCCAGTTTTTTAATGGCCGGCTGCATTAAGAGCATTGCTGAGATGTAGGTGACAAATTCCGATAAGGTCAACAAACCTTTTTGTGCTTGATACAAAGCAAAGAAGACCACGACCGCCACACCAATCATCGTCACAAGCTGCGTAGTTGGGGTACCAAGACCGCGAACCACCTGGCTTCTCATCTCAAGACCTTGGAGTCTGCGATTGACATGTCCGAAACGATTTTTTTCCAGTTCAAAAGCATTGTAGATCTTGATCAGACGCTCGGAGTTGTACGTTTCAGTCAACAACGTCAGCATCTGACCAAAGGTATTTTGGCTATTGGTGGTGAGTTCCTTCAATTTTTTGCTCACAAAACGAAGTATGAGCACCAAGGCGGGAGCCACAATGAATGTCACTAAAGTTAACTGCCAGTTATGCCAGACAAGAATCACCAACAAGGCAATCACCTGAATGGTGTCCCGAACCATCACGGTTAAAACTTCAGAAGCACCGGAAAGGGCAATGGAAGCTTCATTAACGAACTTAGCGATAACCATGCCCGTCGGATGGCTCTGAACGGTCTCTTCCGGCCAACGGATCAGGTTATCAAACATCAGATTTCTTATTTTGACGAGAATGGACTGGGAAACCTTTTGCAGCAAATAGGCACTGCAAAACTGTCCGCCTCCGTGAACAATAGAAATGGCAATCAGAGCCAAAGGAGCCCAAATTGCTACAAAGCCATTTTTTTGATAGAAACCTAAATCAGTCAGTTTTCCCATCAATACAGCCATCAGCGATGAGCCTGAAGCGGCCATCACCATAGCTACGAGGGCTAGAAATATATAGCCCTTGTATGGTTGTAAGTAGGAAAAAAGCCTGTATAACGCGGCTTGTTGTATTTTATTTTTAATCAAACCTGACCTCGTTCGTTAAGCGGATATAGTTTAATAGGTCTTATGGGGTTAGACTAACTTTATATTTAGAGCGCTAAAAACACGTACACCTATGCCTACCATTTTTGTCCGTTTACCAAACCACGTCGGCGATGCCGTGATGACAATGCCCGCCTTGAAACTGCTTGACGCCTCGGGATTCTCATTGAATCTGGTAGGTAAGTCTTTCGTCGGAGAACTATTTGAAGGTACTACTTGGAGATTCGATCCAATTGAAGGCTCCGTTTTTGATGACATAGGAAGAATTAAAGCATTGGCCGCAACGGTCCCCAATCCCAAAGGGGTGCTTATGCCAAATTCATTCGGTTCGGCTCTGCTTTTCAAATTGGCCGGAATTGCCAGCGTAGGACTTGCCACAGACGGACGCAGCCTACTTCTAGAGCACGCCATCAAAGAACCGCCAAAGATGCACGAAGTTAGGCGATTCTGGTACGTAGCCTATGAAGCACTCAAGGCGTGGGGTGTAAAACCCGCCTACGATGAACCTGAGGCAAGTATCAACATGAAACTTGCTCAAAGAAATCTTGCAGGTGCCCGAAACTTGGCTGAAAAAATCAACCTTCCCAAACGCTATGCCGTGCTTGCGCCGATCGCTAAAGGCCGCCATGAAGGCAAAGAAAAATACTGGCGTCACTTCAATGAGCTCGTCAAACCCCTTAAAGAACGGGGGATTGAGCCCGTCGTCTTCCCGGCAAAAGATGAGGTGCAGGCCTCTAAACTATCTTGCCCCAATGCCATCCACTACGATCCAACAACATTGGGAAATTTTGCCGCACTTTGCGCAAACGCAGCCATTGTTATTGCGAATGACTCAGGCGTAAGCCACATTGCAGCCGCAGTCGGTGCACCTCAGATCACGATTGTCGGCGTTACCGATACTGAAAGAACTAGTCCATGGAACAACAAAAACATCATTGTTGGCCGCAAAGGAAAGTGGCCTGAAGTAAACGAAGTCGTGGATGCGATTGATCGCTGCTTGTCCGCAAACAAGTAAAACCTGATGTTTATTCATTCCTTTTGGGCTTTGCTAGCCGCCGCATCCTTTTCCCTTATGGCTGCGTGCGTCAAGCAGTGCAACAATTACTTTGGTCCTCTTGAGCTTGTGTTTTATCGTTCGATATTTACGACGCTGACCATTTTTGCACTTGTTTGGCTTAAGGGTTATTCTGTCAAAACCACTCAGGTTAGAGGCCATCTCGTCCGTGATGTATTAGGTTTGTGCTCGGTTTGTATTTGGTTTTTTACTTTGGGAAAACTTCCTTTAGGTACCAACATCACATTGACCTACACGACTTCGCTTTTTTTGGCGGTCAACTTTATAGGATTGGCTCTGATACGTAAACAACCAACTCCCTGGGGAGCAGTTTTTGCCATCATCCTAGGCTTTTCCGGCATTGTGATTTTGTTAAGGCCGTCTTTTGATTCCGGGCAATTAGCCGCCGCCCTGCTCTGCTTATCCGTCGCTCTCATTGACCTCTTCACCTACTGGCAGGTTAAAGCACTTGGCAAAGCAGAAGAACCTTCATGGAGAATTGTTTTTTACTTCGCCATCTTTTGCAGTGTTGGTTCGTTGATTGCGACATTTGCACTTGAAGGCGACTTTCATTTACCTGACCTTTATTCGGCCGGATGGGTTCTTTTGATGGGACTTTTCGCCACACTGGGAATGCTTGCAAGCACAAGAGCATGGGCTTATGGAAATATGCTTTTAGTCTCCTGTTTAGGCTTTTCTGCTATTCCGTTTTCTGAAGTAATCAGTATCGTGTTCTTTAAACATCATCCAGATTTTTTCACTTGGGTGGGAATGTTGCTTGTGCTGATTGCCGGTCTACTTTGCACTTTCTTCACAAAGTCCCTTGAATACGGGCTAAGCAAAGACAAGAAAGCTGAATTAACCAAAACCCAAAGCCCTCTTCTCGAAGACGACTAAAAATTTTTCAATTAATAATGGTTTTTCAAAGAGATACCCCCTTCTCTTTTAGTCCGCCTCGTCTCTTAATATTCGTAGCCGCTGGTGTATGATTCCCGAGTCCGACACGAAACAAATGCCTTATCAAGGAAGAAGCATGTTCACGGTTATACATATGAAAGGCACTCCCTACGAAAGGGGATTGACCTACGGTAAAGAAGCCAAAGAAAAGATCTATCGCAAGATTGAAGAACACAAGGTGCTCTTTGATAAAGAGTCTCACATCTCTTGGGAAAAAGCCAAAGAAGTTGCCCAAACTTTCCTTGAGCCCATCCAAAAGATCCGTCCCGACTTGATTGAAGAAATGAGAGGCATTGCCGAAGGAGCGGGCGTTGATTTTGAAACCATTCTCACTTTGAACTGTCGCACCGAGATCATGTTCACCATTGAGGAAAATGAGTGCACAGCCATCGGTGTTCCACCCGAGGCATCATCCGACAGTAAAACCTATCTTGCACAGAACTGGGATTGGTGGAGCATCGGAGAAGAGAATTCTGTTGTCATTGAAGTTGAACAAGCACCCTATGCCAAGGCCTTGATCGTCACGGAGGCCGGCGTTGTCGGCGGCAAAGGCCTTAATGAATGCGGAGTTGCATTAAGCCTAAACGCCCTTTCCTGTAATCGGTCTAAAAAAGGATTACCAGTACAAATTCTTTTAAGGCATGCGCTTTCTCAGAAAACGCTGCCGAAAGCTATCAACACCATAGCCTCTTCTCCAAGAGCCGGTGCTGCTTCAGTCGGCCTGGCAAGCGCTGACGGCAATGTGGTCTTTATTGAATACACTTCCGAAAACTTAGATGTCCTTACTGGCAAAGGACAGGCAATATGCCACACCAACCACTGGCTATCCCTCTTTATGAAAACAAGGCCTGAGACAAGCCAGTATTCTTACTCCTCAACCTTCACGAGGTTAGACAGAGCGATACGCTTGGTAAAACTTGCAGGCAAATTGAATCCGGAGAAAATCCACGAAATCCTTTCGGATCATGCCGGCTTTCCAGAAGGAATTTGCAGGCACGCTGATCCGGAAGTTCCCGTCTACCACAGACACTCTTCCTCATGGTCAATGGTGATTGATCCCAAGGATAAAGTACTTTGGCTAACCGACAGCCAACCCTGTAAGTCTGACTTGATCGCCTATCGGATTTCTGATTAGTTCTTATCAGAGCAAAAAATTGCGCTTTCCTCGGACGTAACTTGTTACAGGAAAGCGCTGGTTTAATGAGGCTGTCAGATATAGCGGCAAATGTGGTCTACTGCAATATCTGAGAAGCCTAGAGCTTCCGCCTTAGTCACTTTGCCGGAAGCCACTTCCAATACTTCATCGAGAATTCTCTTCCCGGCTTCATTGATCGTTTCTTCTCCCACCAAAATCTTAGATACATCAATGTCCATGTTGTCTTTCATGCGCTCGGCTGTTGTGGGATTCCCCGTCACTTTAATCACAGGCGCCAAGGCATGCCCCGTAGGTGTGCCGCGTCCCGTTGTAAAGACCACCACCGTCGCTCCTCCGGCCACCATACTGGTCACTGAAGAAATATCGTATCCCGGAGTATCCATGATGAGTGATCCTTTCTTGGTTGGTCTTTCTGCTTCTGCCAACACCTCAACCACGGGCCGTGTCCCACCCTTATGGATGCAGCCCAAACTCTTTTCTTCGATCGTGGACAGACCGCCAACCTTGTTACCGGGAGTGGGCTGACCTGTACGGCAATCCTGACCTGCTAAGGCAAGGTGTTTTTCATAGTCTTCACAGATACGAATAATTTGGTCGTGAATCTCGTCTGTGGCACCGCGTCGGGCTAAAACGTGTTCTGCGCCGATGAATTCGACTGTTTCACTCATCATCGTAGTTCCGCCCATATCGACGATGCGGTCGGCCATGTTACCTACAGCAGGATTGGAGGCGATACCGCTCGTAGCATCAGACCCACCGCACTCTATAGCAACAAACAAATCCGAAACCGGACAAGGAACACGTTTTACTTTACTGGCCTCTTCGACCATCTTCCTCGCAGCACGAACCGCTAGGGCCGCCGTCTCGACAGTGCCGCCCTCCTCCTGAATGCCAAAAGAAACCACCGGCTTATCTGTCAATTGACGAATCTTGGCGGCAAGTTCTTTATGTCCCACCGTCTCGCAGCCAAGTCCAATCACCACCACGCCGTAGACATTAGGATTGAGGGCAAACCCGGTCAGAACTCTCTGAGTCATATCCGTATTGGCTTGGACATCTGAACAGCCCACGTTGATAATGACATTTTTAGTCCCTTTAACCTGCGCGGCAACCGTCCGACAGGTTTCTGAGGCACAAGCGCAGCCTGGAAGAATCAGCACATGATTTCTAACACCAACAGAACCGTCACTTCGTTTGTATCCCATAAATTCCATGGCTAATCTCCTTTGAGAATGTACTCGTCGGAATAAGCGCGAGGCTGGCTCGCAATGTTCAAATGATTGACTAAACAACCGTGAGCAATATCTTCTATGGCCTTACCGATGACTTCGCCATACTTGAATATATCGTCGCCTTTTTTGATATCCGACAATGCAATCTTGTTGCAAAAAGTGATAGGCGTGACCGCAACGATCTCGCTCCTTGTACCGTCCGAGTCAATGATCTCCACTCGATCTCCTGCTTTGACCTCCGATGTGCAGACCGCCACGTTGTCTTTGGGATGAATATGTAGTGCCTTAGGCATGAGGTAATTTCCTTTTTGGCTGTATGGTTTTTTAAAACGTGTAGATTATCGTCCCATTCCATCGTCTTGCCAAAGAGTTATTTCCCCTATAAATAACCAGTTAAATTAAAAACACGGTCGAGCTTGCGCCAAACCGTGCTTTAAACGAGAGCTTAATTAATCCTCTTTTGTCACCGCTTTAATAAAGCGGGTATTCTCATCTTCCACGTGTCCTCTGTGTCCATGGACCTTGATGGCATCAAGAGCGCTATCCAACTCAGAGAACTCCGAATCCGAAAGCTCAACGTTCCACGCCGCCAAATTCTCTATCATCCGTTCCTTGTTCTTGGAGCCTGGGATAGGAACGACATTGGAATATTTATGGAGCATCCATGCCAAGGCAATCTGAGCGGCAGTCGCATGCTTTTGTTCGGCAAATTTCTTAACCACATCAACGATCGGCTGATTGGCAATGATATTTTCTCTAGAAAGTTGAGGCACCCAGTTGCGAACATCGTCAGTTTTTTCGAACTGAGTTTGGACGGTAATCTTGCCTGATAAAAAGCCACTCGCGGTCGGCGAGAACGGCACCACTCCAATATTGTGCCTTAAGGTATAAGGAAAGATATCTTTTTCGCAATCCCTTTCAAGCATGTTGTAGAGATTCTGGACAGCTGAAACTGGCGTGATTTTATGAGCGATCTCAAGAGTTTGAGCTGACACCTGTGAAAGTCCCCAACCTCTAATGGCACCCTCTTCTATAAGTCTCCCCATGGCTGCAGCAACCTCTTCCAAAGCCACTTCAGGATTGATCCGGTGCAGATAATAGAGGTCGACATAGTCAGTTCTGAGTCTTTGCATTGACCCTAAGAGGTGTTTTTTCACTACCTCGTAAACAGAGTGTTCGTGGATTTCTTCCGACTTGATATGAAGTTTAGTAGCAAGGACCAGGTTTTTTCTCACACTTTCGAGAGCCTTTCCAACTATTAG
>CANQMZ010000085.1 GCA_947625105.1 uncultured Parasutterella sp.
AAGTTAGAACAGCTGAACATCCAAATATCAAAACTTTCTGAATTTAAGGGTGGCACTGTGAACTTGGGTGCCTCCAAGATAATCGGTACTTTCTTGCTTCCCAAACTTGCCGTCGCTTTTAGAAAGAAATACTCCGATATCTGTGTCAACATTCATATCCATTCTGCCCACACCATCATCACCAAAGTCATCGACAATCAACTCGACCTCGCCATAACTTCTCGCGTGGAGCATATTCCGGACGCTGTCTTGGGCTCGAAAGTCATCTGCCAGGACCAGTTGGTCGCAATTACCACTCCAGATTCAATCTATGCCAAAAGACCCGTGCTAACTCTTTCAGACATGAGGCGGGAATCTTTCATTCTCCCAGGACGGCAAACTGCCTCTTTCTTTGGAATCCGCAACTACTTCTCGTTCTTTGGAATTAATTTGCAAAGCTCCATGGAGTTAGGCTCAGCCGGCGCGATTAAGAGGGCCGTCGAAGAAAGCAAAGGATTGGGACTGATTTCAAAATCGGCTGTTCTCAATGAATTAGCTAACGGTCAACTAGTCGAAATGAAAATGGAAAATGTTGACTTAAGAAGAGAAATCCTGATGATTTGGCGCCATGACCGAAGTTTCTCCAAGTCTACAGAGGCATTCGTCCGATTCTTGTTAGAAAACTGGAATCTAACCTCCATGGATTCCTAGCTTTTAAGGGATCGACCGAACGGGTACTCCACCCTGGCTTGAGGCGATCCCTTAAACACCAAAATAATGGTGTAGAAAAGCGACCATCAAAGGTACCGTGAAAGACGCCACAACAGTAGTGATCACCATCGCATTGGCCACAATGTTTTCTGCCGCCTTGAATTGCCGACACATCAAATAAACGTTGACAGCAACCGGCAAGCAACCCAAGAACACCACTGTCATCGTTTCCACTTGTCCTAATCCGATCAAAACTGCTATCCCAAAAATGAGCGTCGGGTGGACAAACAGCTTGATTGCACTAAGGACCAAACTTTTCTTAAATCCCGGTCCTATGCCGTATTCGGCCAATCCCATTCCAACGACAATCAAAGACAAAGATGTTGCCGAGTTACCGACCAGTCTCAAGGGCTCATCGATAACATAAGGAAGCTTAATTTTTGTGAAACTCCAGGCAACACCAAGAAAGATGGAAATGATAAGTGGATTCTTAAACACCGACCAAAGTGTCTGAACAAAGGATTTCAGCGTTAGCTTGCCAGTCTGCTCGGCAAATTCAACCGCAATGGAAACCAAAGTCCACAGTACTAAGGCATTCATGGACAAAACCGCAGAAGCCGAAGGTGTTACCACCTCTCCCAACATCGCGATAGCCAGCGGCAACCCAAGCAGACCGTTATTGGAAAACACGCAGCCGGTTCCAAAAATAGCGGCTCCTACCGGCGGCACTTTTAAAATCTTTGAGGCGACAAACCGACCGACAAAAAATAAAATGATGCAGGCGCCAAAATAAGCGATTAGTAGACGCAAGTCCGCATGGCTCTCTTTTGTAAACAAATTCGAGAGAAGCCGAAACAACATAGCGGGTAAAGCAATATTAAAAGCAAATTTCGCCAACACCGAACTTGCGGCTTTGGAAAAATTAAACCATCTCGACAGCGCATAACCTACAAAAATCAGCAAAAAAAGCGGAGCTGACCTCTCAAATTGAAAGGCAAACTGTGTAAGCATTGAACTGTCCATCTTTGCTCCGAGTCTTTAGCAAAAAACTCGGTTATGTTACCGTTTACAAAACACTAAGTTTTCCTTTCGGACTTATTGTTTTCCATTAAAAAATAAAACGGTCCGTCAACTTAAGTATTACAAATCGTTAACAAAAAGCCATTTAGAAAAACTTTGTTTACTTTTCATAAAACCAAGCCTTTTTCGTTAAGCCTCATTTAATTAGAAACCCCGATCATTCTCGGCAATATTTTTCACCACATATATCGCACACTTCCAGGAGAAGTTTTTATATGAATAGATCTTGTTTTAAGAAGACCGCGACGATTGCCGCCATCGCTTGTGCATTTGCAACCGGAGCTTTCTACCAGAACTCAATGGAGCTCTCTCCAGTCTCTCACGCTGTAGCCCAGCAGACGAGCAAGAAAGCTGAACTGCCCGATTTCACCAAACTAGTTGAAGAAAACGGCAAGGCCGTTGTCAGCATTAAAGTATCCAAAAAAGGCGGCCCAGCCAATTTCCATGGCAACCTGAAAGGACTCCCCAAGGACAAACTTGATGAATTGCGGCGGTTCGGTTTCCCATTCCCTGACTTTGACAACGATAAACCCATGCCTATGCCTAAGCGCCATGGGCAAGGTTCAGGTTTCATTATCTCCCCTGACGGCATGATCCTCACAAATCACCACGTGGTGGAAGGAGCCGACGAGATTAAGGTTCATCTTTCCGATGACAGAGAATTGCCCGCAAAAGTGATTGGAAGCGACTCCAAGACCGATGTCGCTGTGATCAAGATTGATGCTAAGAACCTGCCTACCGTCAGACTTGGCAAATCCAGCAAAGTGAAAGTCGGCGAGTGGGTCGCTGCGATCGGAGCGCCATTCGGATTGGAAAATACGGTGACTAGTGGCATCGTCTCCGCTAAAAGCCGCGATCTTCCAAGCGACCAATTCGTTCCCTTCATCCAAACGGATGCTGCGGTAAATCCCGGAAATTCCGGAGGTCCGCTCTTCAATATGGATGGAGAGGTCATTGGAATCAACTCCCAAATTTTCTCTACCTCCGGCGGTTTTATGGGATTATCCTTTGCGATTCCTATTGATTTAGCCCTGCAGATTAAAGATGATCTGGTCCAACATGGCCGTGTTCATCGTGGCCGCTTGGGCGTCATGATTCAAAGCATGTCTCCTGAACTTGCTCAAGGATTAGGCTTATCTAACAGCAAGGGAGCGTTGATTGCCCAAGTGGAAAAAGACAGTGCCGCTGAAAAAGCCGGTCTCGTTGATGGGGATATCGTCATCGAATTCGCGGGTAAGCCCGTTACCTCTTCTTCCGACCTCTCCAGGGCTGTCGCTTCCGCGAAACCGGGTAGCGAGCAGACGATGAAGATCGTGCGTGAAGGAAAGGAAAAGACGCTTAAAGTCACTCTTAGTGAGGCTCCAAATGAGGATATTTCTCCCGCAGCTCAAGAGCAAGCCAAGGGCCGTTTAGGTGTCTCTGTTCGTCCGCTTAACGCAGAAGAGAAAAAGCAATACAAAGATGGTTTGGTAATTCTCGAAGCCGAAGGGGCTGCCGCTGCAGCCGGTCTGAAGGCTGGAGACATTCTCATCGGAGTCGGCGGCAAGAAGATCTCTTCTTTTGAGCAGTTTAAGAAAGCCGTTGATGATGCCAAGAGCATCCTGGCTCTGCAGATCATACGTGACGGACAACGTAGTTTCGTCGCCGTAAAACTTGATCAGGACAAAAAAGAGGCTAAACCGGCAAAATAAGCTTCATTCACCTTTGATCTAGATTCCAAACTCCCGGATCCCTCCAAAGGGACTCGGGAGTTTTATTAACAGCTAGCCGGATCGCTTTTTCTCAGTTAATACCGTTAAAAAGCCACGACTAATTAAGGTGGGATGTCATTACAACTTCTTGGTTAAGCCAATAATCCAATAACGCTCCATCAATCCGACCGCAAGAGAAAGGACTCCTGCAAAAGTTATGCCTAGCGGTCCCAACCAGGCCAACACAAAAGCGCAAAGACCTCCTATCAGATAAACCATCAGCCGCACGACCGTGTTTTCCGACTTGTAGACTTTTCGTGCACGTTCGGATACATCCATCCAAAGCAATCCGAAAGCTACCGTTCTTGCCACCACCAGCAACATTGTCGGAATAGCCAGCCACATGATGGCTCTTTCATGGCCAGTCACAAAGCAGAGAATCGCATATAGACCGCACCCCATCAGGAGAGAATCAGAGACCATGAACGAGGTGAGCCACCGGGCATCTTTGACTCCTGGCTGTGACGTGCAGCTAAAGGCCACACCTTTGTAGCAAATAACCACTACGGCTCCAATGAAAGCAAGAGAGATAAACAACCTGATCAGTGGCCACAAAACCAGAGCTGGGGGCCATAAAAGCGCAAGCCACAGCAGACCTACAGCGATCGCTAAGCACGATGTATAGCAGGTAAGACCCCAAACCCCTACCGACAATGGTGACGGAAAATGCAAAATTCTCAAGGCGTGAATAAATCTCCACGGATCACCAAGATCAAATACCAGAAGTAACAAATCCACGAGAACAACGACTAATGTAACCGTCAGGACGATCGGCAACATCGGATAAAAAGCGGG
Source organism: uncultured Parasutterella sp. (assembly GCA_947625105.1). Lineage (GTDB taxonomy): Bacteria > Pseudomonadota > Gammaproteobacteria > Burkholderiales > Burkholderiaceae_F > Parasutterella. Next base: position 4,317 of record CANQMZ010000085.1, read on the forward strand.
ATTTCGAGTAAACCAGATAAGTCCGGTCAGTACCATCAATCCAGCCGTAAGGTTGTTAAAAAACGCGTCCCACACAATGATGTTGGCCCAATCGGGACGATGTGACAGATCGTGACCCTCATAAGGAGATGGGTAATTTTCAGCCCATGGCTTGTAGACTGTGTTTTTCATTTCACTCATTTACTTTCTCCTTATAGCAAGCAGGCAACTAAGGCCGAGGCGCAAAGAATCAACGTTGCCGCCCCTCTCAAATAGTCTCCTGGCATATAGTTTGTCGGAGTCATGGGCGAAGGAGGCAAACCGTAGACTTCTGGTTTATCCATAAGCAGATAGAACGAATTCAGGCTGTCATAGTCTGGGAAAGGATCTGCTCCGTAAAGACGCGCCTCAGGGTGACCATGAGTCACCAGATATTCAAGCCTTTCGCGGGCTCTTTGCACCATCAGATCTCGAGGACCGAACTGAATGCTTCCCGTGGTGCATGCTAGCTGACAAGCCGGAGTCAAATCATCTACCAGACGGTCTAAGCACTCGGAGCACTTCATAGAATGCCCCGTCTCCTCACTGAGTTCCGGAACCCCAAACGGACACGCAGCAATACACATTCCGCAGCCCATGCAGATATCGGTTTGATAATAAATACCGCCAAATTCGTTACGCACAATGGCGCCTGTCGGACAGGCGGAACGACACGGCGAATTACGGCAATGTTTGCACTGGTCGCTTAAAAAAAGCCATTTACCTCTCTTGGGCTCATTGAGCAACGCATCCAAAGTCATCGGTGCCGGAGCATCAACTTCATTGTGTTCCGGGAAACGTTCAATGAACTTCACATGGCGCCAATTGTTTGCCGAGAGGTCGAAAGTGTTGTCATAGCTGTCTCCCGACCAACGGATTTTGTCGTTTTTAAGCTGATTCCACTGCTTACAAGCCACTTCGCAAGACTTGCACCCAGTGCAGATGGAAGTGTCGGTAAAAAACGCCATCTCCTCACGAATGGGCTTAGGAGTGACCCTGTCCACCAAGGCATAGATGGGGTCAAGCAAACCGTTCTTTTTTGGCTGGTTAGGACGGTATGACTTTTTGACGACTTCAAAAATATTTAGAGGATTGTGTCTCATGATTAGTTCCTCCCTTCCGGCTGAGCAGCCCATGGAGTCTGAGGAATCGGCTTGGTCATTGATTCGGGGTACAAAACAGGAGCCGGTTTGAATTTTTCAACCTTTGTGGGATCTCCTGCTTCAATCTTGACGACGAATCCTTTAGAGCTCGGAATGAGTCCATCGGAACTCATTTCTGCCGGACTCAGATCGTTTGTGATCGCATCACAGAGGATTCCCTTGTAACCGGAGCAGACAAATCTTCCGGCAATGCTCGCTGGCTTCCCGTCAATGTAGCCAATTCTCAACCGTGGCGTTACAAGAGCCCGTACCTGCAAGGAGGCGCGAGGACTTTTCACCGTGACATAAGAGCCTGAAGTAACTCCGATGGATTCGGCCATTTCCGGAGAAATTTCTACGAAGCTTCTCGGCTGCAAGGCGACAAGCCATGGCGTATGACGCGTCATTGCGCCACCCAACCAGTGCTCCACCAAGTGGTATGTGGTCATAACTGTAGGAAATTCCGGTTCCCCGGGCTCCACAACCGGATTCTTAGGATCATCAATGATCAAGGCTAGAGGATCCCTACTCTGCTTCCACAGTGCGTTCTTGTACGGAGACTCTGATGTTTCATAGAAAATCGGAAAAGGTCCTTCCTTGATGCCATACGGCACAAAGAGCCAAGCCTTGCCATCACTATGGACAATGAACGGATCCGTGCCGGAAAGCGCCGCCCCTCCCCTGGCGCCTTTCTCTGGCTTATAGCTTGGAGGTTTGGTCACATCAAACTGTGGTTTATCATAGCCAACCCATTTTTGTTGCTCTTCATCCCACCAAACAAGTTTCTTTCTCTCAGACCATGGACGACCGTCCGGTGCTGCGGAACATCTGTTGTAAAGTACCCTTGAATTGCCCGGCCAGGCAAATCGGTAGGTAAGATCAATCGAGTGATCGACAGCTCCGCCGTCTCTCTTCTTGGTGAGGTTCTCTCCATTCTCGGTAATGTAGCCTGAAAGCAGTCGGCATCCACAAGCGGTGCTGCCATCCGCCTTCAATTGCCCTGCACCTTGGACAGGGCGACCTGTTGACACTTCAAACCCGTTCATCTCAAAGGCAACCTGATCAATATCGCAGTCGCCCTCAATCGCCGGCAAACCCAGTTGACGCTCCTTGTTGGGCGCTTCATCGTAAGACCATGTCAGGGCCCGCATGCCAGCATCTCTTTCCAACCCGGATGCGTTGGCGAATTCCTTGAACTTTTTGCCAAGCTGATATGTCCACCATGCATCAGATCGGCAATCGCCCGGAGCCTGACCTACTCGGTCATGCCATTGGATCAACCGTTCGGTGTTGGTGGCCGTCCCTTCTTTTTCGATCAGAGAATTGGTCGGGAGATAGAATACTTCGGTCTGGCACTTGGACGGATCAGGTGCTTTAGGATCCGCGTACCATACCGAGGCTGTTTCGTTCTCAAACATATCGCAAACAACAAGCCACTTGAGATTGCGAATGGCGTCTCGCGACCAACCTGTGTTCGGGTTGGTTACGGCGATGTTTTGCCCGAAACAAAGGAGACCTTCAACCTCACCTTTCAATGCCCGTTCCATTGTCACCGTCAGGGATTCATTACCTCCTAGTTTCGGTAGCCATTGATATCCGTATTCATTTTCCGGTTTGGCCGCATCTCCATACCATGCCTTAAGCAGGCTTACCATGTAATTCGGAAGAGAAGCCCAAGCGCCTCGCTCCGTCTCCAGTTTCCACATGCCATCTTTCTTGTTCCGGGCGCCTGAAAAGCCATGCCCATTGGCTAAATAGTCCTTCAATGTCGCATTTCCAGGCAAAGCTTTTGGCAGAGGGATGTAGTTAGGCAAGTTATCAAACAGAGTTGGCACATCTGTCGCCCCTTGAACATTCGAGTGCCCGCGCAATGCGACGATACCACCTCCAGGACGTCCGATATTACCAAGGAGCAGCTGAAGAATCGCCACCGTCCTGATAATCTGAGTTCCCGTTGAATGCTGAGTGAATCCTGTCGCGTAGCAGAAAGCAGTTGTCCGTTCCGTGCCCGAATTTTGGATCATGAGCTCAGCCACCTTGACAATATCGCAGGCTCTACACCCGCAGATATCGGCTACTGCCTCAGGAGTGTATTTTTCCACTTGCTTTTTAAGCAGTTGGAACACGCAGTGCGGGTCTTGCAGCGTAGGATCGGTCTTGGGTTCTCCTCTTGTACCGTCGGGATTTATTTCATACTGATAATCCCAAGAATCGATTTCTTTTGAATACGATTTTGTTGTCTCATCCCACCCGTTGAAAAAGCCCGTTACATCGTCAAACTTGAATTCCGGATTTACGAGCGTTGCCGCATTGGTGTAATAGAGAACATATTCCTTGAACCACTTCTCGTTTTCGATGATGTATCTGATGACGGCAGATAAAAAAGCGACATCGGTACCCGGGCGAATGTGGACATGGTGGTCGCACGCCGCGCTGGTTCTGGTATAACGAGGATCAATATGTACAGTGACCGCTCCTCTCCTCTTTGCTTCCATCGGCCAGTAGAAACCCACTGGATGAGCTTCTGCCATGTTGGAGCCCATAATGATGATGCAATCACTATTGACTAAATCGCGTGTTGGATTGGTGCTCGCTCCGAATCCAAAAGAAGGAGAAAGCGCCGTTACAGTTGTTGAATGGCAATATCGAGCGGAATTTTCAACAGGCAGAATGCCCAAACCACCACTGAACAACTTGCGGAATAAATAACACTCCTCGTTGTCGTTAGCGGAACCACCGATGAAGCCTATGTTTTTACAGTTGTTCACTGTAATGCCGTCTGAAGTTTTTTCTACAAAGCCTCTTGATCGGCTCTCCCATATTCTTTTGGCAACTTCATTGACCATCCACTCAAGTGTAACTTCCTGCCATTTGTCTGCGCCGGGAGCTCGGTACAGAGGCTTTACACTCCTGTACGGGTTGTCATTTAAAGCAAATGTCGACGCCCCTTTGGGGCACTGTCTGCCCTCATTGACCGGACTGCGAGGATCGCCCTCGACATCAATAAGTTTCCCGTCTTTATAAAACGCCAATTGAGAGCAACCAATGGCACAATATTGGCAAACGGTCCCGCCAAATTTAGCCCCTCGTAGCCGGGAACATCTAAATTCGGTTCTAGGGCTATAAACATCCTTCATGCGAGTCATTTTGGCTTCCTTTGGGTTAAATATTGTTAATTAGCCGATTGGTATTATCCTTACAATTGCATACAAATAGCCCTAGCTTTTCCCAAAAAGGGTTATTTCTTTTGGCGAGATGCTATTTTCTCGGCTAGTTGCGCACGCTTAAAGCTGTCTCTTGTCCGCTTAACAATGACAATTATTTAATTTAATCAAGAAATTAGATTCGTATCTTTTCAAAATCATCCCTGTTTATTTTCAAACTATGGTTTTCCCATGTCATGAAATAGGCATAGGAAAACCACTACTAAAATTATTTGTCAGACAATTGATGTTTGACTTAGAATTCAACCCAAGAGGTCTAGATAACCTTCGATTTTTATTACGGTTATCAAGGTCTCTTATCTATCAACACTAACAAGAAAAGGAAACCTCAGTGTCCCGAAAGGGAGGCAATTATGGATATGCTCTTTGAAGATTTATCGAACTACAGTGATGAGCTGATCATTCTTGGTATTTTGATAATCGCTTTTGTTAGCTTCTATTCTCGCTATTTTAAAAAGAAGTAGGATCGCTTGTTTGTACTTTAATTTTTCCAAGTTCTAACCTAGATTCTTAGGGAACTCCTATTGGATCGTATGTTTCGATTGAAATCATAGG
>CANQMZ010000086.1 GCA_947625105.1 uncultured Parasutterella sp.
GGTTATCCCATTCAGTATCAGTGGACACTTGTGGGCGGTGTTAACGATACGGATGAGGAATTAGATAAGCTTTTTAGCCAATGGGATGGTCAATACGCAGTTCTCAATATGATTCCCGTCAATTCCATCGAGGGTTCTCTGTTTAAAAGACCAGACGCCAAGAGATTAAACCAAATTGAAGAGCGTTGTAGGGGAGCCGGTATCTTGCTCAAGTACAGGGACTCAGCAGCCCAAGACGTCCAAGGGGGCTGTGGACAGCTAAGGTCACGCCTGATTTGTAAAAATCAAAACTCTAAAGTAAGAGTGACTGGAGCGTGATCACTCGGACGCTCTTTAGCCCGAAAATCCTTATTGATGACGACGGATTGATTCCTAGCGGCAAGAGGCTTCGAAATCAAAATATGGTCAATGCGAAGTCCGTGGTTTCTCTGGAAGGCAAGCATTCGGTAATCCCACCAGGAATAGGTTTTAGGTGGTTGTTTGTGCTCCCTGAATGAGTCAACCAATCCGATATCCAAAAGCCTCTGAAAGGCTTCCCTGACCTCGGGTACACATAGGACACTCTGAGCCCATCCGGCAGGATCGTAAACATCCTGATCTTCAGGAGCGATGTTGAAGTCACCAAGAAGAACGAGTTGGGGATGTTTTTCTATTTCTTTTCCAAGCCATAGCGTGAGCGCCTTAAGCCATTTGAGTTTATAGGGATATTTTTCGCTGTCAGTTGCCTCTCCGTTTGGGAAATATCCGTTAACAACGCGGATGTTTCCTTCTGCAGTCTTGATCGTCGCGGCCAGAAGCCTGCTTTGCGAATCTTTGAAACTTGGGATGTTTCGAACCAAGTCGGACCGGACTTGGCAAACTGATTTCTTAGCGATTGTGGCCACGCCGTTATAAGTCTTTTGCCCAAAAGTTTCTATGGCGTAACCGAGCTCTTCAAATGGAGCATGATCAATATCCGCGTCCTGCATCTTCAGCTCCTGAAGGCAAAGCACCTCAGGGGAGACCGTTGAAAGAAATTCCAAAACCTGTGGCAGCCTTACTTTCAAGGAGTTGACATTCCAAGTGGTGATCGCAAATTTCATTTGATTAATCCGTATTGACGAAGCAAAGGTTCTACTTGAGGTTTACGCCCCCTGAATGCTACGAAACTCTCAAGAGCGGGGCGACTACCTCCCTGTGAAAGGATTTCATCAAGCCATTTTTTACCGATCTCCTTATTAAAAAGCCCCTTTTCTTCAAACAAGGAGAAAGCGTCTGCCGAGAGCACTTCAGCCCATTTATAGCTGTAGTAGCCCGCAGCGTATCCTCCGGCAAAGATATGGCTGAAGGAATCGGCAAAACGGTCATATTCGGGCGGAAGGGATACGGCCACCTCATTTCTAACTTCATCAAGCAGTTTTCCGACTTTTTCTTTTTCCGGATGTTCATCGGTATGAAGCAGCATATCAAACAGAGCGAATTCGATTTGACGGACAGTGGAGAGGCCGGCTTGGAAATATTTGGCTGCGACAACTTTATCAAAGAGCTCCCGGGGAAGCTTCTCACCAGTATCCACGTGGGAGGTGATCGTTTGCATCACTTCCCAATTGAGAACGAAGTTTTCCATAAATTGACTGGGCATCTCAACGGCGTCCCACTCCACGCCGCTGATGCCGGAGACGGCTAAGTCCACTTGTTGGGTCAACATGTGGTGCAGACCATGGCCGAATTCATGGAAAATGGTGCTGACATCCGATAAGGAAAGCAAAGAAGGTTTATTTCCCACAGGGGCGGCAAAGTTGCAAACAAGATAAGCAACGGGAGTCTGAATCTTGCCATCCACCAAACGTCTGCTTCGCTGATCTCCCATCCAGGCGCCGCCTCTTTTACCTTTTCTTGCGTAGAGGTCGGCATAAAAAGAAGCGATCTCTTTACCGGAAGAGTTTTTGACAACAAAGTATTTGACATCGGGATGCCAAACAGGGACGGTTTTTTCCTCAATAGAAATCGAAAAAAGTGTTTCAACAAGCTTGAATAATCCGCTCAAAACGGTAGGAAGCGTGAAATACTTTTTTAGCTGTTGTCCCGAATAATCGTATTTGGCTTGTCTGAGTTTTTCGCTAATGAATGCGGTGTCCCAAGAGTAGACTTTATCGATTTTTAAGGATTCATGGCCGAATTTGACCAGTTCCTCGTACTCCTTCTGCGCCGCCGGTTTGGCCTTTCTGGCGAGTTCTCTTAAAAAGTTAACTACTTGAGCAGAGGATTCTGCCATCTTCCTTTTGATAGAGAGTTCTGCAAAATTCTCAAAACCCAGCAGGTGGGCTTTTTCAACCCGAAGCTTCAGAAGTTTCTCAATAATGGGAGCGTTGTCCTTTCCAGCAGGAGAAAATTCAGAAGCTCTAGTAGCAAAGGCATGGTGGAGTTTTTTACGAAGATCCCTGTTTTCCGCATACTGCATGAGGGGGAAGTAGTTGGGCATCTGCAAAGTAATTTTGTAACCTTCTTTCCCCTCGTTTTGAGCCTGCTGGGCTAAAAGAGCCTTGGTCTCCTCCGGGACACCCGTAAGCTCTTCGGTGTCCTTGGGTAGATACAGGGCAAAGTCATTAGTACAATCAAGAAGGTTTTCAGAAAATTTTTGACATAGGGCAGAGGCCTCGGCCGAAATCGCCCTCATTCGAGCCTTATCGGTTTCATTTAATTCGGCTCCGGAGAGTACAAAATCTTCAACATCTTTGTCAATGATGCGTTTTCTAGCTTTAGATAACTGATCAAATTGGCATTTGTCGGCTTTAATGGCCTTGTATTTGGCGTATAGGGCCTCGTTTTGACCAATTAAGGAGTAAACCTCCGAGAGTGGCTGAATAAGCGAATTGACAATATCACGCAATTCAGGCGAATCATTAACACTGTTTAAGTGGGAAATGACTGACCAAACATAATTAAGATTCTCGGTTGTATTGCTTAAATTCTCCTCTACGTTTTCGAAAGTTGGTTTTTCTTGACTCGAGCAGATTTCATCAACTTTTTTCTTAAGATCGTCAATGAGTTTTAATACAGCTGGCTTAAAGCTATTTTGGTCCAAACTGTCATAAGGGATATTCTTAGATTTGTCGTCAACGATACTGATGATATTAATGTTCTTTTGCATGTGCTTAGTCCTTGAATTTTCTTTCATAGGCTTGGAGTGTGTTAACAAGGAGCATGGCGATCGTCATAGGACCGACGCCACCAGGTACCGGGGTGATATGTCCTGCAATTTGCATGACAGCTTCCGTATCCACATCTCCGCAGAGCTTGCCTTGAGCATCGCGGTTAATACCCACGTCAATGACAACGGCGTCAGGTTTAACCATATCGGCGGTCAATGTTTTTTGGCGGCCTGTCGCAACAACGATGATATCGGAAGACTTCGCCAGTTCTTTTAAATTGACCGTCTTGCTGTGGGCGATCGTGACGGTTGCATTCTTTTCAAGAAGCATCAATGCCATGGGTTTTCCGACAATGTTGCTTCTACCAATAACTAAAGCATGCTTGCCGGATAACGGATAGTTGATCGATTCAAGCATTCTCATTACGCCGGAGGGAGTGCAAGGTCTGAACCCATCCAATCCGGAGGCGAGAGCTCCGACATTGATTAGGTGGAAACCATCAACATCCTTATCTACTCTGATCGCTTCAATGACTTTTTGCTCGCTAATTTGTTTGGGCAAGGGCAGCTGAACCAAAATTCCGTCCACAGTATCGTCTTTGTTCAAGCGGTCTATACAGCTCAGCAAGTCTTTTTCTGATGTCTCTGCTGGTAACTTCTCAAATAAGGATTTAATACCAACTTCTTCGCACGCCTTGATTTTATTTCTTACATACACGGCACTGGCTGGATTTTCTCCGACCAAAACCACTGCAAGGCAAGGGACTCGTTGATTTTTACTGATTTGTGAGACCCTTTGTTTAATTTCTTGGCGTGTGTCTTGAGCTAATGCTTTTCCATCAATAATTTTCGCGGTCATATTCTCTCCAAACCATAAATGCGCAACGTATTGTAAAAAGGAATCTGTGATTAAAAAAGGGAAGACCCGAAAGGCTTCCCTTTTTGAGTTGACGAGTTACCAGTTAGAGAGAGGAGTCATCCTTGATAGGCGTTTTATTGGCATTCATTACCACTCTCATTAAATCGGCGACAGTGCCGGAATTGGTTTTATCCATAATCGAGGCCCTATGGGCTTCAACGGTTTTAATGGAAATTCCAAGGTCGGCAGCAATCTGTTTGTTAAGGCGGCCACTGACGATCCTTTCGAGAACATGTTGTTCGCGAGGCGTCAATTTGGCCAACAAGGCATCGTTTAAAGAGCGGCGTTCTGATTTCACCCTTCTTTGGCGAGCTTCCTGCAACATTCTTTCGACAAGTGAGCGCAAAGCTGCCTGATCAAAGGGCTTCTCAATGAAGTCTACTGCTCCTTTCTTCAGAGTCGAGACGGCCATCGAGACGTCACCGTGTCCGGAGATGAATATGATAGGGATATCGCATTTGCGAGCGATTAAATGTTCCTGAACTTCCAGGCCACTCATGCCTGGCATACGCACGTCTAAAACCAAAACAGCGATCGCATTGGGATCAAACTTCGCTAAAAAGAGTTCGCCACTTTCAAAAAGCTCGACTCGATAACTTGAAGCCTCAAGAAGCCACTTGAGAGAGTCGCGAACGGCTTCATCGTCTTCCACAACATACACGACACCAAGAGTGTCAGCCGTATCTTGAGGATAATTTCTAGGGGTCATCTGCATCATCTTTCAGCCTTTTTAATTATGAAATAAACACACCAAGCCTAGCCCCGACCCTCTCTCGAGGTCTCCTAATGTCGGTTATGGATATCTCGGTGCTGACTACTAGGGTTAACTATACGCCTAATTACACCCCGTGAAAATACCCTACTCACTAACGTTAACGAGTAGTTACCAAATTGTTAGAAACCTTTACCCTTAAGGGTTTGTATCCTTGGGGTTGCATCCAATTTTTAACTCGAATGAGAAAACCGCCCCTCCGTTGGTATTATCGGTTACCCTTAGTTTGGTATTGTGGGCTTCAGCGATCGTCTGGCAAGTACTCAAACCGAGACCCAATCCATTCTTTTTTGTTGAGAAAAATGGAGTAAAGAGACTGGCTTTCATGGTCTCTGAGATGCCGGGGCCGTGATCGGCAACTGAAAGTTTTGCCATATCCGAAGCAATGTCAACGCTAATTGTGATGGTCTTGTCCTGGCAGTTGTTTTCGACAAGTGCCTCAGCAGCATTTCTTACCAAATTCATGAGAATCTGGTTGATTTGAACTGGATCACATTCCACCAAAGGGAGCACACTTGGAAGCTTATAGCGGACCTTGACTCCAAGGTATTTCTTTTCGACCAGTTTGTTCAGTTCCATGGAGTCTTGCAAGACATCTTTGAGAGAAATGCACTCAAGGGAAGTCTGGCGCTTTTTAGCAAAAGAGCGGATGTTCTTGATAATTCGATCAATACGCTCGGCTTGATTGGCGATTTTTTGAAATACCTCAAGAAGTTGGTTTTTGTTGACCTCTTTGGACTGTCCCATCAACTCTATGGCTGTACTGGCATAAGCGGTTACAGCTGTAAGCGGCTGGTTAATTTCATGAGTAATCGTAGAGGCCATTTCTCCTAAGGTGATAAGGCGCGAAGAATTTTCCATTTTATTAGTCTGTTCTTCAAGCTTTTGTTCGCTGACCTTTCTCGCCGTGATGTCAAGAGCGGCTTGGAGCGTTACGTGAGAGCCACCGGGCAGTGTCACTCGAGCCTCGTTGACATGGAACCAACGGCTTAAATCATCGACAAAGAATTCACCTTCGCGGATGCCATGAATATCGTAGGGTTCTTTGAACGACCTAGAGATTGCCATGTGTCCATCAACTGTGTTGCCCAATTGCTGAGTGTATTTATCGTTATGGATGCCAAGAAGACTGCCAGACGGTTTATGGCTAACCACGGAAATAGCGGATAAAACCGAGTTCAATAATCTTTGGTAAGAAGCGATGGCATCATTGGTCAGGTCCATGGACTGAGCTTCAAGCGTGTTATCTCGAATAATGTATATCCAGCCAACATGTTCGTTATAGGACGAATAAAAAGGAGTTAGCCAGATAATGCATTGGATATTTTCGTCATCCTTATGTCTGATTGTCAGGTCAAACCGATGGGGAAAGGAACCTGGCTTGAGCCTGGAGATATCCTTGAGAAGCACGGAGGGAAGAGGAGAGGAGTCTCCCCAGAAAGGATAAGGAGGAGCCTTGTCAATCAATTCGTCTTCCGCATAACCGGTGAGTTTTTTGAACGCATTGTTTATGTAAATGATTTTGTTATTGAGGTCGGTGATGAGGATCGCGAAGGTGATTGAATTTTCCAATGCGCGTCGAATTTCCAGTTCTTTAGTGGCTTTCTCAAGCTTATTCTGATTATTTCTCATTTCCCTGTTAAGGAAAAACAGAGAAAGTAACAATAAAAGTAATGCTCCGCCGAGCCAAAAATGCAGCGTGTTGTTGTAAAAGCCTGATTCCTGCACAACATCGCAGGCGTAAAGCTGGATGGAGGGAGGAAGCGGATTGGCTTCACGGATATAGCTCGGCAAGGAATAATCGTCGGGAGAGCTGTAGGGGGCCTGCCCGGCTATCGCTTCGGTTCCGTGCAACAAACTGAACTCAAAATCACCTCTAAGTGAAGGAGGAATGGAGACTTCAAGCAATTTGTTCAGTGCAATGCGAGCCATGAAGGCGTAGCTCTTGTCTTTCAGTGTGAACGGATAAATGATCACAATGGAAGGAGAGGTTGAATCACCTGCGGTAAACCAAAAAGACGAAATGGAAACACGGTTGGATAAGAAAGCGTCCGCTATGGCGTCTCTGATTACCTGAGGATAGTCTAAGTAGTTGTACTGACGAAGGTCACTGTTAACCAAGATAGGATTAATCGCTGTTTGAACTCCCCTGCCGTTCGGTTCAATCATCCTGATAAGAGCTAGCTCAGGCTGTTCGTTCAAGATTTGAGTTGTGTACTTTGAGAAAACGGCGGGGTTGTTTCCTTCTTGCTCAAGTCGTTCAATCAAAACGGCGATGGAGGCAGTCGTGTTTCGTAGGTGTAATTCCAAATTGGCGGCAACCTGAGCGGAACTGCGCATCAGACGTGTTCGTAGCACCATTTCGTTGTTTTCTCGCGCATTCAGGTAAAAAGCAACGAAAATCACAACGAGCATCACCCCGATTGCCCAAATAAATTGAGCTGAAGCCTTGCTGATCGTGCTTTTGGGATGCAGGAAACCGAACGACTCGGAGAGTCGACCGATTTCATCGCTGTTTTGAGGTTTGGTTTCCGCCATCGCGCCACTCAGTAAGAACGAGAATTTAAGTATAACCTTGTAGATCAGAGGTTAACGAGAGTTGCGAACGGATCAGCAGGTAACGGGCAGGTGACAATTCCTCGTCCTAACCGGACGAGGTTCTCCCAGCGGCATTAGCTAAAATAAAATCGTTTTTTCTCGTTTTGCGGGAAAGGAAATAACGGCGTGGAAAGTTTGTTTTTATAGTTTTTCATTGAAGCGAGGAATTTTGGATGCTGTTTGGCAGGAGAGCTATTTGAGCTACAATTTTTCCTGTGAAAATGATGAAGCCAACCACCAGAATAGGAGACTTTCTTTTTGGAAGATATGAAAATGCAATCACTACAGGATCAACTCAAGCAGAAAGTAGGTCAAGCCGCTCTCGAGTACGTAATGGAGGGAGAATATTTAGGCGTAGGAACTGGTTCAACTGTCAGGTATTTTATTGATGCTTTGGCCGAATCCGGTATTCAATTGAAAGGTTGTGTCTCTAGCTCTGAAGCCTCAACCCGGCAGCTCATTGAACTTGGACTTAAAGTTTGCGATCTATCGGAAGTCAAAGAAGACATTCCTGTGTACATAGATGGTTGCGATGAAATCGATGCCAATTTCTGCATGATTAAGGGGGGAGGGGGCGCACTCACACGAGAGAAAATTTTAGCTCAAGCCTCCAAGAAATTTGTATGCATAGCCGATAAAAGCAAAAAAGTTGCCCAGTTGGGAGTATTTCCTCTTCCCATAGAAGTAATTCCGATGGCTGTGAGCCGTGTTGCCAGAGTGCTCGAAACTATGGGTGGCAAACCCGTGCTTCGCAACTTTGTTACCGACAACGGAAATAATATCCTTGACATTCACGGATTAAAACTTTCGGAACCGAGGAAGTTTGAAGAAGAGGTCAATCAAATTCCCGGAGTGGTTACTTGTGGGATTTTCGCAAGGAGAGGGGCAGATGTTCTTTTGGTAGGTACAGAAAACGGCGTAGAAAAATTATTGCCAGACAACTAATTAAAAGGAGTAGGATTTCCAAGGGAGGCGAAGAACCTCCCTTTAATTTTTGGACTCCGTCCCCCCCCCCTTGGTTAGCAAGCCCAACATGTTAAAAACTCATTGATTTCTAAAAAAATTGACCTTGATCAAAATACCTAGGTAGTCGGCTTTATACAATTACTTCAGCAGTTTGTTGTTTGATATCAAGGAGAAAATATGAAATTTACAATTTTGGCTATTAGCATTGCGGCCGCATCTATTGCTTTGAGCTCAAATGCAACCGCAGCTCTTAAAGATGGGACATATACTGCAGAGGTCGTTGGTCATAACGCCCCAATGACGGTCCAAGTGACCATTGCCAATGGTCGCATCGCCAATGTAGGAACGGTCAAAAACCTTGAAAGCTTTGGAGTTGGTAAGGTAGCTCTCGAGAAAACAGGCGATCGGATTATTCGAGACCAAAGTATCAACGTTAATAATGTGACAGGTGCCACGCTATCCACAATGGCTTTGAAAGCCGGAGTGAAGAAATGTCTGGAACAAGCAGGCGCAACCCCAGAAGAAATCCAAAAATTCAGCAAAAAACCACAGCCCATTTCTACTAAGCCCATAGTGGAGGAAGCTGATGTTGCTGTCATCGGTGGCGGTGGAACGGGTATGGCTGCGGCATTGTCAGCGCTTGAACATGGGGCCCAAAAAGTAGTTATCCTCGAAAAGCTCGGTTACATGGGAG
>CANQMZ010000087.1 GCA_947625105.1 uncultured Parasutterella sp.
CATGAAACAGCTTCAGGCGCAATGGGAGGCGGCTCAAAGTCTTCTAGCCTTAGGAAAGGAAAAAATTAATTCCTCATCTCATCAGGGCAGTCGTCAATTTCTAAAATCGGTCAAAGGTCAGGATTACCGGTTGAATCAGGCACTGTACGAAAAGAAGTGCCGCTTTGCCGGTTACTACGGTTTAGTAACTTCTTGCGAGGATCTGTCCGATGAGAAAGTCTATGGCAATTTAAGGGAGTTGCAGGAGATTGAAGAAAATTTCCGAATAATGAAAACTTATCTGGAGGCTCGCCCGGTTTACGTAAGAACAGAGGAACACATCCGGGGACACTTTTTAGTGTGCGTGTTGGCGGTGGTCATGGAAAGAATCATGCACAAGAGAGCTCGGATGAACGGCTTGGATTACTCCTTTGAATACCTCAGTGAGCTGTTGACGACACCGACTCTCTCACCGATATATAGCGCAAGGAACAAAGAACAGTTGTATTTAAAGACGGGCGTGGTAATTAGCTCAAATCCGGAGGGAGGACCGAAGCTATTGGAAATGGCTGAAGACGCTGATAAGTTCATGAAGCTGTTTGGGATAGAGCCGCTCAGAACTTTGGAGTCTTTGCCAGACTTGAGGAATCGGTTGAAAGTTCATCTGCCGCTAGCCTAAGAGAATAGTTAAGCCATATTTGTCTGAGTTAAAAACTCTCCTAAGCCCTGTTGTGTCAGGGCTTTTATAAATTTTTAGCGACTAAAAGCAGAAAGCTTAAGCCCTATTCAAACTTTTTGTCGGATAGGGCTTTTTTTGCATGGACTGATTATCCTCGAGTCCGTAAACGATCACTCCTCACTGGCGCGAGCTAGCGCTTAAAACTTTCGATTCACATTCCGGCGTCAATCAATCTATTACTAACAGTTTTTACAGGTTTTATCACTTCCCGTAATTTAAAGCGAAGAAAAACCAGAGAAGATTTTTGATCTCTTCTCTGGTTGGCAACCTGACGTCTAGGTCAGTGCACTAGTCCGATATATTTCTGGCATTGGGGTGGAAACGAACTTTAGGATTGCCGTCAGCATCTAATTTCGGCTTGTCAGACTCTTTAACATAGGATCTTTCAAACATGAGATTGCTATCGCCGATAATCTTGATAGCCGCCGACTTCTCTTTTATTCCTTCGGAGCTCATAGGATTAACACCATTTTCCAAACCCTTGTAGGAGGTAAACCACAACTCGATGATCTTTGAAACACCCGGGAACTTTTCATCAAGTTCCTTCATGTTCCTGATTTTTTCAAATGGTGAACCAACGGCAGCCATGATAATTTTGCTATCTTCCTCACCGTGATCCTTAAGCATCAAAACACCCAACGGTCTTGCTTTAATAACTTCTCCTCTGGCTGCTGGCTCACCTAAAACGATCGCATCCAACGGGTCTCCATCTCCACCAAACTCCTTGGCTTGTACGGTCCTGGGAATCATTCCATAATTGCCAGGATAACCAATGTACTGGACATAACGGGGTTTACCGTTTTTTTGCTCTAGAACCATCAATCCGTTGTCATGATCAACTTCATATTTTGCCGTCGTTCCGGCTGGAATCTCCACTACAACATTGACCGTTCCATCCAGGTTATGAGTGGGATAACCCGTCAAAAAGTGCTTTTCTCCTTGAAGAACCGACTGTTGGGCTGTTACTCCGGCAGTGGCGACAATCGGAAGGGATAAAGCCATCAAAGCTGCTAAAAATGATTTTTTCATATCTTTACCTTTCAAAATCGTTGATTACTGAACAGCGGCTTAAGACGGATCGTCGTTATAAGTCGTCTTACCTTTAACGCTGGTGGCTTTTGCTTTCGCCGCGGCTGCTGCGGCAGCTGCACCGCCGTCCCCTCCACCTGAACCGACAGCATCCAAATTAATGTGCTGATATTCAGGAATAGCAAACTGAGGAATCGGTTTACCCGGGGTCAACAAAATGTGGGCGTTCTTCTTAGTCTTTGGGTTTTCATAGACAAGATCCGGAGACTGTCTCAGTGCCTTGGAAATGTAATCTGGCGCATACGCTACGAGATAGATAGCTGATTCGCAGAAAGGTTGTCCATTGGGATCTACAACTGACTTAATTAGATTGAAGGCATTAAAGAGTTGCTGCGGAGTCCGGTCGAGATTTCTCTTGGAGTACCGACCCGACTTGTTATTAACCAACCAACACTTGCCCTCTTTGCTGTTTATGATCTCGCCGCTAATTCTTGCAGGACCGCCGGCATTTGCGGAAACGTGTCCGAAATTTTCAACCGTACCGGGTTTACGGATTGACCTGTCCTCGGGGCGGTAAAAACCTTCCGGATAGGCCCTTCCATAGGGGTGAGGAGCTTCTTCGATGAGGGCAACTCCACCTTCGGGGGTAATGACATAGTTATAGATAGGTCTAGAAGGATCCAAAACTGCGGGGAATTCTTTCGTCCCGACCTGCAGATATGGATTAAGCATGACATCGCCGTCTTTTGTGGGCTCATAATGCTTGATGTAAGAGGGGCGATTGGCTATGCCATAAAGGTCGTCTAGCTGATCGGCGGATGTTATTCCCGACATGGGCAGCGCAACGCCACAAGCCAGTAATGGCAATAAAATCTTTTTCATATTTAAATCCTTTGTCGTTATTTGGAATATCCAATTACATGGGCTGTTTCAGCAATACACGGACTTTGGAACCGATGTACTTACCACCATCCGGCATACCAAGCTTTTGCCCGAGGTCTTTCTGAATAGCTTCCACCGCTTTTTCTGCTGAAGCATGAGCTTTGGTCATCGCATTGAAGTCACCACCATAACCAAACGAATAGTCATAGACGATTGGTTTGCCGTTTTCTACGCGGGACCATGATTCCATGGAAACAGACGTTGGTTTATCCAACCCTGGCAATTCAACCACACCGGGTCTTGCCCTAAGCCCAAAAGCAGGGTAGGCAACAAGTTTGGTATCGGCAGGTAAACCGAGCTTGGCTAATTGAGGAACATATGCCGCAAAGTCCTTGAGGTTCATCTCGCCTAAATCGGCTCGTGTGGCTTTGAAACCTATTCCTTTCTCCACATAGCTATAAAGGTTTCCTTTAGGACCAATGCCAATGTTGTCCTCGGAACTGGCCTTGCCTTTTCCGTTTGCTAAGCTTAGTTCAGAATTGATAATGGTTTTAGCTGGTCCATTAATACGCTTGACAATGACCTTCATTTCCGCCTGAGGATAACCTTTCTTATAGGAAACGGTCGTGCGGATCAAGTAGCCTTTCTTCCACAGATCCATGTTGGGTGTGTCATAGAAAGTCTTAACCAACGGTGTGAGATTGAAAGCTCCCTTCTCTCTTTCAGTGACTTTTACCCCATTTTTAACGAGCACATTTTTAACTTCACCCCAAATCTGCTCAAAAGCTTTCTTTTGGTCGGGACTGACTTTTGCTGGATCAACAAGAAATTTAAACTCACGGCCTTCAACCTGACCAGTAAGATTTCCCCAGTCTTTTTGGCACTGAGCATATAACTCAGCGGCAAAGGCCGATGTAGTGGCCTGAGGAATGCCAACTACGATCGCACCGGCTACGAATAGACCTGTTACTATTCTTCTCATGATTTCTCCTTATAAAGGGAATAAACAAAACCCCCAGGAAAAATCATAAGCAATTACCCCTGCTTTATTATCATAGTTTCTTATAGCTTCAATCATAAAAACTAATTTGTCCGATCAAATGCTTTATACGATTGATTTTATTTGTTAGTTTTTTTATTAAAACGAACAAACCTAGTTAGTAAATGCTTACTTGGTTCAATTTGATTTTTTTATACATATAAATTTTAACTATTGTCTCTTATTCCCAATATTTCACAGCTGTTAAATTGAAGTCTTATTTTCCAGTAACTTGGTAACCCCTTTAGGATGCTTTGAGTAATACCTTAATTTTTGAAGTTTTTACTGCCAGGTAAGAAACAACACATAAAATAAAACAAATAGATATATCCAAGCTAACGGTATGGAAGTATTTCTTTCCCCCTTTTTAATTAGATTTTTTCCTTCATCTGGATTTCCCCTCTCAATGCCGGCCGAAGATACGTTTTTCCTTCAAATAAATTAGATAAGCCTTTTTTATCAATCAATTTCTGCAATAGGACCTTTATCTTCCCCTTTCAACCATAATTAATTGTTATTGATTCCATTCAAAAACTAAATTCAGGTTTTCAGTATCCCTGTCAAAATTACCCCAAGGGAGCATAGGTACTGCGCTCCTGATTATTAACTCAAACTTCATTGGAAAAAAAATGGCAAAAGAAATTGAGAAAAAGTTCCTCGTCATCGGAGATAAATGGCGAGAAGGAGCCAAAGGCACACATTATCGCCAAGGTTATTTAAACAGTGTCAAGGAACGCACTGTTCGAATTCGTACCATCAACGATAAAGCCTTCCTTACTGTCAAGGGTTTGACGGTTAGCTGCACCCGCATGGAATTTGAATACGAAATTCCTTATGAGGATTGCGTCAAAATGCTTGATGAATTGGCCGAAAAACCAATTATCGAAAAAACTCGATACAAGATCCCTGCCGGTGATGGACTCACCTGGGAAATTGATGAGTTCCACGGCGTCAATGAAGGTTTGATTGTTGCCGAAATAGAAATCCCAAGTGAAGATGCAAAATTTACAAAACCGGATTGGATCGGAGAAGAAGTATCTTCAGACCCGAGGTACTTCAATTCAAATCTAGTCGCCAATCCCTATACAACATGGAAAAAATAAGCCAGAGGAGCAAATCATGACAACTGTTAATCCTTTTGCAAAAAACCAGGCAACTTCAGCCGAAGAAGCGGCAAAGATCGTTCCGAGAGCTGAGTTCCGGGTTTTTGGCAAAGATGTCGCCGATTTAGTAAAGGAAAAAATGTGGGATGCTAAAGCCAGTCTTTATGCAGCCCGCGTTATGCCTGCTGAAACATATTTCCTTTCCCGTAACACAAATGAAGCCAACGTCAAGGTCCGAGATGGTCTTCTCGATATCAAAACCAAGACTGGCGAAACACCGGAAGGCTACGAAATCTTTCAACCTCGCGGAAAATTCAAATTCCCTGTAAAGAAAGAAGAACTCGAGACCATCCTTTCCCACTTGAACGTAAACATCAAGTTGGACAAGGATACTTACACGCTTGATGAGTTCATTGATATTGCCCGCCAGAACCCTGACCTCGCAGTGGTCAGCGTTGAGAAAAAGCGTTATGGTTTTTCTGTGGATGGAATCATTTGCGAATATGCCTATGTCTGGTTCAACGGTGCTCTAGTTCAATCTGCTTGCTGCGAAAGTGAGAACTATGCAGCCATGAGCCAGGCTGTTTCTAAACTTGGCATTGCCGATCTACCCAATACTAACTACTTGAGGGCGGCAAAGAAAGTTTTAGGAATGATTTAGCAATATCGCAGTAAAAACCAACGGAAGGGTGTCTCTCCTTCACCCTTCCCCGTCTTGACTCGTTAGAAGGAGGCGATATGACCTCAATGTCCGCGCCTGCCACCGCGCAGGTTGTCCATGACCCTTTGGACCTAGACAGCTATTCATTAAATAAGCTGCCTAAAAAGCAACTGTCTGCCACGGGAAAATTCTTCCGTACATGGGGAATCCCTCTGGCGGCCATCCTTTTTATTGTCTTGGCATATTTTGTTCGGATCCCTATTCTTGACGCACGCCAGGAGGTGATGTTCGCCCTTTTTGCAACCTCCCTTTTCCTGTGGATCACGGAAACGGTTCCGAACTATGTCACCTCAATGCTTTTGATATGTGGTTTGGTCCTAACCGGCATTCTGAAACCAAAACCCGCCATGGCCACCTTAGGTGATCCGGTAATTTGGTTGAATATCTCGGCATTTATCATGGCTAGCGCCTTGATCAAAACCCAACTCATCAAACGCTTTGCCCTTTGGCTGATTATTACGTTTGGCAAGAATGCTTCCACTATCTTCTTAACCTTCCTCGCCATCAACATCATATTGGCAGCTTTTGTCAACGCAACCGCTGCTAAGGCAGCCCTAATGATGCCTTTGTTCATGGTGGTCTCTGCCGTATACGGAGCACCGGGAACAGATGTGACAAATAACTTTTCACGAAACCTTGTCCTCCACAACCTAGTCATGATCAACGCCAGCTGCAACGCGTACATGACCGGTTCGGGTGCCAACCTTCTCGCTGTCGCGTTGCTTGCCGGTGCCAACTGCACCATTTACTACATTGACTGGCTGCTTAGCGGATTCCCGTTGGTTCTCGGCTTCGGTATTTTGGCCTACATTATTGGTGTCAAATTCATATTTCCTGTCAAAAAAGACGAAATGAAGCCTCAGTTGGAAGGCGGAATGGATTCGCTAAAAAAGGCTTATAAGAACTTGGGTCCCATCAGACTCAATGAAGTTAAAGCCGTCATCGTTTTCTTGATCGTCTTATTGGTTTGGGCAACCGATAAGCTTCATGGCATCAACGCCACGGTGGTAGCCATGTTGGGAGCGATAGTGATGCTTGCGCCACAATTTAAACTCCTAAGCTGGAACGATGTCGACATCCCCTGGCACCTGATGATCTTCTCGGCGGGTGCATACTCTCTAGGAGCCGGCCTCACTTCCACGCATCTTATGGATACTTTAGCCAAGGCCATGATGGACGGCCTGGGTCTGAGAACCATGAGTTACTTGGGACTGTACGCACTGCTGACAGGTATCTTCATTCTTAGCCACATCATATTCCAAAGTAAGAATATGAGAACAATCATCTTTATCCCGATCGTTATTGGAATAGCGCAAGAATTGAAGATTGATGTCCTAGCCTTGGCATTGCCTGTGTGCCTGTGCATCAACGTATGCTGGACACTACCCTTTAATGCCAAACCTAACGCAATGCTTTACGGTACCAACAAGTATTCCATGTCTGATACTTTCAAATACGGTTTTATCCAGTCAGTTCTGTACTGGGTTCTGTTAATTGTGGCAGGCGGTACTTATTTGCATTGGTTGGGTATCACTCCTGGATTCTTCTAGACAAATGGCAGGGATTTATTCCCTGCCCATTGGTGAGCACTTTGTTTTTGAAGCACCGGTAATTTGGTCTCTGCTTTTCATTTCAAGACTTCTTTGGATGTTTTATTTGGAGTAAGAAGATGCAGAAAAGCTCTCCGAAGAAAATAAAGGATCTTTTTAAGATCCACGGCGAAAAGCAATTCGAGGTTAAACAGCGAATTTCTTTCGCCAAAAAAGCCAAGGTTGTCACCTACAGAGTAGATACATACTTCTTTTTACCCAACGCCTTACAAATCAATGCTCACACTTATAACAAAAACGAATTCCTCCGGAATCTTAAGAACTACATTCGTTTGAGGGCCCCAAAAAGCACTATTCGTGATCTTTCAATGAAGATTATGGAGGTGACAACATTACTTAACGAAGGTTCAAACATTGAGCGATACGAGGACCTGCTCAAGGAAATCAGTGTTGCCTATAAGCGAGCGTTACGTTTTCGGGCAAGGTACTTGACCATGACCGAAGTTGTCTCTTCTTTGGAAGTTGACAGTCTTGTTGATGAAATTACTATTTTTCTCCATCAGTATCACGAACTGGAGAAACTGGTAGTCGATTACGAACAAAAATACGATTCAAAAACCTATTCGTACTGCGATGAATACATGTCGGTGGTGACCGCCTACTACATGAAATATTTAGTCCAGTACGTTCCTTCTAGATTTGCCACCTCTGCGAAAGCGTTGTTGACAATCCAAACCGACTATCTTAAGAAGAATTATCCGGTCAAGGTTCCTCCAGACGAAACGGAAGAGTCTTCCTTTTTATTGCGTTGGTCTTCCATAAAAAAATATGTCAGTAGCTGTCTCTTTCTAGATGTCAGTTATCGAAAAGGGGCTCCCCTCTTATTGCATTCCATCTACGGAATCGCTGCTGCGATTTCCATGTTCTTTGCCACGGTGATTGCTTTCATCTGGCAGGGAACCTATGGCTCTTTGAGTTTTAATCTCTTTTTAGCATTAATTATCAGCTATATATTCAAAGATCGACTCAAAGAGATATCTCGGGAATGGTTGGCAGGTACCCTTTTGCGCCGATGGGTTCCAGACAGGAGACTGCTTATTTTCCGAGGCGAAAATACCCAGGTCGGAGTCTGTAAAGAGAGTTTTGACTTTGTTGATGCAAAAAAAGTTCCTAGTGAAGTGCTTGAGCTTCGACAGAAAAATGACTGGAATAACATCGCCCACGACCGATGGGATGACACCATCTTTCGCTACACCAAAGAAGTGGAAATTCGAAATCGAAAAAGGCTCTTTAAAGCCTGCGGCTACGAATTCCTAGATATCGTCCGTTTTAACGTCTCGGACTTTCTCAGAAACATTGATGGACGATTTGAAGAACTACCCACCGAGGAAGATGACAAAAGCGTGGGGGAAAAGCTTTATCACATTTACATGTTGAGGACTCTAAATTATGCGGGTAAAACTGACACGGAATTAGCAAGGGTTGTTGTTAATGTCGAAGGCATAAAGCGAATTGTCCTTGTGAAACCTCTTTCAGATATGGCTTGCACGGCATAAAATCCGACGTGCAAACTTGAAAAAATTATTTAACTAATTCTAGATTTATGTTTAGTTACAAGAACAAGTTACTACCAATTCTACTTTCGCAGTTTAATGCGTTAATGAGGCCATTACTAATGATTAATTTAACCCACCTAAAAAGTTTTGTTGTTGTGGCAAAAACCGGTAGCTTTACTAGGGGCGCCTACAACCTGAATATCACTCAACCTGCTGTCTCTGGCCATATATCAGCCTTGGAAGAGGATTTAGGGACAAAATTATTCAACCGCACTGGAAAGAAAATTGTTCTTACCCCTGCCGGGGAATTGGTGATGGATACGGCCAACGAAATCTTTTCTAAGTTAGAACAGCTGAACATCCAAATATCAAAACTTTCTGAATTTAAGGGTGGCACTGTGAACTTGGGTGCCTCCAA
>CANQMZ010000088.1 GCA_947625105.1 uncultured Parasutterella sp.
GCTACTGGTTTTTGTTCTGGTTCAGCAGGTATTTCACCTAAAACGGGTTTTGGTTCTAAAACAGCTTTTGTCTCAGTTACAAGCGTCCCTTTATCAACGATAGGGGTGTACGTTTGGACTGTTGGTATTTGTTTTGGTTCGGCTGGTACTTCACCTAAAGTAGGCTTCGGTTCTAAAACAACTTTTTCTTCAATAGTAGGCTTAGGCTGAGTCACTTCTGTTTGAGTAAGTGACGCCGGGAGTGTCGGTTCGACTTCAGCGGGCTTAGACTCAGCTATTGGAGGCTGAATGGTTTGTAAAAACGGGGTGCCAAATAAAATTTCTTCTTTAGGAGTTAAATTGATGGGGGCAACCCCTTGAGGAATTGGTGTCGACAGTTCTGTTGTTGGTTTTGTTTGTTCTTCCCGAACTAAGCTTGCGGTGTCAGTCGTAGGCGGATTGGGCTCTTTATGCTTTTCGTATTCTTTGATCCATTGATACAGGCTAACGACACTGATATTCAAGTCTTGAGCAACAGCAGCGGCTTTTTGTTTCAAATCCACCACGCGTTGAGCGGCCTGTTTTTTAAATTCAGGGCTAAATGTACGTCTAGTTTTCTTGGTTTCCATATCAGATAGTAAATTTAATTTGCTATTCAGGAGTAGTCATTAAAAACAAACAACAGACAGGAACAAAGTCCAAATTGTGTATCAAATGAGCTATTCAACTAAAAATAGGCAGCGGCAAAAAAATGACAAATCACAACCGCCAAGTGTCATTGTATACAAGTTTTAACCGCTAAATCAAAACAAAATCAGTAATTTTGAAATTGGGAACAAATAATTAATAAAAAAATGGAAGTACCTTTATTAATCTTTTATTTATAGGGGTTTGTACTAAAAAATTGCCTCGTTTTAAGAGGTTTGACTTCTTCAAAATGCCCAAAACAAACTTAACAATTTGAATTTGACTACAAGGAAAAACAAATGAATATGAAACATCTGAAACTCACAACTGTTGCGTCACTGTGCTTATGTGCTCTGACGGTGGCTAGCAACGTAAATGCAGCAGGTTTCCAACTTACGGAACAAAGTGTCGTCGGCCTAGGTAGAGCTCATGCAGGTGCCGGTATTGTTGGCGATGACGTGTCAGCAGTTTTTTACAATCCTGCAGGTATGACTTTGTTGTCAGGAACTCAAATGACTTTGGCCTCAACTCTCGTGTCTCTTGATATTGATTATCAGGGCAATGGTGGGGCAACTGAAAATGGGCGAGATAAGCCAACGCCAATTCCTGCTTTTTTTGCTACACATCAGATAAATGACTCATTGTGGGTGGGATTGGGTATATCTTCTCCGTATGGCATGAAAATTCGCTACGGGAACGGATGGCAAGGAAGAGAGAGAGGAATTAGCGCTTCTGTAATTACTATAGACATCAACCCGAATATTGCTTGGAAAATCAACGAGATGTTTAGTATTGGAGGAGGGGTTTCAGCCCTCTATACCCACTCCAAGATAAAAAATGGTCTTCCAGACAGCATCGGTGAATTTGAATTTAAGGGTAGTGACTGGATGTTTACGTATAACCTCGGTCTGACGTTTACTCCAATAGAGACTGTCAGATTTGGCGTTTCATACAGATCTTCTGCCCATGTTGTTGCAAGAGGCGACTATTACATACGTAATCCGTTAATGGCAGGAGAGGGATCTGGAAAGGGTCGGTTACAAACTCCTGAGACAGTCATGTTGACGGGGACCTGGGAGGTGACCGATAGATTGCGGCTTTCGGCCTTGGCACGTTGGGCGAATTGGTCGAAATTCGAAACCATGACATTTAGCATTAACGACAAAAATAATCTGAAGCCGACACCTGCGGGAGAGAAAATGCTGCCTACACTAGCTTTACCAATTTTACAAGGGCAATTGGGAACTATGCCTTTGGTCAATGACTGGGGTTCAGTTTGGTTGTATTCTTTGGGTGCCGACTTCAAACTGACAGACCAATGGACAATCCGGGGTGGCATAGCCTATGAGGATAGTCCAATTAAGGATCCCAAGAAAAGAACGGCTCTTATTCCGGATACTAAGCGTTTGTGGTTGACCTGCGGAGCCTCTTGGACGCCTAACAAGAATTGGCAACTGGATATGGGTTATGGTCACATCAGAGGTTTCGGACATAGAGATCTTTGGAGCTATGATGGAACAAAAAAATTGGGAAAATTTGACAAAATGAACGCGTGGATGGTTGGAGCTGCTCTGACGTACCGGTTCTAATTTTTCTAGACTCAATTTCTGAGGCCGGGTTTCCCGGCTTTAGTTTTGGCTACCGTTAATTTCATTTTCCAAGATGGGCAACTTGATTTACAGTTGAGATTTGTGAAACGAAAGTTGTTATAGAATCACTGATGCTGTTTATCCCGAAAGGGTAAATTACCTCGGGATTTTCTCATCAAATAAAGAAACGAAAGGAAAGAGTAAATGTTAAGAAGAACTGTCGTACTTGGCGCAGCGGCTTCTGCTCTGTTGGTATTGGGTGCTTGCCGTTCCGAAAAACCTGCATCTTTTGAGACATACACAGAAGGTCTCAATCAGGCTTTGGTAGAGAAATGCATCATCAAAGCGGCAGCACATCGACATTGGTCGACGAAAGTTGTAGAGCCCGGTTACATCGTTGCTACTCTTACGAAGGGATCATATATTGCTTGCGTTGACATCCATTACGATGGAACTGGTTACCGTATTACCAAGAATCCAAAGACGAACATGGATTCCAAGCCAGGCGAGGTGGACGTTAAATTCAATCAATGGGTTAGAAATCTTAATAAGGACATAAGAAACGCGGCCGTTAACATGGAAGTCTACGTGCCAACAACGACAAAGAAATAATGTCGAATCAACACGAAAATGAAATGCGACAAGAAAAAGGAAACGGTTTTAGTACACAAAGTTGCGTCCTTTCCTAAAATCGGCTGACTGCTTTAAGTTCCTAAAACCAAATTTGGTTGACCTAATGTCTTCAAAACTGATGGAGGTTGGCTTTTTCTAAATTACCCTACTACCCCTGTGAGTGGGTCTAGGGGGTTGGTCGGCTTTCTTAGCTAAGAAAACGGTTGTGATCATGTTCTAAGTCCTTATGTCAAAAGTTAAAATTATCTTTTGTACAGTTCCTCAGTTTTAGCGAGCTATGGCTCGCTTAATTTTTGACGTGCACGGCAAGGGCATACATCAGCAAGGTGAAGGCTCCGATCTATCTAGAAGCAGAGAGGATAACGAGTCAGCAAAAGTCCTAGACAATATGGGGTTTGGTGAAAGCAAATTGCAGGTTCAACGAAAAGAAACAGATATAAGGTGTAGGCGAGAGAATTTGAGAGCGAAAAACTCGAAGGACATTGCTTTAAAGCAACAAGACGGACCGCACCGACACAGAGACCTAATCTAATCGAATTCAAATAAGACTTTTGTAATAACGAGTTTTTGATTTTGAAGAAACTAACACTTTTACCGGCTAAGTTCCTTCAATTTAGCAAAATTTGCACACCCTTGTTCGTTTCCCAAATCACAGGCCTTTCCGTAATATCCTCTTGCCTTTGAATATGACTGGCGTACTCCTTGACCAATTTCGTAACAAACTCCCAAGTTGTTGCAGCCTAGACCGCCCTTGAGCCCGCAGGCTCTTTGATACAACTTGAAAGCATCCTTATAAGATTGTTTGACACCTTGGCCGTTTTCATAGAGGTAGCCTAGGCTGTTACAACCAACAGCCTCACCTAGCTCGCAGGCTTTTTGATATAACACTACGGCATCGTGATAGGATCGCTCAACACCCTTGCCGTCATAGTAAATGTCGGCTAAGTTTATACAGCTTTTCCCATCATCCTGATTACACTTAATCCTGAGTTCATCCAAATTTGGCAATCGTTGGGCTAGCAGAATAGGGCTTAACAAACTAAGTAGGACAGTAACTAGTTTTTTCATAATGTCTATGAATAAGCAATCTCAACAAGTCATAAGACTACCACTTTTGGAATCAATCCTCCCTTTCTAGGCACTGTAAGCCTCACTAACGTCCAAATAATCCGAAGCCAAAAATTGATCCCGGACAAGCATTGATTCCGCACTTTAAAAAAACCGAATTGTCAAAAAAAGCGCTCTTTACTCAAAAAGTAAACCTTGAACTAGCTCAGGGGCCTTGATCGGCACTTGGTGTGGGCTGATTGAATCTACGATGAATATCAGTTTGCTGAGACGTTCTCCTGGTCTTCTTAGAAACTCATGACAGAACTTTTTCTGGAGGACGTAATAAAGTTCCTCGTAGAACTTATGAGGTAGATTGCTGTTAGCGCAATACAGATTTGTGTGGGAGGACACCGTTCTTACTCCCAAATGAACACAGCCCGCTCGCACTAGAGAACGGCCAGTCAGGTACGTCTCTTGGCGAATCAGTTCCCGTTAATTGCAAAAGCAACGCTATGAATTGAGTCCACGTTACGTTAGCCCTATTGCGACTTCGTCTGATTAGTACTTATACACCAAGTTAATAACCTCAATTTTGACAGCCAATACACTTAGGTTATGCATATTGATATCGTTGCTTTACACGTGTTTGGTCCCGTAGGGGGTTGTGTTCAAAGCCAAATCTTAACGGATGACAAGCGTCTTTTTTGTTCATGATGATCCTCCCGATTTTTTTGAAATATTTTTTTGGACGGTAGTGGTTTGCCATATTGAAAGGTTTTAGGGTTAATAATACTTAAATCTACTGCAACTCAAAGCTCACAGGTGTTGTGCGGGACGGATGGGTCACTTACTCGGTCGGGATAATGAAATAATAGAGTCTGTGAATTGCTAAGATACGTGAAACAACCCCTAGAGGGAGGAGGGAAACAGTGAGTGCGAGGATTCACAAAAAAAGAAAAGGCTCGGAGTTATCTGGGTTCGAAGCTCTTTGTGTTGCTCATCAGATAACTTGTTATCCTTTCGTATTTCAAGCGGTTGTCTGCTTGGATAGGTTTGGATTTTTTAAGGTACTAGATGAAGCTGAGGACGGGTTGACCTTAGGAGAATTCTGTAGCCGACTTGAACTCAATGATTATGCTGTTAGAGTACTTCTAGAAGTGGCTTCACGTTTTCATATTCTGCTGAAAGAAGGGAATAAATACAAGCTAAGTAAAATTGCTTACTTCCTCCTGCACGATGAGATGGTCAGAGTGAACCTCAATTTTGCCGAAGATGTTTGCTATAGAGGTCTGTTTGCATTGCCCGAATCATTAAAGCTAGAAAGACCAGTGGGACTGAAAAAATTAGGACCATGGTCAGATGTTTACCGCGGGTTGAAGTTTTTGCCGCCAGATATTCAAAAAAGCTGGTTTGACTTTGATCACTTCTATTCAGATCAGTCAACCCATGAAGCAATAAAGATACTTTGCCGCCGGAACCCCAAGAGAATATGCGACATTGGCGGCAACACCGGAAAATTTGAAATCGCCTGTTGTAAAGCTCTTGAAAATACCCTGATCACAGTTCTTGATTTGCCTGAACAGTGCGAGATTATCAATCGAAATGTGGCTGAAGCAGGATTTGCCGATCGAGTGGTAACGGTACCTTTTGATCTACTGAGCAGTTTGCCTTTCCCTGAGATAAATGCCGACAGTTGGTGGATTAGTCAGGTGCTCGATTGTTTTTCCGAGGCGCAGGTTAAAATGATTCTAAATGGTATATCGAAAAAGCTTGGCGCAGAGGATAGGCTTTACATTCTTGAACCTCTGATAGGCAACCAGCCATTTGAGACCGGCGATCAGTGCTTGTCAGCATTTTCTTTGTATTTCAGCGCCATTGCAACGGGCAAAAGCCGTTTCTTCTCCAAGGATGACATCTTGAATTTAATCACGGATTCAGGACTGGAAGCAGAAGAAATAATTGATGGACTGGGGACGGGCCACAGTTTGATCGTGTGTAAAAAGAATAAAAAATGAGTACCATCGCCTTTTCGATCAAACATTGTCGATTTCTCATCCCGGGAGTATCCGAGAAGGAACCTCTGTCCAATTGGATCGAGAAGAAAGCACCGATAATGCCTCTAGAAAAAATCGAGTTTGAGAAGCGTTTACCGATGATGATTTCACGACGATTGTCTAAAGGTACTCAATTAGCTATCGAGGTTGCATTACGAGTACAGGAGTTTGACCCCGATTTTCAATCAATTGTTTTTTCTAGCCGTCATGCTGAGCTTATACGTAATGAGAAACTTCTGAAGATCATAGGGCAGGATCAAGAGACATCCCCTACGGATTTTTCCATGTCGGTACATAACTCTGCCTGTGGCATGTTTTGTGTCCATAAACATTTAAAAGTTCCTGCTACATCTATTGCGGCCGGTGCCGATTCTTTTCACATGGCTTGCGTAGAGGCTTACGGGATACTGAAAAGTGGCACTAAAAAGGTCTTATTGTTGGATTTCGAAGGCGGAGTTCCTCCTTTGCTAGGCGCAACGTTTCCGCAGACGATGAAAAATGGATTTGCATACGCTGTCGGTTTTATCCTAGAAAATGGAAAGGAATGGGAAATGCAGTTTGAGGGGAGTTCCAATCTTTCCGAACCGAGCATGCCGTCTTCTCTTCAGTTTTTACGTAGCTATGTGCTCGGAGAACGGAAGATTGAGACTGTCGGTGGCACGACAAAAGTAATATGGAGTAAAAATGCAGGTTGATCAATCTCCTAAACCCGATTCATTCATCAGATTCCAGATCAGGAGGCTAGCTACCGGAATGGGATGGGCTGTTTTCGGTTTAGGGGCTTTATCGCTTGCTCTCACGTGGTTCCCTTGCTTGAACTTATTTGTAAGGAATAAGAAAGCTAGAGTTAGGACTGCTAGAAAGACAATCAGTGCGAGCTTCAAGCTTTATTTTAATTTTTTGAAGCTCATTGGAGCAATGAACTATGACACTGACTCCGTCCATGAGTTAAATAAGGTCAAGGGATCAATTATCATCGCCAATCATCCGACAATACTTGACTATGTTTTTATGGCCTCACAGATGCCGGAAGTTGATTGTTTGGTCAAAGCAGAGCTAAAAAATAATTTCTTTCTCAAAGGGGTAGTCAAGGCTGCGGACTATTTATTAAACGATTGTTCGAACAAGCTTATCGAAGAGTGCAGAAAAAGACTTGCGGAAGGCGAAAACATACTCATCTTCCCGGAAGGGACAAGAACAAAACCCAATCAACCTATTAAATTAAAACGCGGGGTTGCTCAAATCGCATTGAGATGCAAGTGTAACATCGAAGTGGTGAGGATTCACTGTTCAGATCGCTGGCTGGATAAATCAAGTCAATGGTATGAGATACCTAAATCCAAACCAACGATCACTTTGCAAAAGGGACAAACCGTCAAGGTTGCAGGTTTCATCAATGATTCAGAAGAGAGTTTTTCTTTAGCTGCGAGAAGGTTGACGGCTCACTTAAAGAAACTACTGGAAGATAACCTTGGTAAAGTCAATAAGCAAAAAGTGAAAAATCCTTCAAACTATAATTACTTATAGTGTGACAAAAGATTGTTTTTGGTATAATCTTTCCTCATGACAGAACGTGCTAGTAACATAGAGAACCCCAAAATAGATGCTCGTCATCTTTCAGTGACCGATCAGAAAGACTTACGCAGCCGCGGTATGAAAATGCTGAAGGCGGGAATATCACAACGAAAAATAGCGGCATGCCTAGGAATTTGCCGCTCAACCGTTTTCAAGTGGAGCAAGCTTTTAAAGGGAAAAAGTTTTGAAGAAGCGGTCAGGGGAGAAAAACGCGGTCCGACGACAGCTGGTAAAGAAAGGCAATCTGCTTTAACCGGAGCTCAACAGGCGTCCATCCGAGAGACAATTATTGATAGAACACCGGCGCAATTGCGTTTTGATTTTTCTCTATGGACACTGTCAGCCATACAAGAATTGATCTTGAGAACCTACCAAGTCAAGATTTCACCGACAACATTATCAAAGTACTTAAGACGATGGGGCTTTACGGTTCAAAGACCGGCCAAGAGTGCTATTGAACAAGATTCCGAAAGAGTCAGTCAATGGTTCAATGAGATCTATCCGGGGATAGCCGCCAAAGCCAAACGGCAAAATGCCGAAATCTATTGGGCTGATGAAACTTCGGTACAACAAGATACAAATTGGGTAAGAGGTTTTTCTCCTATGGGGCAAACACCAAAGGTGCGATTACATGGCAGCCATCTTCATGGGGCTGCGGTAATGATTTCAGCGGTACAAAACCAAGGGAAAGTGCATTTTAAAATTCAAGAAAGGGCAGTTAACGCTCGTGATTATTTGTCGTTTCTACAAGACTTGGTTAACGACAGTAACGGCAGGAAGATTTTTGTTATCGCTGATAATGCCCGAATTCATCATGCCCGGTTGGTCGTGGATTGGGTTGAGCAGAATAAGGATCGTATTGAGTTATATTTTTTACCACCTTATAGCCCTGAACATAATTCTGATGAGTAGCTCAACCGGTATGTAAAACGAAACTTCGGAGCTCCGGCCAGATGACTCATCAACAGACTAAAGATGCCGTTTTGAAATACATGAAATGCTTAGTTGGTAAGGAAACCGATCTGGTGAAGAAATTGTTTGATTATCCTTTGGTTCGCTGCGCTGGAAAACAAAATTTCTCCTGCTAGCCTTCTTGCCACATTAAAAGTTTAAGGCTAATAATTAAGAAGTTGTTTACGGATATTGAATTGTTGGGTGCTGTATTTTCTTCAAAATCGAAAAAGACTTTTTTACCTAGGAAAGGATCAAAGAAATAACGTTGGGAAAACGTATCGAAAACCGATGACGAGTACACCGGAAGGTTATCAGCATTTTACCTTAGTCTTTAATTTTTCCAAGTTCTAACCTAGATTCTTAGAGAACTACTATTGGATCGTGTGTTTCGGTTGAAATCATAGGT
>CANQMZ010000089.1 GCA_947625105.1 uncultured Parasutterella sp.
TCAAAATAAGGAGAGAAAAAATTTATTTCATATTTAGTTTGTCATATGGAAAAGTACACTCGGCAGGAGGTCTCGCCCGTCGAGAGAGAAAACGAAAGAGACGAAAATTACGAGGCGGCAAATCCTCAAATAGACAGTAGCCGCACAAGCCGCAATTATCATTTGGCTGTGCCGCCACCCGAAGTAATCGCAAAAAAACAAATTCACTTTCGGCTTTATCGCGGACGAATGCACGAGCTTACTTTTTACTCCCCAAAACACTCCCCAATAGGTGCAAAAATTATCAGGGCTCCCGCAAAAAGACGCAGTATTTTTGTGGGAAGAGGAGCAAAAAAGCGCAAAAAATAACAGGTTTTTGCTAAAAAACCTGTTAAAAATGTCACAATGGAGGCGCCACCCGGATTTGTAAGGAGCCAAAGGCGACGGAGCAGCTATCGCTACGCCGAAGGCGTCGATAGCGTCACGTCATTTCAACTATTCCGCGGTGGCGTAAAATAGAAAGAAACCGCCCCAAGGGTGGTTTCTTCTTGGAGGCGCCACCCGGATTTGAACCAAGTGGCGTGCCGAAAATTCGCCTTGCCAAAGTGCCATTTTTGAGCAAATATAGCCTATTTATTATATAAAAACCGCTATTTTACGTCAAGCATTTTTAGCAAAAATTTTTACTCCCCAATTACTCCCCAAAATAAAACCCAATTTGCCGATGATGTTAAGCAAAAAACCGAAAGTTCTTCTTTCGGTTTTTTGCGTTAAGTTCTTCATTTGCAAGTTGTTTGATAGGAAGCCTATTAAGGTGTAATAGTTTTGGTTTTAATGTGAAATAAAATATTATTTTCATTGCAATAATCAATAACTTTTTGTGCTTCTTCATTAAAAAATTTTTTATAATCTTTATACTCTGAAACTTTTTTATTGTAATGAAGTCTTCCAAATATAATTTTATCAGTGAAGGAAACTGATTCTAAAATATCTCGTATATCTTGCTTAACAAAATTTGGAGTTGGATAAGGCTCTATGCTTACCCACGTCTTACAACCGGCATCGTGCAAGGCTTTTAAAGAAGCTATTCGTTCTTGATATGTAGAGGCATTAGGTTCTATTTCTTTTCTGAAATTTTCGTTCAAAGAAATTAGTGTAATGCCATATTCGTTTTCTTTTGATAATTTTGCAAGTTCAATAGGTAAAACACCTTTTGTGAGAGCTGTACATTTTATGCCATGGGAATTAAGTAATGAAATAGCTTTGATACTCATTTCTGTGACTTCAGGATAGCCGTACATAAACGGATCGGTCGTAAAACAGAGTTGGACAGATTTGATTTTGTCTTTTAGCTTTGGAATTTCTTTATTGAGCAATTCTAATGTATTTTCAACAAGTTTAGGCTCACACCATTCTTCATAAGTTTTAGATTGACCGAAGCGTTTAGCGTTCATCATTGCATAGCAAGGGTAAAGGCAGCCGTGCGCACAGCCTTGGACATGATTGATAGTATAATCGCCATATTCAACCCCTGTTTTATATAGTAACGATTGTCTTTTAATTGTTTTCATAAAATCACCCAATAACTTGATATTTATCTTTCTTATAATTACTTTTATTCTCAACAAGACCTAATTTTTTAATTTTGCCCGTTTTGATAAGTGGTTGAAGTACGTTTTCAATTATTTGATTTCCATTTAGAATTGTATTTTCAATAATAAATATTTCCATGGTTAAATAATCAAGCGTTTGTCCATTAAATTTTTGTAAAAGTACTTTTTGCGCCACTCCTGAATGATATTCTATCATCCAATCCTTTTCGTCTTCTTGCGTAAAAAAGCTTAATTGTTCGGTATTCGTTTTAACTGTATTTCTATGAAATTCTTTACCATTAAAAGTTATCCACAATGCTTCTTTAAGTTTCTCTAATCCACGTATGTTCGGAGTAAAGAACATAATTTGATAAAGTTCCGTATTTGTTAAAGACTTAAATTCATAAGCAAAGGAAAATTTAATTTGCCCTGTTTTTAATCTGTTCTTAAGAAGTTCAACCATCTGCTCTTTGATCTGTGCTATAATTTTTTCGTCTTTACAGTACTGTTGCATTTTAGCTTTATCTTGATTTCTTACATAATCACTCGTAAATAAGTTAAAAAGCAATTCGCAATATTTTTTGTCTAAAAAGTGTTCCAAAGCTGAAATCTTAACAGTGCAAAAATTATATGGATCGACAAATACAAGATTAGCCGAACGATTGGGATAGCAATTAAATAACGAATTGAAATAATTGTCGGCGAGTAAAAACTCATTTACATCGCAATTATTGTAATGTATATGTATATTCTTTGCTTCAATTCCTACAAGCGCAACAACAGATTTATAAATTTCCAGTCTGTCTTTATCAATATCATTTAATATTAAATTAAATTCTTTGTACGGATTATTTGGTGCAAACTCGTTAAATAATTCTAATACCCGTACTCCGGTACCCAAATCGCCGTCAGAATAAATTCCCGCGTTGCACATGCAATCAATAAAATTAATGTTTTGATTTTCGGGTACATTGCATACCACATATAGCCAACGCTCCACATATTTTGTTATATAGTCTATCTTATATGTAGTTTGGAGTTTTTTCTCATCCAAATGTGGTTTATATTTCTCTACTAATCCTTTTAATACTTTATTGTCCATTCTATTTCTCGGTAAATCTTATTTCGTTTTATGGTAGTTTTTATTGAAATAATTTTATTCCCTCACTAAACTTTCTATAATATTGACCATTTGCTCGCCGCGAAGTTGCTTTGTATATCGGACATTTTCAACTTGCTTTTGCATTTCTTCAAACAGTTTCTTTGCACATTCGATTTTGCGGTTTTCTTCGGGGTCAAGTTCATCTTTGTCCTTTGTTTCCACAACCAAATTCAGTTGTTTGCCACCATCTTTTCTCTTGACGATATACATAAAATCGGGGCTGTATGTTCCGTCGGCATAAGTGGGAATACGCACGGTTCTTTTGGGAATTTTACCAAACACTTCCACTTCTACTATGTTGGAAATTACATCATGCATTATATTTTCTCTTTCCATTTGCGAATCATAACAACAAGCGTCGTACAAATATTTCTCCGCAACATTTTTTTCAAGCTCTTCACCTTTAGGCAATACACCTATGTCCGTTCTAACAACGGCTTTTTTAAGCGTTCCGTCAACCTCACGCAACGGGTCGACTACCGGCACGTCTATTCTTTCATAGGCATAGCGGTGATTGAAGTGGGAAATAAACCAAAGTCTGTACTTTGCAATAAACTGCTGTTGCGCCTGTTTGCAAAAATACTCGCCGGGAATATTTTTATTTTTGAAAAATTCAACAAAGGCGGAGTGTATTAATGGGATGGGGAGGTTGGTTTTTTCTTGAATACCCATTAAGAACATTGAGTACGGTAACGGCTTTTTTACAGTAAAAGAAGTGCCTCCGACCTCTTCAAAATCAACGCTTCCGTCCGAGTCAACTTTTTTAGTACGCGCAATCTTTGTTGTAACCGCAGACTGCCCGTCACTTCC
This sequence comes from uncultured Parasutterella sp., assembly GCA_947625105.1. Lineage (GTDB taxonomy): Bacteria > Pseudomonadota > Gammaproteobacteria > Burkholderiales > Burkholderiaceae_F > Parasutterella. The sequence goes on from CANQMZ010000089.1 coordinate 3,544, forward strand.
GCTTGAAAGAATACTCGATATCGCCTTTTTTAAAGTTTCGTCGTCAACGGGCTCAAAGTGCAAATAGTATTTTTGGTTTATCAAGTTCCAAAGTTTTTCCAGCTTTTTGAACTTACTTTCGTTTATATTGATATATTGCACTTTTTTATTTTTATTGACTTCAATGACTTTACCATTGGCAAGCGCTTTAAACAAATCGGGATAGTCGTTCATAAACGCTACACGATTATCTTCAATTATCGTGCCGTCGAACATCTCAACATAATTTTTATTAACCAAATCTTTAAAGAATTGCCTGATATCGATATGTTTAGCCTTGGCGTACTTTTCAAGGAACGCCTTATCGATTTTAAGTTCTTTATTCGCATCTCCGTTAATTTCTTTCTTTAATCTGTCGGCAAAATCTTTTTCGGAATAGTCAATAATATAGCGAAGATAAAACTGTTCATCATTGATTCTGTTGCCGTTCTCGTCAACGGGCAAACGGAGTCCGCGCCCTACTTCTTGCAACTTGCTGATTTCACTTCCGCTTGAACGAAGTTTGGCAATGACAAACACGTTGGGATTATCCCAGCCTTCTTTCAAAGTCCATTTTGAGAATATAAAGCGGGTAGGCTCAAAGTTGCCCTTATCGTCTTTAAAGCGTATTATTTTGTCCTTTTCTCTTAAAACCTTGTCAACTTCCTGCTTTATTTCTTCACTGTCGGTATTGTTATCTTCCGAAAAATAAGCGGCTATCGTTTCGGATAAATGGGCAAGCGAATATTCCAGATATGCGCGATATTCTTTATCTCTGCCCGTATTTTTCGTTCTTGAGATTTCCGATTTCAGTTTTGCTTCAAGCAAAGTTTCAAATTCGCGGCGCAAGTATCCGCCGTCTTCGTCGCGGAAGGAGTTGATACTATCTATAAAGAAAAGCGAAAGCGTTTTAATTTTTGAAAGGCGGTTAAAATTCTCGCGCTCCTTTTCAAAGTGCCTGTCAAGCGCAAGAGCAAGCATTGTCTTTTGGTAGGTTTCCGCAAACACTTTGGGATAAATGGACTCGGAAACATGTAATTCCATACCGTTGGAAAGAGTGATTACGCCTCTCGCAATGGTATCTACGTTGATACCGGATAGACTCTCATCAATTTCGGATAGCGACTGCCCCTCCGAAAACTCATAAGCGGCTTTTGTTTGTTCGTTTTGCAGGCGGACGGTTTTGGGCTCGCCTTTAACCGCTTTAATTTCAAGAACTTTGATTTTGATTTGTTCTTTCAGTTTATCTTCGTCGGCAATATATTCAACTTCTACACCTTTAATCAGATTATCGTTAAAAGCGTCGCAGGAACCGAGGTTGTAAACAACATTTTCATAATCCATATTTCCCTTTGATAATTCGGGGAAGGTTGCGCCGTAGCGGATAATGCACTGCGGTTGTATCTTTTCGGTGAGACACTTAAAAGTTTTATCGCCGCGCTTGAACTTGTGCGGCTCGTCTATTATGACGAACGGCGAGATATGTTTCAGCGTTTCGTATGGCTGCGTAAAATTACCCAGCAAAGTTTGGTCGTACTCTGCGCCCATCGTTGCCGCGGAAGTGAGCATACTGCTGTTTACAAGCAAAACGTCAATTCTTCGGTTGCCGATATTTGTGCCGTTCGCAAAATCCACAATGGCGGATGGGACCATTTTGCGCTTGCTTTTTTGTTGCTTTTGTGCGTCCAAAACGTGTAAACGCAATTCCGTTCCGCCGTATAATGACTGCAAATCGCTTTTCATATAAGCCGATTGCAAAAAAGATTTTACGCCCTCTTTAATAGGAACGCTCGGCACAAGAATAATAAATTTGTTTATTCCGTAGTTTTTATGCAATTCAAACATAGTGCGGGTATATACGTAGGTTTTGCCCGTACCTGTTTCCATTTTCACGTCTATATTCAGGTAGTCGCTGTCTGAGCCGTTTTTGCGGTAATATTCGGGCAAAGAATAGTCGCCCATATAGTACTGCCCGTTCTGAACGTCTTTTATATTTTGTTTTATGTGTGAATCCGATAAATCAATTTTCGGGCAGGCATTTTTATCGGTTGAAGGCAAAAACTCTACGCCTGCAAAAACGCCGCAAACGGCATTTACTGCATTTAATTGATGTGGCAAATTATTTTCTAATTTCATACTTGCACCTTAGTATCTTATAATAACTTCTATCGGGTTGCGGTTTTTCAGCGTTTTGAGGTTTGTGCGCAGGGAAGTGTTGGCTGTATATGAAAGAGCATAGCCGTACTCTATTACCTTGTCAATAACAAGTTCGGCTTTTTCCAATTTGCGGACAAGTTCCATAATTTGATTTTCGAATATTTCATCAAGGATATATAAATTTGCGCCGTGTATGCCGTCGTTAATAAGATACGCCGTATATCCTTTTAAGTCTATCTTTTTCACGGGCGTATTAAATCCGTATCCGTCCTTTATCTTCCAGGTTTCAAGTATAGTATCCTTGCCAAAGGCCTTTATAATATCGCCTGCGTCGAGAGGGAGAGAGGGGTCGAAGTCTTTTATTTTGTCCAAAGTTTGCTTATCGGTTTGTTTTAAGTAATAAGTTTTAAAGCCAAGGTCGCAGTTTTTGGCTTTATCGGGGTAGTCTGTCGCAAGTTTTTTTGCGGCGCGACGAATACGCTCCCTGCCTATTTCATCTATTGTTTTATATCCCGCTTTTTCTGCCTCGCTTCCTTTTTTTACGGGTTCGTCAAGTTGCACTAAAATATACTTTCTTTTTTGGTTGTTCTCTATATTGAGCTGCATTACCGCGTGAGCAGTAGTCGCCGATCCGGAAAAGAAATCAAGGATTATATCATTTTCTGAAAATTGACTTAATGTAATACACCTTGCAATTGTCCCAACAGGTTTAGGTTTAGGAAAAATACGCTTGTCAAAACCAAGAGAAATAAATTCCTCCGTGCCGCGCTCGCTGTTTACATTTTTAAACGTCCATGCCGAAGTTGGTTTAACCTGTGCTCTCTCTTCAAAATAATCTTTCACCATAACGCCCCATACTTTTCGCGCCGGCATAAATTTAGGTACGAGATAATTGATTTTTTGCTTTGCTGTCTCAATTCCCCAACGCCAATTCCCCTCTTTCCCGTCCTCTCTTTGAGGTGCTATTTTAATATATCCTTGCTTTTCATAATCACTATCGTCAGGATAAAAATCACCAGTTTTTTTGCAATAATAAAACCAATAAAATAAATTAGGCCTATCTTCTCTCAAATCGTTTTCGCCTGTTTTACGCAAATCGATTTCTCTGTACTTTTTACCATTGGAATCGATTTTGTTATATCTTTTTAAAATTTTCTCCTCATTTGGTTCAAATCCACACCATTTTATTTTGTCATTATTCATTGCATATACCAAAATATACTCATGTGCGGTTGCAATATATTTGTCATCAGACCTGCCTTTGGGATTATTAATGTTTGATATAACACCAATTAAGTTTCCCTCGCCAAACACGGCATCGCAAAGTAATTTGCAGTTTGCCTGTTCATTATCATCGATACTTATGAATATAACGCCGTCTTCGGAAAGTAAAGAACGTGCAAGCTCCAAACGGGGATACATAAAAGTAAGCCAAGCCGAATGTGTACTTTTCCCCTGCATGTTTAATATGCGCCGCGCTTCATCGTCTTCGATTCCGATAATCTTTGTAAGTTCTTCAACGGTAAATTCAAACTTATCATTATAAACAAACCCGTCCGTACCCGTATTGTAAGGAGGATCGATATAGATACACTTGATTGCTCCCGTATAGGAATGTTTTAAGTGTTGCAAGGCGTCAAGATTGTCGCCGACGATATAAATATTTTCGGAAGGGTTGTCCTTGTTGCTCTCATCGGGAACAATAACCGTTTCGGAGTCGAGATTAGAGAGATAGCGGGCGTATGACTTGCCCAAAAAATTGAGCGAATAGCCCTCCTTTTTGATATTTATATCTTTGGCTTTAACAAATTCTTCAAAGAGTTTTATATCAAAAACGCCTGCCGAATCAAAACATTGAGGGAAGTTGGCTTTTAATATTTCCATTTCTTTAGAATTGGGGGTAATGTTTTCGTTATTGTTCAAAGTATCTTTAAGCATATCAATTTCTCCTTACTTCAAGTTTATCGGTTAGTGATATTTCCTTCTAAATTCTTAACCACTTAGTTGCATCTGCGAAAATGGCAAAATCAGTTTATTGTGCCTTTCCTCAACTTTTCCTCACAACTCCAAGCTGTCGGGGTTGAGGAGGAAGTCCATTATGTTGATTATCAAATATCCCTTTTCGTTGTGCCAGGGGGAAGTGTAGTCGTGTACGATGATTATCTTCTTAAACGAATCTCCAATTCTGTCCAGCGAAGCCGACTCCTGCGCCATTTTCTCTTTGTCGGGTATGGCGTAAGCCGATTGAATATAGTAACGCCTGCTTGCCTGATTACATACAAAGTCAACTTCCATACGCACAAGCGGTTTCTTTCCGTCATTATTTAAAATACGGTGTTCCACAACGCCTACGTCAACATTGAATCCGCGCACCAACAGCTCATTATAAATTATATTTTCCATAATGTGCGTTTCTTCGAGTTGTCTGAAATTCAGACGGGCGTTTCTGAGTCCCACATCGGCAAAATAATATTTAAAGGGCGAGCCGATATACTTCTTGCCTTTTATGTCATATCTATCTGCTTTTCTTATTAAAAATGCGTCAATGAGATAATCGATATAGGAAGAGACTGTCTTTTCGTTAGTCTTTATTCCACGTGATAAAAAAGTATTTACAAGTTTTGTGGGGTTTGTCAAAGAACCTATGTCCGAAGCCAATATATCGACCAAAGTGTCCATAACTACGTCGCCCCGTAGTTTATAGCGTTCCAGCACGTCTTTTAAGTAGTTGCCGGCGAACAAATTATTTAGGTAATGGGCTTTATCGGTTTCATCTTTAAAGGATAAAATCAAAGGCATACCGCCGTAGATTGAGTACTTACGGTACGCTGAAAATTTATCGCCATCATATGCCGACAAAAATTCACCGAACGTCAACGGATATATTCTCACTTCATCCCCGCGTCCACGGAATTCCGTCAATACGTCGGAGGACAGAAATTTCGAATTGCTTCCCGTTACATATACATCTACGTTTCTCATTCGCAAGAGTCCGTTAAATATGCCGTAAAGCCTGATATCCTTATTTTTTCTCTCTTCGTCCGATATGGCAAGTTGCACTTCGTCTAAAAGGAAATAGTGCATCTCGCCCTCTTTTATTTGTGCGCGCAAGAAATTCGAAAGCCGCTTGGAATCCCGATACTCCTCGTTGTTATC
>CANQMZ010000090.1 GCA_947625105.1 uncultured Parasutterella sp.
ATGAGGAAAGAAGATCAAACTTGGATGCCAGTGTATGCCATGACCAAAAAACAGAAAGAGTTGTTCGGCTCCCTGGGTTTGTCAGAACCGACTGTGATTTCTAAAGCAAGGCAACTGTTTCTGCAAGTATAATTTTTAGGAGTTTAGGATTAAAATCCATTAAGGCTAAAAAGCCCCACAGCAGACTGTAGCTAACCACTTCCGGTCCGTTCCTGGCACCTCTATCTGGACTCCTCACTTGGAAGAATCTCGTGCCCGCAATTGAGAACTATTTGTGGTCTATAAGAGATACCATGCGCTCGATGTACCGAGCGACCGTGTCCACTTCAATGTTAACAAGATCACGCTTTTTAGAATACTTAAACGAAGTATGTTCCACAGTATGCGGTATTAAATTAATAGCTACCCTGCAGCCTCCGGGAGTATCTTCCACCGAATTGATGGTCAGTGAGACTCCATTAACAGCTATTGAACCCTTGTAAGCCAAAAACTTGCTGAGTTTTAGCGGGCAACGAACTACCAGCTGGTAGGACTCGGCCTTGGGCTCAAAAACATCAATTTCTCCAACGCCGTCGACATGTCCGCTGACGATATGTCCGTCTAGGCGATCGCCTAACTTCATGGCTTTCTCGAGATTCACATAACCCCAACCATCAAGATTACAGGTCTTATCAAGTGATTCTGCCGAAACATCAACCTTGAAGCGCTTCTCGTTGACTTCAACCACTGTCATACACGCCCCATTGATTGCTATGGAGTCTCCTACCTTGACAGTATCAAGCCCTAACTCGGGCGCCTCAACATCAATACGTAAACCATCACCAATCGGTTCATTGTCACGAATACGACCAACCGCTTGAACAATACCAGTAAACATAAATTTAACCTTTTATTCAAAACACCCTTTAGAGCGCAAAATCAGACGGACATCAGGTCCAATCTTCTCCATTCCTGTGAATTCTAGACGTTTGACCTCAGACATGTCTGACAGTTGGGGCAAATCGAGCGGACGGCGCCCTTCTCCCATGAACAAGGGAGCAATATAAATCACATATTCATCAATGAGTCCCTCGGAAGCCATTGCTCCATTAAGCCTTGACCCTGCCTCCACATGGACTTCGTTGATCTCGCGCTTTCCTAATTCTTTGATTAAGGCTTTCAAGTCCACTTTTCCATTCTTTCCAGCAAGCTCTAAAACTTCGACCCCTAATGCCTCAAACTCTTTGACCTTTTCCTCGTTGCGATGAGCACACACCAGTAGATTGGCCCCCTCATGGAATATTTGATACTCCGTGCCAAGTTTCATGTCAGAGTCCACAATGACCTTTAGAGGTTGTCGGTCCACTCCTTCGACTCTAACGCTAAGTTTGGGGTTGTCCGCTTCTATGGTCCCGCGTCCGGTAAGAATCGCGCCCGCTCGTGCTCTCCAAAGTTGACCATCTCGACGAGCCTCTTCGGAGGTGATCCATTTGCTTTTACCATTGGCGAGGGCAGTATCACCATCAACACTCATGGCTATTTTGCTTCTGACCCATGGCAACCCCGTTCTCTGCCGTCTCAGAAATCCCTTGTTGATCTCTTCGGCCTCTTCCGAACAAACTCCGCACTCGACCTCAACACCGCCCTGCCTAAGCATCTCAAAACCTTTGCCGGCAACAAGAGGATTCGGATCTTCAAGAGCGGCAACCACCCGGGCGAGTTTGTGTTCTCTCAGCGCTAAGGCACAAGGAGGTGTCCTTCCGTAATGCGAGCATGGTTCAAGCGTCACATACGCCGTAGCGCCTTCGGTGGATTCTCCGCGCTTTTCCGCATCACGCAGAGCCATTACCTCTGCGTGAGCCTGACCGGTTTTTTGCGTAAAACCTTCGCCGATGATTCTTCTATCTTTAACAATGACGCAACCAACTGCCGGATTGGGCGGGCAATTAAATTGAGCTTTACGGGCCAATTCCAAGGCCCTTCTCATGTAACTGATGTCAGAAAAACTCACTTCCCTGCTTCCTCCGTCGGTTTAAGAATAACTCTTAGTCCTTCGAGAAAATCCTCCGGCTTCTGATAGTTGAGATATACAGAAGCAAAGCGGATATAAGCAACCTTGTCGAGCTTGAGCAACTCTTCGAGAACCATTTCTCCAATGCGGCGGGTTGAGATTTCTTTTTCTCCACTCAGCCTGATCCGCTCTTCTATGTGATCTACCGCTCTTTCTATCTGGTCGGCAGCAATAGGTCTTTTACGCAAAGCCAGTTGCATAGACTTAAAGAGTTTGTCCTGGTTGTACGAGACACGAGATTTTCCGTCTTTTTTAATGATCAATGGCATCCTGAGGGACACTTTCTCATAAGTCGTAAACCTCGCTCCACATTTAGGGCAGCGTCTGCGGCGTCTGATCACTTTTTTGTCATCGCTCGCCCTTGAATCAATGACCTGAGTATCGTCGTACTTACAATACGGACACTGCATCGCTTCCCCCTCCTTTTCTAGACTTTTGTTCCGTAGACCGGGAACCGAGCGGTCAAACTACCAACCCGCTCTCTAACATTGGCAATAACTTGCTCATCTCTCGGAGCATCCAGTACGTCAGCAATAAGGTTTGCGACCTCTTTAGCTTCACCAGCACCGAAACCACGCGAGGTCATGGCCGGAGACCCCAAACGTATTCCACTCGTAACAAAAGGTTTTTCCGGATCGTTGGGAATAGCGTTTTTATTGACTGTAATTCTCGCTTGATGCAGAACCGTCTCAGCTTCTTTTCCTGTTATGTGCTTTGATCTCAAATCAACCAACATCACATGACTTTCCGTCCTGCCGGAGACAATACGAAGTCCCCGTCTAGAAAGCTCTTCAGCCATAATTCTCGCGTTTTCAACCACCTGTTTCTGATAGGTCTTAAATTCAGGTTGAAGCGCTTCGTGCAGTGCCACTGCCTTGGCAGCAATCACATGCATCAGTGGTCCGCCTTGGATTCCAGGGAACACCGCCATGTTGATCTGTTTTTCAAATTCCGGTTTACAGAAAACCATTCCTCCGCGAGGACCTCTCAATGTTTTGTGAGTTGTCGTTGAAACGATATCGGCGTACGGAAACGGACTTGGATAAACGCCTGCTGCAATCAGACCGGCGTAGTGGGCCATGTCCACCATTAAATAGGCACCCGCTTCATGAGCGATTTGGGCGAAACGTTTGAAGTCAATTCTCAGTGAATAAGCAGAAGCTCCGGCAATAATAATTTTTGGCTTGTTTTCCTTGGCGAGCTTTTCCACCTGATCATAATCAATGGCCTCTTCCTTATTCAAACCGTAGCTAACGACGTTAAACCACTTACCGGACATATTGAGTTTCATCCCGTGGGAAAGATGTCCGCCTTCGGCTAGAGACATACCCATGACCGTGTCGCCAGGATTAAGCAATCCGAAAAAAACTGCCATGTTAGCCTGGGCTCCGGAGTGTGGTTGAACGTTTACCGCCATGTCAACACCAACCGGCTTGCAGAAAAGTTCTATGGCTCTTTGCTTGGCAAGTGTTTCTACCTCATCTACGTATTCACACCCACCGTAATACCTCTTGCCAGGATATCCTTCGGCATATTTGTTGGTAAGGTTTGATCCCTGGGCTTGCATAACCGCTGGCGACGCATAGTTTTCGCTAGCGATCAACTCAATTTGACTCTCCTGTCTTTGTCCCTCTTTTTCAATAATCTCCCAAAGGGAGGGATCGGTTTTTTCTATTGTGCAATCTTTACTAAACATACCAATAAACCCGGTAAACAAGCTAATCCAAAACACTTCCGTAGGCTTCTACTAACCTAGGAAATTCAATCAGTGGGATTATATCCATAGAGTTGAGAACGAATACCTGCAACTAACAGTTTATTTTGGGGTAATGACCGGTTTTAGAAAGACACTTTTATATACATTTTTTGTCTACGAAACTCGCTAGTTTCCGTATAATCCATCACACAAAAACTACTCGCTTTAGGAAGAGAAAATGACAGAAGCAGTTGTAAATAACACGCAGGAAGAAATCAAACTACCAGACCCTATCATCTTCACGGATGCCGCTTCCCTGAAAGTCAAAGAACTGATTGAAGAAGAGAAGAACCCTGAATTAAAGCTGAGGGTCTTCGTGCAAGGTGGAGGTTGCTCCGGCTTCCAGTATGGTTTCACTTTCGATGAAAAAATCAACGAAGATGACGCCGTGATGGAAAGAAACGGTGTGAAACTTCTTATCGATCCGATGAGCTACCAGTATTTGGTTGGTGCCGAAATTGATTACAAAGAAGATCTTGAAGGTGCGCAGTTTGTAATCAAGAATCCCAACGCCACAACCACCTGCAGCTGTGGTTCGAGCTTCTCGGTTTAATATGTCGGAATATTGGGTAATCCGCCTGAGTCGAAGACACAGGCATTGCCCGAGACGATAACATGGCCCCGCCGAAAGTGCGGGGCTTTCGTTTGCCGAAAAACTAGTTCCTCAAACCAACCTATGAGAATGACAAACACCGCGTCCTCTCTGCGATAAGCCTTTCACCGGGCATATTGTTAGGTCTATGAGAACTATTCGTGACAATTCTCCGCCCATCGGGTGAAGTTTTCTCACTAGCGCAAATGGGTTCCGACAAGGAACCCATTTGAAGAGAGGTGATTCCCTGATTTCTCTATGAATCAAAAACCTGGGAATCTGGCACTAAAGGCTATTTTCTTCCGTCCTGAACCTCTATCACGTTTCTACCACTGGCAATTTCCACATCAGCCCAGTATCCCCAGTGATAAGCAGCATCAGCCTCTGAAACCCGGCCGTTGCCAAACATGAGATTAGCTGTACCCTTGTACGGTTCAAAAATCCCACCGCCAAGATAGATGTGACCCAAACCGAAAAGAATGATGAGGATAAAGCACAAGTCATGGACTAGCTTTGCAACCAGTAGAGTAGTCTGAGAAAACTCAACTGTGCCAGAGCCGTCGGGAAGTAGACCCGTGTTTAGCCATAGAACGATCCCGCTTAGGGCAGCAAACACGCAGGAGAACAGAAGCGCCCCGTCAGCAACCCTTTGCATACCCTTGACTTCCCTTTGTGGCGGCATATGAATTTTGCTCGGCGCAAAAAGGTAGGGAAGAAAGAGTTTGGCAAACGTGTAATCATCTTTATCCCATTTGCCAAAAATATTGTTGGCAAAAAGATGCACGAAACCTTTCGGCGATATCAAAATCGCCAAGAGCGGAATCAAAATGAAGGGAATAGCCAAAGCCCTGTGAGTCCACCTCATGGCGATGGCGAACTCGCTGCCTGTGGTGTTATTCCACGATGTGATGAATACAAAAAGCCCCGTAATCGCCAGTAGGATGCAACTGATTGCGACCACTCCGTGCGTTATTCGGGCTAAAACTGAATGACGTTTTATGTATTTGGTGATCATAATTTTCTCCTACTTACCGAGCGTCACGGCGTTCTTGTTCAGCATCTTCCTTTAGACGTTCTGCCACAAGAGCGTCTGCTTCCTTCTTTTGTTCTTTGGTCCAGTGCTCTTTAGCCTCGGCGACCGTCTGATTGCGGCGTCTGTACCCAATGTTGGCTAGGAAAGAAACCGCCAAACCGGCGACTGTGGCGGCTGCCGCGAGGCCAGCCACCGGCTGAGCCCACTTGCCGACTGTCACCAGTGCCGAGGGCTGAACTCCTTTCTTAAGACCCATAGCCTCTGCTCCAAACTTACAAACCTGAAGGATGTGCAAGCCGCCACATTCTTCCAATCCATAGAGCTCTGCCTTGTCATAGCCTCGTTTTTTCAGGAACTCCACCCGCTCCTGACCCTTTTTAATCATCTCGTCTCGCGGACCGAAATTGAGAGCTCCCGGTTGACAAGTCTTGACGCAAGCAGGAAGCATCCCATTCTCAAGCCTTTCATAACACATTGTGCACTTGTCGACTTTGTGATCTTCTCCCCAGTATCTGGGAACATCATACGGACAAGCCATCTGACAGTACTGGCAACCGATACATTTCTCGTCGTTTAATGAGACGGTACCGTTTTCTTCATACTTCAGAGCTCCAGTTGGGCATATGGTCACGCAACCCGCATTGGTGCAGTGGTAACAAGAACGCCTACCGAAAGTCCACTGGACCGGTCTTTCCAAATTGTCCGTCCTTTTTTCTGAAAAAGTCATCACTAAGCGATTGTTGCCATTCAGATCCATCGGCGCTTGGTAGCTTCCCGTGAATGGAAAGGCATTGAGCCCGAGGTCGGTAAACAGTACATTCCATTGTTTGCATGCTATCTGGCAGCCCTTGCAAGCTGTGCACTTGGAGGAGTCGTATAGCATCGCCATTTCTTTACCAGTGTAAATAGACATATGTTTGCTCCTTCTTTAGGCCTTTTCCACATTGACAAGGAAAGCCTTGAATTCAGGAATAAAGGAGTTCGGATCTCCGACATTTGGCGAAAGATCATTCATGGTGTCACCTCTTGAATAGGCCGATGCCCAACTCCAGTGATGAATAAGACCGATCGTGTGGGTTTTAACCCCGTTAATCATCAGGGGCTGATAACGAACAGTAACCATGGCATAGGCCACAATCGATCCGCGGTTGTTCCAAACCCGGATACGATCCCCATCTTTGATGCCCTTTTCCTTAGCTAGTTCCTCGGATATTTCGACAAACGGTTCGGGCATGATTTCAACAAGCCACGGAATATTTCGCGTCTGCGTACCCGATTGCCAATGTTCGACAACGGAGTAGCTTGTTGCCACAATCGGATATTCTTTGTTGTTGCCACGTTTGATCGACTTGGCCCATTCGGTGAATTGAACCATCGGAGAATCTTGGCGCCCGTTAAGCGCGTTTTTCGTTGGAGATTCATACGGCTCGTAATGTTCGGGTAGTGGACCGTCTTTCATGGGATAAGCAAAGAGTCTTGACTCTTGTTCCCAAGTCATCATGAACGCCTTGTTGTTTGGCGGAACCTGTTTTACCTGTCCGTCAACAACTTCTGTAGCTACAAAGTCCGGAACATCATTGTTAACCCATTTGTCTTTGACCCAGGAAACCAGCATTTTCTTCGGATTCCAAGGAACTCCTTTCATGTTGGCAGATGCCCTGTTATAAAGCACCCGGCGGTTGGCAGGCCACGCAAATGAGAATTCACTGTACAGCCCCAAGCCTGATGGATCATACAAGGAACGTCTCGCCATCGGCTGCTCCATGGGCTGCCACTTGGCCACTTCATTGTTGTAGTAGCCTCCAAAAATCCAACAACCGCACGCAGTGGATCCATCCGCCTTAAGTTGGCTGAAACTTTGAAGAAGCTTACCGCTCTTAGTGTCATAACCGTTGAGCGCATGGCAGACGGCTTTCACGTCAAGTTCACCATCCGGATTCCTGTAATTCCAATTGACCTTAGTGACCTGCTCAGGATTGACTCCTCCTTCGTTTTTATAGAGTTGGGCAATCCGATGGAAAAGCCTCGTGAGTATCTCAAAGTCACTCTTGCATTGCCCCATCGGTTCAACGGCTTTTTGGCGCCACTGCATCCAACGTCCGGAGTTATTTAGCGAGCCTTCCTTTTCGTAGATGAGTGCGGCAGGCAACATATAGACCGTTGTCATTACTTTGGAAGGATCCATACCGGGTGCTTTCCAAAAAGAAGCCGTCTCTGTTTCGAACCAATCGGCGACAATCAACCAATCAAGTTTGCTCATTACTTCACGAACAAACTTCGTATTGGGTTCTGAGTGAGCCGGGTTCATCCCCCACACCAAATAGCCTTTTAATTGTCCGGCATTCATGTAGTGGAAAGTAGGAATCGTTGAGTCATTATGTTTCAAGGAGCGTTTTGGCCACAGGTCGTAGCAAAAATCGTTTTCCGGTGTCGCATTTTCTCCGTACCATTCCTTGAGCATAGAGACTACAAACTTCGGCTTATTGGTATAGTAACCCGATGGATAGGTCTCGGCTGCGAGATAGGCACTTAGGTTGGGATGCTTCTGCTGAATCGGCCATGCGCAATAGCCTGGGGTAAAGTCCATGGTCGCGCCAATGTCGGTTGAACCCTGAACATTGGGCTCACCTCTTAAAGCATTAATACCGCCACCGGCCACGCCAACATTCCCAAGCAGTAACTGGATGATGCACATCGCCCTGCAATTTTGGCTACCGTAGGAGTGTTGCGTCTGACCTAGAGCGTAAAGAATGGTACCGCTAAGCTCGGGCTTTCCGGACATCGCATATTCTTTGTAGACTTTCTCCAAAAGTGTCTTGTCAGTACCGGTTATTTCGCTGACTTTATCTAGCGTATAACGTCCATAATGCTTCTCGAGCAAGTTAAGTACACACTGAGGATCAGACAGTGTCGGATCTTTTTTGGGAACTTTCAAAGCGGGATAATTGAATTTGGGAACTCCGGGATCGTTAACCCAGGAAGTCGGCGAGCCTTCTGCCGTATCCCATGGTACGGTTTTTTCAGTCTGGTACATCCACGTTTTGTTGGAATACCCCTGCTCCTTTTCCTGCCAACCGGAGAATAAACCGGTAGCAACATCAAATCCGTATTTCGGATCAACGAGGTAAGTAGCGTTCGTATAGTTAAGAACATACTCGCTTTGATAGAGTTTATTGGACAGAATGTAATGAATCATTCCGCCGAAGAATGCAATATCAGTACCCGGTCGTATAGGCGCGTAAATATCGGCCTGAGAAGCTGTTCTCGTAAAACGTGGGTCAACTACGATCCATTTGGCTCCGCGGTCGACCGCACGATGGACCCAACGAGAAGACAAAGGATGGTTTTCAACGTTATTTGAACCGATGGTTAAAACAACATCCGCATTTTGGAAATCACACCAGTGACTAGTCATGGAACCACGCCCGAACGTAGGG
>CANQMZ010000091.1 GCA_947625105.1 uncultured Parasutterella sp.
GCCAACACCGTCTATGAGAAGGGGGAACACAGCGATATCCTTCTTCAGTTAGGTAGCCAGATTACCGAGATCCACCCCAAGATCGGTCCAAAAGGTGACCACAAAGGTAAGGAAAAAGATAGCAAGAAAGACAAATAATCTCTGACAGAAAAACTTCCCGGTGCCAAGCACTCGGGAAGTTTTTTTATTCTTTAAAAGTTATTGAAGCTTATATAGCCCCATCGTTTCGGCTGACGAGATGACATGACCGTCAATTGCGTCTAAGAATTCTTTAATCTTTGGCGGTTCGTTAAATTTCAACGTTGTATCCAAAGCGTACAGCTTAAAAAAGTAGCGATGCGCTCCAATCGGTGGTCTTGGACCAACATAGCCAATTTTGTTTTGATCGTTGTACCCTTCTGCGCTAATCGGAGAAAGGGAAGAAATTTTGACCGCTTTTGGAAGTTCTTTTACTTGAATAGGAAGGTTGTATGCAATCCAATGAGTAAAAGTTCTTTGTGGATGTTCCGGGTCAGGAGCATCTGGATCAAGACAAACCAAGACCAAGGACTTGGCCACTTCAGGTACGTCCTCAATGATGAGCGGGGGAGAGACGTTCTCACCCTGTTGCGTATAAATCCTTGGCATGAAGCCACCCGTTACAAATTCTGGTGAAGTAATCTTCATAAAAATCCTCCTCTATGACCTAAGCGCAGTTTCACGCGTTTTGGACGATTTCACAGCCCGAACGACGCTATCCAACATCATGGTAATTTCTTCGACAATGTTGGAGGCGGTAACGATCCCAAGCAGTTTGCCATCGTGGTCAACAACTGGCAACCGACGGAAACCTTGCTCTCTCATACGAGCCAGTGCATCGACGACGGACTCTTCGGCCTCCGCAGTGCATATCGGTGAGGACATCACATCGTCAACAGTGAGCGCCTTGATATCTTTTTCCAAAGCCACCACCTCGATCGTAATGTCTCTGTCTGTGACCATTCCGATTGGTCGATCGTCTTTATCCAAAACCACCAGGCTGCCGACATGCTCCTTACGCATTTTCTTTGCACCGTCCAAAAGGGAAGTCCCCGTAGGTATTGTCGTCACGACCTGAACGGCTAGGTCTATGACTTTCATTGACCGTGCTCTCATACAAACCTCTTTGTGACAAAGGGCCAAAACAATAGACATGGAGCGATTATATCCATGAGTTTTGGACACTTTTTCTGATTTATTCCAACATGAGCTATGAAACTTTAAGGGTTTCGTTAAAGTAAACAAGGAGTTAATCAAACTTATTGTTTAATTGTGTTTCCGAACTATTGGTAAATAGCTTTGCATTTGGCTAGAATTTAAAGATTGTCATTTTGAAATGCGTATTAATTTAGTAACAGCGGAGTTTTTAATGCGTACTGATTATGCTGGTCTGATTGACGAGAAATATCTCGGAAAGACCGTCACACTTTATGGTTGGGTTCACCGTCGCCGTGACCACGGCGGTGTTATCTTTATTGACCTTCGCGACAGGGAAGGTCTTGTTCAGGTCGTCTGCGACCCTGACAGAAAAGACGTTTTTGAAACTGCTGACAAGGCTAGAAACGAGTACGTCCTCGAGGTCAAAGGACTCGTCAGAGCCCGTCCGGAAGGCACTCGCAATGAGAATCTGATTTCCGGCGGCATCGAAGTTTTGGCACAGGAACTCAAGATTCTTAATCCATCCGTTCCTCCACCTTTCCAACTAGATGACGAGAATCTGTCTGAAACAACCCGTCTTACTTACCGCGTTTTAGACCTTCGCAGACTTCAGATGCAAAAGAACATGAAGTTGCGCTACAAGGCTGCGATGAATTTCCGCCGCTTCCTCGACAAGATGGGCTTCATTGATATTGAGACTCCGATGCTCACTCGCAGCACCCCTGAGGGGGCACGTGACTACTTGGTTCCGTCCAGAGTCCACGATGGTCATTTCTACGCTTTGCCTCAGTCGCCACAGCTCTTTAAGCAGATGTTGATGTGTGCCGGTTTCGACCGCTACTATCAGATCGTCAAGTGTTTCCGCGATGAGGACTTGAGAGCCGACAGACAACCTGAATTCACTCAGGTTGATATTGAGACCAGCTTCCTAAACGAAGTCGAAATCAGAGAAATCATGGAAAATCTAGCCCGTTATGTGTTCAAGGAAACCATCGGTGTGGATTTGCCAAATCCTTTCCCGGTCATGCTCTATACCGACGCGATGAACACCTATGGCTCAGACAAGCCTGATCTTCGGGTCAAACTGAAGCTCACAGAGCTCACTGACCTCATGAAAAATGTTGATTTCAAGGTCTTCAAGTCAGCTACTGAATTGGCGGACGGTCGCGTGATGGCCCTGTGTGTACCGCAAGGCGCCAAGATTCCTCGCAGCGAAATCGACAGTTATGGCGAATACGTCAAGATCTATGGAGCCAAAGGCTTGGCCTACATCAAAGTCAACGACGTTAAAGCCGGTCGCAATGGCTTGCAAAGCCCGATTGTCAAGAACTTGCCAGATGATGTGCTTAAGGCCATTATCGAAAGAACCGGTGCCAAAGATGGCGATTTGATCTTCTTCGGCGCTGATCGCAAGAAGATTGTCTTTGACTCCCTCGGAGCACTGAGGCTTAAAGTCGGCCACAGCGAATTCGGAAAAACCCATGGTCTTTTTGAAGAGGGATGGAAAGCCCTTTGGGTTATTGACTTCCCGATGTTTGAATACGACGAAGAAGAGGAAAGATGGGTTGCCTGCCACCATCCTTTCACCAGCCCGAAAGATGGCGACGAGGACAAACTCGAAACCGATCCGGAAAATTGCTTTGCCAAAGCTTACGACATGGTCCTGAACGGTTGGGAAGTCGGCGGTGGATCAATCCGTATCCACAAAGCCGATGTCCAGAGTAAAGTCTTCTCTGCCCTGAAGATCGGACCGGAAGAAGCCCGTCAGAAGTTTGGCTTCTTGCTTGATGTGTTGCAATACGGTGCTCCTCCCCATGGCGGTATCGCTTTCGGATTGGATCGCTTGTGCACCATGATGACCGGAGCCGAATCCATTCGTGATGTCATTGCCTTCCCGAAGACTCAAAGAGCACAGTGCTTGTTGACGCAGGCTCCCTCTGAGGTCGATGAGAAGCAGTTGCGCGAACTTCACATTCGTTTGAGAAACGAACATAAACACGAACACCGCGACAACTAACTTTTAACTTGAACAAACCCCTCTTGCGCTCACGCCCAAGAGGGGTTTGCCTTATCTGCTATTTCTTACTAATCCCTGTCGGTATCAGAATCTCTCTGAGACCATGGATCAATACTGATCACATAACGCAGAACCTTGTCTGTCTTATTGTCAAAATCAACCCAAAACGCCATTGGATACATGACAGAATCCAAATAGCGGTACATGAAGGTATGTTCTCCTAAATTATCGTAAGTCCATGTCTCACACGGTTTCCCAAACAAAACCAAGATGTCCTGACTAGTTTGTTTACCGGGTTTAACCAGTTCCCTGTAGTACTTTTCTTGAAGAATATTGTCTTTAAAGACAAGCTTGCCGTTGGTGTCAAAAATCATCACGTAGCAAGCCTGACCCATCGGCTGCATGGAATAGACGATTCGCGTTTTTCCATCGGGCAGCTTGGTAACAGAATCGGGCTGCCCCAGCTCTTCAATTACGTACGAATAGGAATCATTGAGTTTGATGAAATCCGGATGGGCACAACCGAATAAAGTGACCGTAACGACAGCCATTAGCGCAACTTTCAGCAAGTTTTTCATATCAATCAACTTCCATCCTTTTTCTGTTCAATTTGCTCTGGATATTCGGAATGCAATTCCGAAATCATCTCTAAGTATATTTTCTTGAAAGAGGTCTCGGAACACCCCATCAAGACAGCATCATCGAGAGCGTCCTTCAAGTGCTCTCTAATTTCGTCAAAGTTTTCGTTCAGCACTTTGATTTTTTCAGTACAAGCCAATGCGCTGCCATCAGCTCTTTTCCAGCGGGCCTCTGTTTTATTTAACATTTGTTCCTGTTTGTCCATAGTGCTTGAATTTTTCTAAGATTTTATCCATTTCCGTGGATTTGATCATTTCGCAAGATCCGGAGGAATTCCTAATCAACAACCACATATGAGATAAATTTTCAACTTCTCTAGCTAAAGCAAAAGCCTTCTGCAAGTCTTTTCCGCAGGCAATCACTCCGTGATGGCTCAAAAGGCAAGCAAGTGACTGTTCCCCCAATGCGTCAACGGCATGCTGAGCCAATTCAACTGAGCCAAACGTCGCATATTTGGCGCAATTGATCTTCGCCGCGTTTGACAAAGCAATCATGTAGTGAAAAGGAGGAATAGCCTCCTCCATGCATGACAAAGCAGTCGCATAGCAGGAATGAGTGTGAACCACGGAACCGACATCTGGTCTTTTTCGGTAGATATGCTCGTGCAATTGCCACTCTGAGGAGGGTTTTAGCTTTCCCCAAAATACGGCTGCATCTTTTTTCAATTCAACAAAAACCAAATCCGATGGTCTCATTGTCTCATAGTCCACTCCGCTAGGAGTCACTAAAAATCCTTCTTTCTGCCCCCTCTGCGCCCTAACCGAAACATTGCCACTACTGTTGATATTGAAACCTTCCGCACTGAGCCGTCTAGATATTTCGACAATTTGTTTTCTTAGCCACTGGTTATCGCTATTTTTTAGTTCCTCAGTCATCGCTCAACTCCTTGAGCTTATAAATTTCCTCCGGAGCAAAGATTCCCTTATCCGTAATAAACGCGGTGATCAACTTCGAAGGAGTCACGTCAAAAGCGGGATTTCTAACAAGTTGGCCAGGCTCGGTAATCCAGACAGTTTCCATTTGACCGGAATCCGTTAAGCCTTTTACTTGACGGACCTCGACTCCATCCCGCTCTTCAATGGGGATCAACTCTCCTTTTTCTAAATTCCAATCAAACGTTGAGCTAGGAGCTGCAACATAAAACGGTATCCCGTTATCTTTTGCCGCCAATGCTTTCATATAAGTCCCAATCTTATTGGCAGTATCCCCGTTTGAAGCGATACGATCTGCCCCCACGATCACCATATCGACCAAACCGTTTTTCATTAAAAATCCTGCGGCGTTATCGGCGATCAGTTCCACGGGAACTCCGTGAGAAGATAATTCCCATGCAGTCATGGCACCCTGAAGTCTCGGTCTGGTCTCATCAGCATAAACATGCACCGGCACACCCTGGTTATAGGCGACATAAATGCCGGCTGTTGCGGTTCCCCAATCGACGGTTGCAAGCCATCCCGCATTGCAGTGAGTCAAAATTCCGACAGACCGGCCCAACTCCTCATACAAAGAAAAGATAATTTTTGCTGCCTGCTTTCCGATATTTCCGCTCATCAGTAGCTCTGAACGGAGAATATTTCGCGCCTCCTTCCAAGCAACTTTCTTGCGTTTATTTTTTGAAACTTCCAAAATGGCCTCTAACTCTCTGTTAACCGCCCAACGTAAATTGATGGCGGTTGGGCGCGTTTCGCAAAGCTTTTCTGCGACACCGATGAGATATTTACGTCCTACTTCTTCGTTCGTTGCTAAAGCCAGTCCACAAGCGCCTGCCACCCCAATGAGGGGAGCTCCTCTGACGGTCATGTCTGATATCGCAGAGACCACTTCTTTCCATGTCTTCAAGGTAAGTTTTTTTATTTTGTGTGGGAGCAGCTTCTGATCCAAAACTCCTACTGTCCTTTCATTGTCGTTGAGCCAAATCGAACAATAATGTTTGCCCTTGATGTCCATATTTCTGATTCCTACTAACGGTTATGGGCTAGATTTTATTGAAAGTGGCGCTGTTTGAGTATTCTTTGGCTCTTTCATAGTTAAGCTGCATTAGACTTACGGCTAAAATTTTCTCGTCTTTTAGGTCAAGAAATGGACTTCTCTCATTATTTGCGTGATCTCCTTAACCCGAGCAGTATTGCTTTGATTGGTGCCAGTGAGAAAAAAGGCAGCTTCGGCACCCTGCTTTGGAATAATCTGAACAACCCAAACAACAAGGCGAAGCTATTTGCTGTTAATCCAAAATACAAAACCGTCGGAGAAACTAAGTGTTATTCTTCTTTGACATCCATCAGATCGAATATCGATCTAGCTATTGTTGTCTCCCCGCCTTCTTCATACGAGAAGATTCTTCAAAATTGCATTCAGAAGAAAATCCCCAATTTACTGCTATGCGGTGGATTTCCCAGAACTGAGTTAACGCCAAAGATTTTTGACCTCATAGACCAGTGCATTGAGGATGGCATTAAAGTCCTAGGACCTCAGTCTTTGGGTTTTGTTCGATCTTCCGAGGGAATCAACGCTTCTTTCCTGCCTAAAATGCCCCCGAGCGGAGACATTGGATTAGTGAGCCAATCTCCGGGACTAATCTGCAGCATGATTGATTTTGTCACTTCCAGCAGATGCGGTTTTTCCTATATCGTTGATCCAGGTATGGAAAGGTCCTTGACCCCGTCTGATTTTGTCGACTTGCTTGCCACCGACAACGAGACCAAATGCATTGTTCTTTATCTCGAATCTTTTACCGAGCCGAGACGACTTTTGTCAGCCATTCGGTTAGCTTCAAGGCACAAGCCGGTGATTGTCCTCAAAGGCGGAAGGACTCCCGCCTCCTCTGACATCATTATCAACAATAGTGGTGCCAAAGAGGACGAAGAAGGCGTGATGGAGAAGGCCCTGATAAGATCCGGTGCTCTCTTAGTCAATTCTTTGACTGAGCTTTATTACGCCATTCAACTTTTTGCCTTTAGAAGAGACCTGCAACAGGGAGCGTTCTACGGCATCGTTAACAGTAAAGGACTTGATTCCTTGCTCGCTGACCATGCGTTCAACAATGGGCTTACCCTTGCTCATCCTGACAGTAATATCGCGGATGTTCTCAATCAAAAATTCCACATCCTTTATCCATATGCCAACCCCATAAACGTTGGGTTGAATATGCCCCCGAAAGAGGTGGCTTCTTTATTGGAGTTTTTGTTGTCTCTTCCTGAATGCTCTGGGGTTTTACTGGCAGTTTCCGTAAACCCTGTCATTCCCGAGATTGAGATTGCCAAGGCAATACTTCCGGTAATCCAACAAAGCGATAAATTGGTCATTACCAGTTGGATGGGTGGCGAATCTGTTAAGGCAGCCACACAAATGATGCGAGATAACGGGGTCCCGGCGATCAATGACTTGGAAGATGTGAGCCACACAGTCTATCTCGCTGAAAATTTTTTATCCCATCGTCTACAAACTCTACAAATTCCAAAAGACGACAGACTCACAGTCAGTGAAGATTTTTCCGGCGCAAGAAAAATCATTCAGAAAGCCCTCAAAGCCAAGCGTCACCTTCTTTACGAAGAAGAAGCAAAAAGGCTTTTGGCCAGCATTGGTTTTGAGACAACCATGGGGATATACGCCGGTTCCATCGGAGAGGCTATTGAAGCAGTTAAAAGTCTTGGCTATCCGGTGGCAATGAAGATTAGAGCCGACGGAGTCCTTTCAAAAAGTGACAATGGCGGCGTAATCCTTGGTATTCGCAACGAACGAGAGCTTAGAACCGCATGGAAAGACATGAAGGAAAGAGCCGATAACCTTCTGTTGGACAAAACCAAGTTTACCGTGTACTTGCAGAAAACCTTGGAAATCAATAACAAAAGGGAATTGCGCATCGGAATCAAACGGACAAGGGATTTCGGTCCGATCATCTACCTCAGCATCGGAGGTATGTATGGCAAACTTTTTGGAGAAACCATTTTTGACTTTGCTCCGCTAACAGAAAGTAAGGCGAGAGCGATGCTTGAGACTAAGCCATTCAAGACCTTCCTAGGCAACTACAAGGGGCTACCCGAAGCCAATAAAAAAGCGATCATCATTGATCTGCTGCGCCTGTCGGACTTAGCCGTTCAAATTCCCGCTCTCCATTCTTTGGAAATCGATCCTTTACTTTGCGGACAAAAAGACGTCATCGTTTTGGATTCATTTGCGGTTATCAGTAACGAACCGCTCGATTCCTCGGAAAACGCTGAGCATCTGATCTTTGCGACTCGACTTCCAAACTCGAAAGCTGTAGAAGGCGATTACGGTCGATTGACTCTTAAAGTGGCTCAGAGTGAAGATGCCCCTGCTTTCATGGAATATTTGGAGGGTCTTTCGGACAACACGAAACATCTCCGATTCCACAGTCCGACTCCTTCGCCGGAACCAATCGTTCTTAGTGCCATAACTTCCGATCCCGATCGATCCTTTTCGGTCTTTTTGATCGATGAGAATGAGGATAAAAACGAAGTGATTGCTGAAGCCCAATTCTCTATTTTGCCCAACCAAAAGGACGCCGAGTTTGGTATCTCCGTCAGAGATGATTGGCAGAAAAAAGGTTTGTCTTCGATTTTAATGACATCTCTAGAAACGGAAGCGAGAAAAAGAGGTCTCGAAAGACTAATTGGTTATGTCCTAAAGGACAACGGAGCGATGAGCGCCATGATGAAAAAGCGGGGCTACTCCAGCCAAACAGACGACAAAGATGAGGACATCAATCTTTTTATCCTCGAATTGGATAAAAGCAAAAAAGGAAAATAGCGATGCCGATTTTGACAGACCTTCAAGGAAAAATTGCTCAAATCACAATCAACCGCCCGGAGAAAAGAAACACTTTGGACGAAAAAATGTGTGACGAGCTTGCGCAAGCTTTTTTGAATTTTGAGAAAGACTCCCA
>CANQMZ010000092.1 GCA_947625105.1 uncultured Parasutterella sp.
AACCTAACCACTGGCAGTAAAAATGAAAAATTTCGACCTGAGCCTATATCTAGTTCTAGACGCCAATCTTTGCCCCTCTCCCCAAGACATGGTTCGAGTGACATTAGAGGCCGTAAAAGGTGGATGTACGCTTGTGCAGCTACGTGCTCCCGAGTGGAAAAAGAAAAAACAGTTGGAGGCCGCCTTGCTTTTGAAACAAGCCTTGGTTGGTACAGGCGTGCCGTTACTAATTGATGATCATGTTGATATAACTCTGATAGCCAAAGCTGACGGAGTTCATGTGGGCCAGGAGGACCTTCCACCGAACGAAGCCCGGGATATCCTTGGACCTGACGCTATCATCGGTCTTTCCGTAGGCAGTCTTTTGGAACTCAATTCTGTCACCGACGCAGTTGATTATTTAGGTGTTGGACCTGTGTTCTCAACCAAAACAAAAAAAGACGCTGGATTGGCTATCGGAACTGACGGACTCGGCAGCATTGTGCGGAAAGCTACTCTACCGGTTGTCGCGATCGGCGGCATAAATGCGACCAATGCCTCCTCTTGTATCTCAGCCGGAGCAAATGGCGTAGCGGTCGTTTCTGCGATATGCGGTAGCGATGACCCACAGAAGGCTTCTCGCACCATTTACAAAGCTGCTTTCGGTTAATCTAACCTCTCGAAATAATCGGCTCATTTGGAGCATGTGAGGATCGCTAGTTCTTATGCTCTTTGTATCATTAGCGGCAACTTTCAATTAGGAATAAACGATGAAGAAAACCGCTTTTGTTCTAGCTTGCCTCCTTGCGAGCAGCCTTTCGGTTGCTCAACAGGGTACTCAATCCACAGCTCCGACCGATAACCTCGTCCAACCACCTTCTCAAAGCACCTTGGATCGTTGGATGGACAAGGCAACACAGACGGTCAAAGATTGGGAACAGAAAGCACCGCAACTTTCTGAAGAGGCTAAGAAATATGCTCAACAATTAAAAGATCAATGGCCTGTCATTAAGGATCAATTTGACAGGCAACTTAGTGAAGCCAAATCAAAAGGCACAGAATCGACTGAAGCAATTACAGCCTGGTTCAATAAAACTTTCTCGCAAGAAAGAGTGGACAAGGCAGAGAAATGGTTGAAGGATTTCAAGTCAGGAGTTGAAGATAGTGTCATTGATCCGCTAGTTCCCTATTTACTCTCTGTTCGTTATCCAAACCCATTGGACGAGTGGAACGAAGGCTACAGAAAACTCTTTCCTGTACAGGTCAAACATCTAAATCATCCATTAGAAATTACGCTCCCTTTGTCATGGGCAATTTCACAGAACATGTCCATGGGTAATGAAACACTCATCAGCTGGAGAAGTGAAGGGGGTAGTGGCAGCGAAGTCGTCAACCTCATTGAGACCCCAAATGGAACCACTGTTGACAGCATCCTAGCTGGACTCCAAAAAGGCAGACCCACTGCAAAGTATGAAACTCTGCCTGGCACAAATATCGTCAGAATCACCTACGACGCTTTGAACGCCAACGATAATGCCATGTACTACTATGGCATTCCCATAGAGGACAAAGCCTTTTTACTTTGCACCGAGGTCGAACACACTAACGAAAAAACTGCCGCTGAAACAAACAAAAAACTTTCTTCACTCAAAACCTTTTATGACTTGGTAGCAAAAAACATTTTTGTAAAACCTTAACGGTCTTTCCCAACGAAAGAACATCGTTTCGTTCAACACTGGCACCTATCGGTGTCAGTGCGTTTTTATGGTCGGCATAAATTCTCTAGTTAGTCGTTATCTCAATTCGTTTTCCAATGGCAGATAAAAAATTAAAATGGGAAAGTTACCGGTTCCTAATTGCCTTTAGAAACTGATTTTGTTCTAAGTAAGTGCCCAACCGTTCGGAGAAAACATGACTGAAATTGTGACCACCAACATTAAGTCCCTGCCCCTCGTTTATCGCGGGAAAGTTCGTGACAGCTATGCAGTGGGTGACGATAAACTTCTAATTATCGCCACAGACCGCATCTCTGCCTTTGATGTCATCTTGGGAGACCCGATCCCTAAGAAAGGAAAAATTCTGACAGCGCTAACCGATTTTTGGTTCAAACAACTTGACGGAATCGTTCCCAATCACCTCACCGGCATTGATCCCACCACGGTGGTTGCACCCGATGAAGTTGATCAGGTCAAGGGACGTGCCGTCGTGGCCAAACGTTTAAAACCGATCTTGGTTGAATGTGTTGCCCGCGGTTACTTAGCGGGGAGCGGATGGAAGGAATATCAGGAAAATGGGACAGTTTGCGGAATCAAGCTACCAGCTGGATTGAAACAAAGCCAGAAACTGCCAGAACCCATCTTCACTCCGGCAGCTAAGGCTGAAGCCGGCCATCATGACGAGAATGTCACTTTTGAACAAGTCTGCAAATTGGTTGGTGACGACATTGCTCACAAGATCCGAGACTACACACTGGCTCTTTACAAGAAAGCGGCCGATTATGCTGCCACCAAGGGCATCATCATTTCCGACACAAAATTTGAGTTTGGACTTGACGAGAACGGGACCGTCATTTTGATGGATGAAATTCTTACTCCGGATAGCTCAAGATTTTGGCCAGCCGACCAGTACAAGGTTGGCCAGTCAGAGCCAAGCTTTGATAAGCAATTCGTTCGCGATTGGCTTGAAACTCAGCCATGGAACAAGAAGGCTCCGGCACCCAAGATTCCGCAGGATGTTTTGGATAAGACAAGTGAAAAATATGAAGAAGCTCTTATCCGTCTGACTGGCAAGGGAGTTGAGTAAGTCTTAACCGATAGAGCGCGCTCCTTGAGGAGCGCGTTTGTATTAACTTGAACACAACACTAGATTTTTAGGGAGATAGTTATGAGCAGCCCTGCTCCGATTGTCGGCATATTGATGGGATCAAATTCCGACTGGGATGTTATGAAAAACGCCGCCGAAATGCTCAAGTCGTTTGCGGTTCCGTACGAAGCCAAAGTAGTTTCGGCCCACAGGATGCCTGATGAAATGTTTGAATACGCAAAGACCGCCCGCGACAGAGGTATTCGCGTCATTATTGCCGGAGCTGGAGGTGCCGCTCATCTACCTGGAATGTTGGCTGCCAAAACCACACTTCCGGTTTGTGGGGTTCCAGTCCCTAGCCGCTACCTCAAGGGCCAGGACTCTCTTTACTCAATTGTGCAAATGCCTAAAGGCGTTCCGGTAGCGACCTTTGCTATCGGAGAGGCAGGAGCAGCCAATGCTGCACTTTATGCCGTTCAAATTCTCGGTACCACCAACGAAGGATTGGCTAGAAAACTTGCTGAGTTCAGGGCGGCCCAAAATCAAAAGGCCCGTAACATGGTTTTACCGGATTAAAAGTAATGAATGACAAACCGATTCTGCCGGGAAACTGGCTTGGACTGTTGGGCGGTGGACAACTTGGCAAGATGTTCGCCCAAGCAGCCTCTACCATGGGCTATAAAGTTTGCGTCTTGGAGCCGGATCAAAATGCCCCTGCCGCCATAGTCAGCGCAAAACACTTGGCTCATCCCTATACTGATGAAACAGCACTCTCAGAATTGGCTTCACTATGTCAAACGGTGACGACCGAATTTGAAAATGTCCCTGCTTCATCCTTGAGATTTCTTGCCAGCAAGGGGATTCTCACCTGTCCTAATGCCAATGCCGTAGCGATCACTCAAGATCGATTTGATGAGAAATCTTTCGTGGCCTCTACGGAAGCTCCCGTTGCGCCGCACCTTCTGATTGAAAGCGAAGAAGATTGCAACAAAGCGACCGCTCCCTATTTCCCGGCTATTCTTAAGACCGCCCGGCTCGGTTATGATGGCAAAGGACAAATCACAGTCAATGACCGCAGAGAGCTGGTTGAAGCCTTTCTCAAATTAAATAAAGTGCGCTGCGTTCTCGAGAAACGGCTGCCTCTTGCAAAAGAAGTTTCCGTCATAGCAGCTAGAAACAGACTCGGCGAAGTAGCCGTATTCCCGGTATCCGAGAATCAGCACGAACGAGGAATTTTGGCTGTTTCAATCATGCCTGCACGTATTGACGATAAAACAGCTGAGCAAGCAAGACAGATAGCCGCCCGGATTATCGAAAAGCTTGATTACGTCGGCGTTCTTTGCACTGAATTATTTGTCCTTGCCGATGGTCGCCTTGTTGTAAACGAACTCGCTCCTAGGCCTCACAATTCTGGCCATGCGACTATTGACGCTTGCGTAAGCAGCCAATATGAGCAACAAGTCCGAACCATGGCCAATTTACCCTTAGGCTCTGTGGAACAGGTTCGCTGCTCCGTCATGCTTAATCTGCTTGGTGACCTGTGGTTTGATGAGAATGAGCAGATCAGGGAACCGGAGTGGAATAAATTGCTAGACATTCCAGGACTGAAATTGCATCTCTACGGAAAAAAGGAACCACGCCATGCGCGCAAGATGGGACATTTGACCTGTATTGCGGAAACCGCTGATGAGGCTCTTTTTAAGGCCCAAATGGCGGCGCAAATCCTTGGATTAAAAATCCCTCAATAGGAGGAGGAAACTTTCCATGGATAAAACCATTCAAGAGGCAGTAAAAATCCTTGAAAACGGCGGGTTAGTCGCCATTCCCACGGAAACCGTCTATGGGTTGGCTGCAGATGCGGAAAATCCCGAGGCAGTCGCCAAAATTTATGCAGCAAAGAAAAGGCCAACCAACCATCCTCTAATTGTCCATGTTGCTGATGCCCTTTGCCTGACCGACTGGGCGCGAGAAGTACCGGAAAGCGCGATAAAACTCACCAACGCTTTTTGGCCGGGTCCTTTAACGATTGTTCTAAAAAGAAGTAAAAGAGCCAAAGATTTTGTGACAGGCGGTCAGGATACCGTGGCTTTGCGCTGCCCCGCCCATCCGATTACCCATGAGCTACTCAAGGCTTTTGATAACGGGCGCTCGCGGGGTTTGGCCGCACCAAGCGCTAACTCGTTTGGAAAGATCAGCCCCTCTTTAGCCCAACACGTCAAGGAAGATCTAGGACTTAAACCGGAAGGCTCTGTTGATATGATTATTGACGGCGGACCTTGTGATGTTGGCATTGAATCCTCTATTCTGGATTTGACTTGTAATCCTCCACGGCTATTAAGAGAGGGAGCTGTTACCGGTGACATGATTTCGCAGGTGATTGGGGAGCCTGTCTTGCATGGAATCAATAACCTGTCTCCCAGGGTTCCAGGCACCTTGAAAAGTCACTATGCCCCTAATCACCCATTAGAACTTGTCAAAGCAGAAGATCTAGCCGGAAAGGCACAATTTTTAGCCAGACACTTTAAATCCTTTGCCCTTATCGCACCCGGTAAGCTCGGTAGGAGATTCAGCCCTATTTCCGAGAAAGCTTTTGTCTATGAGGATACAAACGACCTTCAGGTAAATCTCTACGATTGGTTACACCAACTCGATAAGACTGGTGCTGAGGTTATTTTGGTGGTGCCGCCTGAATACTCGGATAAATCTGCTGGTGTCTTAGATAGACTTGCGAGGGCTGCAGCCCCTAAAAAACTGTAGGTGTTCAATTGCCAGAAAACTCAGATTTAATCCGCCTTTCTAAACGCATGAGTGAGCTTGGACTGTGCTCACGCAGACTTGCTGACGATTGGATTGCTAGAGGCTGGGTGAAAGTCGATGGACAAGTTGTCAAAGAACTTGGTTCAAAAGTCTCCTTGCGCCAAAAAATCACTGTTGACCAAAAAGCAAAGTGCTTTCAAAGCCGACAGGTTACGATTCTCTTAAATAAGCCTTTAGGTTTTGTATCAGGACAGGCTGAGGACGGTCATGAACCGGCAAAAGTTCTTATCACGGCCGAAAACAGGTGGAAGATGGACTCGGTACATCGCAGATTCGATCTTTCACAACTTAAGAGTTTGGTTCCTGCCGGAAGGTTGGATATCAACTCTACGGGCTTGCTCGTCCTCACTCAGGACGGCAGAATTGCCAAAACACTGATTGGCGACAAAGAAAAAATCGAAAAGGAATATTTGGTTAGAGTTCGTCAAACAAACGGTAAGCCCAATACTCATTTCCCAAAAGCCAAGCTCGCGTTATTGAATTACGGCCTCACACTTGATGACAAGCCCCTTAAGAGAGCCAAAGTAGAATGGATTAATGCCGACCAACTAAGATTTATTCTTCAAGAAGGAAAAAAACGTCAAATCCGAAGGATGTGCGAACTTGTGGGATTAGAAGTTTTAGCATTAAAAAGGGTTCGGATCGGTTCTATCTCTTTAGGTAATTTGCCCTTGGGGCAATGGCGCTACTTACGAGATGATGAGAGTTTTAATCAGGAATCCTCGATCCCGAGTAGAAGGGAGCAACCACCAAGAAGGACTCCTCGCAAACCATGACCAAACCAAATTTCCTAATAGCTCCTGAGTGGATTCTTGTCATAGTCAGCGCGCTTTGGGGAACCTCTTTTTACCTTTTATCGCTGAGCCTGCAAGATATCTCGCCGGGGCTTTTGGTTGCCGTTAGATTCACGTTCGGCAGTTTAATCATGGCATTAATCCTCAGAGGACAACTTCTCACAATCCGATCCAAAGACATCATTGCGGGATTTGCTACGGGTACGTTTATCTTTTTTGGTTATTTCCTGCAGACCGTCGGTTTGCAGACCATACAAAGCTCAATTTCAGCATTTCTTACTGCGTTGTATGTTCCCTTTGTGCCGCTTTTACAATTTATCCTTCTAAAAAAGAAGCCCGGTTGGATCGTCGGTAGCGGTATTTTTATTGCTTTTTGCGGAATGGTACTCATTATTGACCCAACAAAGTTGAGTTTTAACGGTAGCTTCGGTGAGTGGATTACTGTGCTTAGCGCGGTTTCTTGTGCCCTAGAAATCATCGTATTGGGACATTTTGCGGGACTTTGTGAGCCCAAGGTCTTTTGCTTTACCCAACTAGTCAGTGTCGCAGCCTGGAGTTGGTTCTATTGTGCGAGTTTCGAGGCGGCCCACCTTACCATGACACCCTCGCTTGTCATATGCCTGTCGATTCTGACAGCCATGATCGTGTTTAACCAGTACGCAATGAGTTGGGGACAAAAGTTTGTACCTGCGAGCAGGGCGGTTTTGATCTACACCTTAGAACCTGTTTTTGCCGGGATTGTCGGCTTCCTGGTTGGTGAAAGACTGACTACAATGGCTCTCATTGGCGCTTTTCTTGTCGTGGGCAGTGTGGTTTGCAGCAACTGGCTACCCGGTTATCTAAAAAGTAGAGAAAAAGTTTCTGATGCTTCATGAACCGATAGGAATATTTGATTCCGGATTAGGCGGTCTTTCCGTAATGAAAGCCGTTCGTCGGCTGCTTCCTGCCGAAGACCTTTTCTATTTTGGGGATTGCCACTTCGCTCCCTACGGAGATCAAACCGTCTCTTACATCACCGAAAGAGTTTTTACCATTTGCGACTACATGCTGGAAAAGGGAGCCAAAGCCATAGTAGTTGCCTGTAATACTGCAACAGCTGCGGCAGTCAATAAAATTCGGTTGCACTACGAAATTCCGATCATTGGCATTGAACCTGCAATAAAACCGGCTGTAGCTGCCACAGAGAAAGGCGCCGTTGGCGTTCTAGCCACCACGCGAACCATTACGAGTGAGCGATATAAACACTTGATTGAAAAATACGGGAAAGACAGCGTTGATATCATTTCTGTCGCATGTCCAGGGCTGATGGATTGCGTGGAATCGGGAGATTGGGATTCAAAGCATACGAGGGAACTGATTTCCAAGTACTGTAAAAAGCTAAAAAGGGACGATCTACATGAAGTAGTTCTAGGATGCACTCATTATCCATTTCTCATGAATCAAATCCGGCAAGAGCTTGGTAAATCAGTTCATTTGATTGATCCTAGTGACGCTGTTGCTCGTGAATTGAAACATCAGCTATCAATTCGTTCAAAACTAAAAGGGGAAGGAAAAGGTTCCGAGCTATTCATGATTACGGGAGATCCCATTCCCTATCAGCCGGTCGTAAATCGTCTCTGGGGCTATCCCGTGAAATTACTCAGTGCTCCAAAAGTTCTCTTAGACATGCCCTAACTGGCGAAGCCTCAGTGCCATTAAGTTTTAACGGAAAAGCGATAAGCTCATATATACCTGGCTGAACATTGTCCAACACGAGATTTTCCAAGAAATAAAGCCCGTGAGATAGTCCTGTGTGGTGGGCAGGAAATTCGGTAGCTTCGGAGGCGTCAACAGAATCAGAAGAAGTTCCAATCAGTCTTACCCCTGATCCAATGAGTTTTTTGACAAGGGAAGCTGACAATCCTTGACCGCGATGTTTCACCTTAAAAATCACTCGGGGCGGAATTCTTTGAGGCCAATTAAAATCCGAATAGTCCATCTTCCCGATCAAAGATTTCGGCTCTACAACCAAACAGGGACCAGCAAAAATATCCAAAGAAGCTTCTGCTATGCCACCTTGATAAGCAAAGTGATAAGGAGCATCAATATGAGTTCCTACATGAGGCGTCACCGTTATCTCGGACGTCATGATTGCCCCTTTGCTTAACCATCTCAAACGGTATGCGGTATCACCCGGATAAGTCGGAGTTGTATCGCCCACTGTCATCGAAATATCAATCCAATTTGGCTGGCAAGGCATAGTTTTTTTCCAAAAAATTAACGAAGTTATTCTTCCTACCAATCACAACGATAATATCCTTCAGCGTTCGTTTGTCAATTTAAGTAGGTTTCAGGAAACCTTCT
>CANQMZ010000093.1 GCA_947625105.1 uncultured Parasutterella sp.
TTAATAAATGATTTTTTTTAATTTACTGTGATACATAAAATTAGAATTTATGATGAAACCATACAGGCAGCCGGTCAGGTGAGAAAAACCCATTCTGCGAATCCAGCCACTTTTGCCTCTCCTTGGTGGGGACCAATTGGATACTGCGATGTGGATCGGGTGGTTATCCGCCGTCAGCCAATTGATAGGATCACTTTCTCCCCTAAAGCGCTTACAGCAAGAGTTGATGTAATTCCTGCGCAAACAGGCGTGGGACGCGAGTATATTGATTTTGCTGTTGCACAGGGGTGTAAAGCTATAGTTCTTGAAGGATTCGGGCGTGGCAATGTTCCTTCGTCTTTGGAAGAAGGAATTAAAGATGCTACAGACAAGGGGGTTGTTGTCGTAATAACGACGAGGACCCCTGGTGGGCGTCCCTATCAAGTTTATGCCTATCAGGGTTCAGTAACTGACAGTCGGAATCACGGGGCTGTCAAGGGAGGTGAATTCTCAGCTGCTAAAACAAGGTTGAAGCTGATGGTTATGCTGTCTGAAAGGCCCGAGTTAGCTAAGGACAAGAAAGAGCTAGAAAGACTTCTAGATTCATAAAAGATAATTTTTTCTCCGAGTTTAAGGGGCAGAGAAGTTTGAACTCTGCCCTCTTTTTTCAGGATTGAACATTAGAATTTTTGTTTTGTCGAGGCAACACTAGCAATCAAATCAAAGTTCTTGGTAGGGGAGCTTAGGTTGCAAATTGTTTTCTGTTGTTTTTTAGTTTGTTTTGTCACATTGTGGATTTTTTTATTTAAAACCCGCATTACTGCACAAAGGCCTTGATCCGACGGTAGGTTGTTTATACACTAATCCTCGGATACTCGAAGGTTGCACTGAGTCGCTTCTCATTTCAAATGTTTGAGTTACCCTGCCACTGCTGCTTTTCCCTTTTGCTTAGGTTTATCTTGTTAATCCCGTTTTGGAGTCAATTTTTTAGGCTAAGACAAATCGGTATACAAAAACAAATTTATACTTTTAGCTTATGAAGTTGGAGCTATAACGTTTAACCAGATGGATCGTTGGGGTAAATTGGTGAAAAATAGTCTGGCGGTAGCGCTTGCCGCAGGATTTTTTTCATTGCTAGTTCTCACTAGTTCAAACGCAGCTGCGGTTGATAAAAACCTTCCGCCTGTGCGTCTAGCTGTGGTTAACACTTTCGGAAATCATTTCTCCGGTCGCTATTTCAACGGGACGATTGAAAAGATTGCTAATAGTGTAAGTCCACGTCCCCTCAAAGTTCAGTTCTATGATCCGGACTCTTACTTGGAAGCTGCCAAGAACAAGGAATTTGATCTTTCCATTGCCTCAAGCGGAATAACTGCTGTTCGAATCAACAAGTACGGCGGAACACCCTTGCTAACTAGCGTTCAAGCAAGAACTCCCAACCCGAATCGAAGCAACGGAGCGGTAATGATCACTAGAGGTGACCGCTCTGATATCAATTCCATCAAAGATTTTCAAGGAAAGAGCCTCGGCATCATGAGTAAAAACGCGTTTGCAGGTTTTTCCGTGCCTATGGCCCAGCTTGAAAGAGAAGGCATCAATCCCAACACGCTTTTTTCGAAAGTGGTCGAAACTCATTCGTCAATGGACAAATTAGTCCAAATGGTTAAAAACGGTGATGTTGATGTGGCTTTTGTAGTGACCTGTCTCCTTGAGAACTTGGAATTGGTAGGAGAGATCAAGCCTGGTGAAATTAAAGTTATAGACGAGAAACCCAACGAAGATTTTTATTGCAGACGATCCACAGAGCTTTACCCCGGTTGGATATTCTCAGCTTCTTCTAATCTGAAAGCCTCGACTCTTAGAAAATTGGTGGAAGTCTTATTAGAAATGCCTGAGAGCGATGACGGAATGGGGACCTATTGGACCATTGCCAATGATTATCAGGCAATGAATGAACTTGTTAAACGCATGGAAACGCGCTACCTAGATCAACGCGACTGGCACTGGATTTACGAACAATACAAGGTTTATTTCATTGCAGCGGGGTTGATTTTGCTTGGGTTGGTTCTCAATTGGTTATATTTGGCTATTGCGATCAGAATGAGAACTGCCGCATTGAAGAGGCAAGTGGCTGAAAACTTGGCCATAGAAAAAGAAAACCAACAAATTCACGAAAGAATCGAATCGCTGCAGAGAGTTCAGGTCATCGGTCTTTTGTCTGGAATGGTTGCTCATGAATTAAAACAACCCCTGGCCGTAATCAACAACTATGTTGAGGGTCTAAGAAGGCGGCTGGGTAAGGGCGAAAAGTTTGACAGCGAGGTGCTCAGTAAGATTCTGAGTCAAATACAGACCGAGGGTGTCAGAGCAGCTGATATCGTGGATTTCGTTAGAGGCTATAGCAAGAAAGTCCGCCGGGAGAGAAAAGTATTTGATTTGGGAGGATTTGCTTACAGCCTTTTCCAATTGCTTGTCCGAATGCAGTATCTTCCGAAAAGAAATTCTTTCGTCAGTGACGAGCATGTATTTATAGAAGCGGACAGACTTGGAGTAGAGTTGATTTTGATTAACCTGCTGAGAAATGCGGCAGATGCCTGCAAAAAAGTGAAGAGTCCCAAAGTATCGGTGAGTATCCGCAAACTAAGTGACGATGCGGAGATACAGGTTGAAGATAACGGACCGGTACTCTCTGATACAGATTATCAACGAATGCTGAAAACAGGAGAATCGTCTAAGAAGGACGGACTGGGCATGGGATTAGCCATCGTCCGTCAATTGCTTGAAGCTAACGCCGGTTCTCTTAAGTTTGTCAGAAAACCAGAAGGTGGCATCATCTGTGTGGTTAAGCTGCCTTTAGCAAAGGAAAATAGTCATGAAGCTTGAAGAATTGCAAAAAAATAGTTGGGTAAGAGTTATTGACGATGACGAGGCAATGCGTAAATCGTGGGAATTTCTCATTGAGGGAGAAGGATGGCGGGTCAGATCCTATGACAGTGCCGAAAGCTTTTTGGACAATGATGATTTCGAAGAATATGGCTGTGTCGTGCTTGATGTTCGTATGCCGGAAATGAGCGGAATAGAATTACAACGGTTAATGTCTCTCAAAAAGATTGGTCTACCGATTATTTTCGTTTCAGCTCACGGGGATATTGATATGGCAGTTCAGGCTCTCAAGGATGGAGCGATGGACTTTTTACCCAAACCTGTTTCTGCTGACAGACTTCTTAATGCAATTGCTAAAGCGGTACAAACTGATTTTTCCCAAAGGGAAGAGTTTAACAAGCAAGCTGATGCTAGAAGAATGTACGAGACACTCACACCGAGAGAAAAAATGGTGGCTAAAAAAGTGGCGCTTGGCTTGTTGAATAAACAAGTCGCCCAAGAACTCAATATCAGTGAGAAAACCGTACAGGTTCACCGCGGGATGGTATACCGAAAATTGGGGGTTAAAAACGCTGTATCTGTCTTAGAGGTTCTTAAATCTATTCATGAAGAAGAACTACCAAATAGTGATTAGATACCGCTAGCTGACAGCGTGAAAAATTGCTTGAAAAGAAAACAGATTAATTCTCTAAATAGGACAAAACACTAATAGTAAATTTACTTATGAAACCTTGTTAACTCTTAATTTATACTTAATAAACAAAGGATGGACCAAGAAAACTCGGGGTGTTAACGACCTCAAGTTTTTTTGTGTGCGTCTTTCGTTTATCCCACTTTATGACTGTCACAGTTGGGTTATTTCTTAAGGAGAATTTTATGAAAGAGCTGAGCAGACGCGGTGTGCTTAAGAGCGGTATTTTGAGCTCTCTGGCAGCCGGTTTTGCTGCCTTTGGCACTGCGGCTTACGCCAAGGATGAACCAAAAGCAAAAGCAGGAACACCAAAAGAGTATGAGTATGACGTAGTTGTACTGGGTTCAGGCCCAGCAGGACTAGTAACAGCCATTGCGGCTAAGCAGGCCGGTGCAAAGAAGGTTGTTGTTTTAGAAAAACGCGACCGTCCGGATGGAAACGCCATCTATGCTCTAGGTTCTGTTTGCGGTTGGGGTTCTCGTCATCAGATTGAGCAAGGCATTAAAGACAATGCCGATGATTTCTACG
Source organism: uncultured Parasutterella sp. (assembly GCA_947625105.1). Lineage (GTDB taxonomy): Bacteria > Pseudomonadota > Gammaproteobacteria > Burkholderiales > Burkholderiaceae_F > Parasutterella. The sequence goes on from CANQMZ010000093.1 coordinate 4,082, forward strand.
CCATGATGATGAATGTCTCCAAACAAATGGGTGACAAGGATCTGAACCGCGTTTATACCGATAATATTCCCGCCGGTATTGACTGGTTGGAAAAGGATATTGGCGTCAAGTTTGGCAAGATTCGTATGATGCCTTACCCGCGTCTTGGTAGAACAGCCCGTGTGGAAGGTGAAGGTCTTACTGGCGGAGCACAGCTCGTTCGTAAACTGCTTGCTGCCGCTGAGAAAAACGGCGTTGAAATTAAGTTTGAACACAAAGGTATTGAACTTTTACACGACGATAAGATGCAGGTAACCGGCGTCAAAGTTCAAACGCCTAACGGTCAAGAAATCTATAAGTCAAAAGGCGGCGTTGCAATCGCTACCGGCGGTTTCTCTGCAAATCCCGAGATGGTTGACAAATACATCGGTGGGTGGGCCACTCGTATGGTTCTTCGCGGATCCAAATCCACCACAGGTGAGAACATCTCTTTGACACAGCCCTTGTATGCCAAATTCGTTAACATGGATCAGTTCCATGCCGGTCCGATCATCGGTTCAACCCATGTCAATCCTGCTGACGTTCTGAATTCCGGCTACGGTGTTCAGGTTAATACCTCCGGCAAGCGCTATATGGATGAGAACAATACATACGTGATCAAGGCAAGAACAACGGCCCAAAACACGTTGGACAACACTGGTTGGGTGATTGTTGATTCCCAGTGTCCGGTTCTTGACAAGGTTATTCCAAAATTTGACAGATTAAATAGCCCCTATGGCAAAGCTGACACCATTGAAGAAGTTGCCAAACAGGTTGGTTTGCCTGCCGATAAGATCGTTGCCGTAGTCAACGAGTATAACCAGGCGGTTAAGGACAACACTCTGTCTAAGATGAATCCGCCAAACACCTATAAGAAGCCCCACGCCATCGAAAAGGCCCCGTTCTACGCCGTTCCTTTGCAGGGCGGTATGACAGCCACGTTCGGTGGTCCGTTGATCAATACCAAAGCTGAAGTCCAAAATCTGGATGGTAAGAGCATCCCTGGTCTCTATGCGGTTGGTAATTCAGTAGGTGGAATCTTCTTCCATGACTATGCAGGTGGAGCACAACTTGGTGCAGCGACCGTCTTCGGTCGTATCGCTGGAAAAGAAATGGCCGAGCGTGCTAAACAGGCTAAGTAATAAGGAGTCAGACATGAAAAAAACATTATTAGTCTTGGCCGCATTCGCTTTCGGTGCCACGATTTCTGTCGGTACATATGCAGCAGGCGCCGCACCGGCGGCTCAACCCCAGACTTTGGCTCAGAAACACGGTCCGGCTTGGCCGAAAAGTGTTGACGGATACGTAACCAAACAGCAGTGCTTGCAGTGCCATGGCCCTTATGACAAGCTGGCACAGACCACAGCCAAATTGGAACCCAATCCTCATTTCTCACACCTCGGACAGGTCAATTGTGAGGATTGCCATAAGGCTGACGCCGCTAAGCCTCAATTGATGTGCAACCAGTGCCATCAGTTCACACTTAGAGAAAAACAGGCTGCAGCCAAGTAATTGGTCTAGGCTCGTAAAAAACGCCAAGCTCTAAAAGCTTGGCGTTTTGAATTCTGGTTTCAAAAAACTTTGAAGCTATTTGCAGGGTTCCCATCCTTCTTTGGGGTCTGGGGCTTTGGTTTCTGAAACGACAGCCTCAGGCATCGCAAAAAACAGGTTCAAATCCACTTTGTCTTGAATTTTTTTCAGGCACCTTAGAAAAAGTTGCTCATTTAGTTGATCAAGGCCTACCGTTTCTCCCTCAAGTGTGTAATCAGAACGTGAAATCTCAAAGGCTGCCTGCTTGTGTGGAGCATCGGGATCGTCAGACAGGAAACCGGAAATTACGTAAACGAATTCATTTTGAAGGTTCGAGGAAACCTTCTTTCCTTCCCTGTTGCGTAAGGTCACTCGCATTTTGCCCGATTTTCTCTCAGTCCATCGAACAGCGGTGACAAGAGGGATGTAGCGAGTACCGAAGTCTTCCATCGTGTCTGAAACTTCAACATAGATGCTACCGTCTTTTCCGTCCTTTGTGATGTCAGCAATATGGTTCTTTTCCAAAATTTCGGTAACTTGTTCAATGAAATCATCTTTCATCAAGGCAGAGACAGAGTTCTCTAAAGCACCGTCTTCATCGAGATCAATTCCTTGCACAATGATTCGAGTGTGCAGAGACAGTTGTGGTGGTGAAACGGGAATCTTCAGGTCTTTAAGTGTGGTCAACTTAGCGTTTGCATCGAACCAACCGTGTTTTGCCACTCCAATGGAGACACCGGAGGTGATTCCTGTTGTCGCTAGATCAAAAGGGGTGCAACCGCCTAGCATGCTGAGCATGAAAACAGCAAACAAGAGGATTGGACGCAAAACGTTCATAAGAAAGTAGAGGATTTTATTGGGGCAAATTATAGACAAGTGCCTTGAGGGATATTGAATAAAGCATCAGGAAGAGATTTTTTGCAGAAACAAAGATGGTTTTTGATTTGTTCATAACTAGCTAAAACCCATATTGAGGATACTGTAACCATCCATATAGGTAAAAACCATTAGAATAAAACCGATTTTTGTCGGAGATCATTATGCTTAAGATGAAGTTATTAATAGCAACAAGTTTATTGGTACTGCCTCTAGCTGCCAGCGCTCAGCTTCTGACCAAGCAGCAGATGGACTACATGCTCAACTACTCGCATCAGTACAACACGTGTATGGTTTGCCATGACGGCCAAGTTAACGGATGGTTCACACCACCAAAACCCATACAGGGATATGAGATTTTCCGTTCCGCCATGGACAATACGACTCCCCAGCCTCCAGCGGCTGCGCCTGTACCGCCGGCTCCTCAGCCTGCACCAGGGCCACAGACCCAGATCCCGCCCGGATATCGGGTTGTGCCAATGGGGCCGTATTGCGGGTGTTGGGGCGGTTGGGGTACTCCACAGGGACCACAAAACTAACCCCAGGATGAACGAAAAAGTAGAACTACATACTGTTTGAAAGAAAGCGGCACACCTAGATTGGGCGGGCATCAGTAGTGCCCAAAAGGAGGGGCGTAAAATGCAATTCTATTATAGAACTATGTTCTGGAGAAAGCATGGCATTTATCCGCATACAAAAGGCTCGTAAAAACCCTGAAGGTATATACATCGGGGGTTCAGCTCAACTGATGAAATCAGTTTATTGTCCCAACCAAAAGTTCCACAGTAAACACGTAGCAATCGAGAATTTGGGAAAAATTGTCTTCTATGACAAAGACCAAAAGAAAGGGCTGTTCATATCACCTACAAGAGGGTTGGTTGAGTACGATGTCCGTGCTCAAAAATTTTCTCAGGTCAGAGATGACGATCTACGGATTCCAAAGGATTTAAAGGCTGTTGGGAGCGTTCACAAAGAGTTTGGAGATGCTTATCTGTTGTTGGGTTTCATAGAAAAATCCGGTTTGAACAAGGTGCTGAACAAAACTTTTCGGGAAAAAAGGCTCCTGGAACACGTCTACGTACATCTCCTACATGGTATTTTGAGAGACTCCTGTAAGATTTCCTGTGACAATTTCTATGTCAAGTCGTTTTGTTCCGAGGTTTTCCCAGATTTACTACCCTCGGTGCTTAAAACGGATTCGTCGTACTTTGAAGAACTGTCAGATGATCGGATCAGACTTGAATTTTTCAAGAATTACACTGGCTTCATGCGAGAAAGAAACCCCGATTTTGGCAAAGTCTGTTATGTGGACTCGACCCCATTACCCAACGAAATTGCCGACCTTCCTTTTAACGCATTGGCCAGCCATGGATTGGATAACCCGGGGATACAGACGCGATTGGCTCTTGTTCTCGACGAGAAGACGGGTATGCCCCTCTGGTATAACCTATTTCCCGGCAATGTACTTGACATCAACACCATCGAGACCATCCTGACTGATGTCGGTGTGAGTATTGGCTTTAGCTTGAGCTGTCTCGTCCTTGATGCCGGTTATGTTTCGAAACGATTATTGCAGAGGTTCCATAATGGAACAGCCAATACTTTTATCGGACGAATGCCTGCCCGACGTGGTTATGGCTTTAAAACCTTGTTTGATCAATGTCAACCCTTGATCGGCAGAGGGAAATACATGTTTACAGCCAATCATCATCTTTATTTTGGTCATAAGATCAGGGTGCAATTGTTTGATCAGCCCATTAATGCCTACGCTTTTGTCGATCAAGAAAATGCCACACAGCGACTCAGAGAATTCATCAATAAAGACGAAGAAGAATTCGAAAGCCTCAGTCCTCATGAGAAAGACTACTTGCGATATAAATTCGGCTTCTTTGTACTGCTGTCTAACATGGACGATACACCAAAGAAGATTTTACAGGAGTATTTTTGTAGGACTCGGATAGAAGAAATCTTCAAATTAGGTAAAGATTATCTTAAGTGGCTACCCTTGCGCAAATGGACTTGTGACCGGGTAAAAGGCAAATTGTTGCATGATATGATTGAGTTAATCGTTACCCTAAACGTCAGAAAGGCAATTGAAAAAACGGGTGAATCCATTTCGGAAATCATGGGTTCAGC
>CANQMZ010000094.1 GCA_947625105.1 uncultured Parasutterella sp.
TCCGTTCTTCTTGCAAAAACTTTAACCGTTCCATCTGCTTTAATTTCGCCGATATCAGAACTGTCAAACCACTGTCCTTCCCTCAGAGGCTCTTTTCCCCAATAGCCGGTCATTAGCATTGGTCCACGGATCATCAATGTTTCGCCTGGACTTTTAATTTCCACGTCGGGATTCTTTTTTCCACAGCCTTCAGTTACTTGAAAACGTTCCGAAAATGGTGTTGTTACAACGTTGCTCGAGGTCTCCGTCATCCCATAAGTCAAAATAATGGGAATTTTTTTCCTGGCAGCTTCTTTTTTTAAATTTTCCGATATCGGCGCTCCACCAACCAGCAGAGACTTTAAGTGAGCTTTTGGTGTCCAGTCTGGTTGTTGATCAAAAATCATTTGAAGCATCGTTGGAACGATTGAAGCGTATGCAGCATTTTCGTTTTCAAGCGTTTCCAAAAAAGTCCTGACGGAAAACTTAGGTGTTATTCCAACTGCCGACCGGGCTTTTAGTGAGCGAGTCAGAATAGAAAAGCCTCCTATCCTCGCAGGTGAAATGGATAGCAACCACACGTCGCCCACATCTAAGGGGATATTAGCTGAAGAAGATTCTGCACTTGCATAGAGGGCTCTTCGAGATAGTACTGCTGGCTTAGGTTTGCCACTGGTACCTGAGGTAAAAATCACTACAGCAGTATTTTTTGGCAACGGAGTTACGATCCTCGATACATCATTCAGAAGGTTTTTCTTCTCAAAATCAGTCAGTCCGGGATGGAGCAACAATATTGGTTGGTGTTTCTCTAACAAGGCATAGACTGTCACTATCGTGGTCAAGTCCGGTTTTGCCACTAACGGATATGGGTAGTCATCAGAAAGCCTCTTCTGTCGCACAGCGACAAGCTCTGCTAACTCCCGATAACTTATTCTTTTATCGTTAGCGCAAATTGCTAAAGAACCTCCAGCCTCCTTAGCTGCTTCAAAAACGGAAAAAGCTTTGTCAATTTCCTTTTCTTGCACTGTCATTCTGTTTACGGCAAACGAGGGAATTTCTTGAAATCCGGTTGTCTCTTTTCCAAAAATGCCTGTTTCCCTTCTTTGCCTTCTTCTGTCATATAAAACAGCAGCGTAGCATTTCCGGCTAGTTCCTGAAGGCCTGCCTGGCCATCGCAGTCAGCATTTAAAGCCGCTTTTAAGCATCGAATGGCAATTGGTGAATTGGCCAAAATTTCCCTGCACCACTGAACCGTTTCTGCTTCCAGCTCCTCATAGGGAACAACCTTGTTAACAAGTCCCATCTCTAGGGCTTCTGTAGCATTATAAAAACGACAAAGAAACCATATCTCTCTAGCCTTTTTTTGGCCCACAATTCGAGCCATATAGGAAGCTCCCCAGCCTCCATCAAAGGAACCAACCCTCGGCCCTGTTTGGCCAAATCTAGCGTTGTCTGCCGCAATCGTCAGATCACACATCATATGCAGCACATGGCCGCCTCCAACGCACCAACCAGCCACCATAGCAATCACCGGTTTTGGGCAAGTTCTGATTTGTCGTTGGAAATCTAAAACATTCAGGCGGGGAACTCCATCACTACCGACATAGCCTCCATTACCTCTAACCTTTTGATCTCCCCCTGAGCAAAAGGCATCCTGTCCCTGCCCCGTAAGAATAATCACACCGATTTTTTCATCGTCTCTCGCATCGGCTAAAGCCTGCTCCATTTCTTGAACCGTTTTCGGTCTGAAAGCATTTCTCACCTCTGGTCGGTTTATCGTAATTTTGGCGATCCCCTCCTCGGTCTTTTCGTAAACAATATCTTCAAACCGTCCACATTTTTTCCACTTTGGAATTCGAGGCAATTTAGAAGTGTCAAGCATTGGTTGCATTTGGCTTTCCCTCACTATTTACATAGTTGATCATTTTAGTGGTTGGGAACTCCAATTTGCTCAACTAAAGATCTCCATTTAGGAATCTCCGTTTTAATGAATCTTCCGAATTGCTCCGAATCTGAAAAAACCGGCTCTGCCCCCATGTTTTCAATCGCCTTTCTCGCTTCTTCATCTTGCGCTAAAGAGGCAAACGCTTGTGAATACTTTCGGAGGATATTTTGATTGGTTCCCTTTGGAAGAACTAAACCATCCCAAGCGTAGAGTTCCAAGTTTTTTAAGCCAAACTCCTTCAGTGTCGGTGCGTTAGGCAAGGCTTCTATTCTTCTGTCGGTGGTGACAGCTAAGGCTTTTAACGCTCCTTTTTTGACGTGTGGTAAAACATTTGGCAGGACATCAATCATGATCGGGATTCGTCCTGATAGGACTTCCAAAATGGCAGAAGCCCCGCCTGCATGAGGAATATGATGAAGCTTAATTCCTTGCTCTTTTGCAAAATACAAACCCGCCAAATGACTGCTTGTTCCAACCCCCGACGAAGCGAAGTCAACTTTGTTTGGGTGCTCGGTCGCATATTCCACTAAAGATTTGTAATCCGTCACTCCTTTTATCGCTCGGGGATTGAGGGCGAGTACCAAGCCGATTCTGGAGATTTGACCTACGGGAATCAAATCGTTTTCGGGGTCTAATATCTTGTTCTTATACAGGTACGGATTTACTGCCATGATCCCATTGGTAACATAACCAAGCGTTTTTCCATCATTGACACTTGTGGCAACAATGCCGGCACCAATACTGCCACCGGCTCCCGGACGATTTGCCACCCAGACCGATTCCTCTAACTTTTTCGCTAATCGCTCCAAATTCGCTCTCGCCAATCGATCTCCTCCACCACCGGGAGGGAAAGGGACTATCAGACAAATGCCTTTCTTGTTTTGAGCAAAAACACTTCTAGCTGAAACAACAAAGGGGGCTAGGGGCATGAGGCAAAAAACTCTTCTAAACACTGTCGTCTCCTCCGTAAAACAAAGCCATGGTACGAAAGATTTTTCTCTTTTATGTGGTTTCTTTCATTTTTGAGCGCATTTACCCCTAAAGCCCCTTGTTCACTATCTAAGAAGTCTTACAGTTGAACGCTTTTCGTCGTATCATGCCGCCAATTTATAAGACAACGAAAATAATGATCGAATCCTTGTATCTGCAATATTTATTCGGCGGCTTTGTCAGCTTGATCGTCATTACGAACCCGCTTTCCAAAATCCCACTCTTTATTAGTCTCACACAGGGCATGCCCTTGGACATGAGAAAGAAACAGGCCAACTGGGCTTGCTACTATGCGGCCACGATCATGCTAGTGAGCTTGGCCGCTGGTAATCTTCTCTTAGTATTCTTTGGCATATCGTATGGTGCATTGCGCATTTCCGGTGGGCTAGTTGTTGGGTTGATTGGTTATCAGATGCTCTTTGGCATGCGCGATCAACAGGGAGCACCTGTTGTTAGGCGCGATAAGGACGATTATTCTTTTTTTCCGCTTGCCATGCCGGGTATCAGTGGTCCTGGAACGATTGCTGTAGTTATTGGTATTTCTTCAGAAATCGCTGAACTACCAAGGGGATTGGACATGGCTGGTGCTTTCTTCATGACAGGCGTTGCCATCATTTTGACTGCGTTTGTCACTTGGATCGTGATGCGCTCTGCCGAGTTCATCTCCAGCCGACTCGGCCCTTCAGGAACACAAGTGCTAACTAAACTGATGGGCTTTTTACTGATCTGTATTGGAGTTCAGTTTATCGGCTCTGGTATCAGGACTTTCATCGCCGGATCTTAACGGCCTTATTCAACTGTCACGCTTTTGGCCAAATTCCTTGGTTTATCCACGTCAGTTCCCCTCTGAACTGCCGTGTGGTAGGCAAGTAATTGCAGCGGCAAAATGTGAAGTACGGGAGACAAAGTGCCATAGTTTTCAGGCAATTTGATTACATGCACCCCATCTGATGGCTCGATGCTTGTATCTTGGTCAGAAAACACGAATAGTTCGCCTTTACGTGCCCTGACTTCCTGCATGTTGCTTTTTAATTTGCTGATTAAATCATCGTTCGGAGCAACGGTAACGACCGGCATCGTATCGTCAACCAACGCTAGCGGCCCATGTTTCAATTCGCCTGCGGGATAACCCTCCGCATGAATATAACTAATCTCCTTAAGCTTTAAGGCCCCTTCCATGGCGATAGGGAAATGCATACCGCGGCCAAGGAACAAGGCATCATTTTTAGAGGCGAAAATACTGGCCCACCCTTTTATTTGATCTTCTGTTTTTAATACCGTAACCATTGCTTCCGGTAAATGTCTGAGACTTCGGATAGCCTCCGTCTCTTTTTCCGGGGGCAGGAAGCCTTTTTCTTTTGCGATTGACAAAGTCATCAAATACAAAGACACAAGTTGTGTTGTAAATGCCTTGGTTGAAGCTACTCCGATTTCCTTACCCGCCCGGGTAATGTAGTGGGCTCTAGTTTTTTTAACCATTGCGCTAGTGGCCACGTTGCAGATAGTCATGGTCATATCCATGCCCAAAGCTACGGCGTGTTCTAAAGCGGCCAAAGTGTCAGCCGTCTCTCCGGACTGTGAAATGGTAAGGACCAGCGTCTTTGGATCGGCTATTGAATCCCTGTACCTGTATTCACTTGCTATCTCAACTTCACAAGGAATTCTCGCAATACTCTCAAGCCAGTATTTGGCCACCATCCCTGCGTAATAACTAGTTCCGCAAGCCAGTATCAACACCTTTTTCAACGACTGAAACATCGATGGTGCTTCATGGCCGAAGATCCGGCTGTCTATTGCATGTACACCTTCCAAAGTGTCAGCTATGGCACGCGGTTGTTCGAATATTTCCTTTTGCATGTAATGGGTGAAGGATCCCAATTCCGTTTCAGCCACCGCATCTTCAACGATACTAATCGGTCTTTGAACACATTTAAATCCACCTTCGGTTTGAGCCCAAATTTCGACTTTTTGCGGAGTAATACTTGCTACATCTCCATCTTCCAGATATATAAAACGATCCGTAACGCCGGCAAGTGCCAAGGGATCTGAAACGATAAAATTTTCTTTTTCTCCGAGCCCTACAACCAGGGGCGCTGCCATTTTGGCCGCAACAATTCTCTGTGGTTCGTCTTTGCATCCAAAGGCAAGGGCATAAGCGCCTTTAAGCCTGAGGACGGCTTTTTTCACCGCCTCTCCTAAGTCTCCTTGATAGTAGCTATGAACTAAATGCACGGCTACCTCAGTGTCTGTTTGGCTAGCGAAAACATAGCCTTGCGCTTTGAGCTCTTCTCTAAGTTCTTCAAAATTTTCGATGATGCCGTTATGAACAACGGCAATTTGATCATTGGAAAAATGCGGGTGAGTGTTGTTGATTTCCGGCGCGCCATGAGTTGCCCAACGAGTGTGCGCCACCCCGGTGAATCCTTTTAATTGGCTCTTCTTGGTTTGATCAATAAGATCCTGGATTCGGGAAACTGTTCTCGTTCTTTTCAACTCTTTTTCGTTGACTACAGCTACGCCACAAGAGTCATATCCTCTGTACTCCAAACGCCGGAGTCCCTCCGTCAATACAGGAACGATATCCCTATAACTTGCTGCTGCAACAATCCCACACATGCCTTACTCCTTTTTTCTGGGACGCGTCCAACCTTTAATTTCTTTTTGAGGAACCCTACTAATGACCAAAGCTCCCTCTGAGACATCCTTAGTCACTGTCGTCCCTGCCCCAATTGTCGAACCTTTCCCGACCTTGACTGGCGCAACTAATTGTGTATCGCTACCGATAAAGCAGTCATCCTCGATTACTGTTCGGAACTTATTGGCGCCATCATAATTGCAGGTAATTGTGCCTGCGCCGATATTAACTTTTTGACCAACAGAAGAGTCACCGATGTAGGTCAGGTGATTAACTTTACTTTCTAAACCAATATCGCTTTTCTTGATTTCAACAAAATTTCCAATATGAACTTGGTCAGCCAATACCGCTTTGGGTCGTAAACGGGCAAAGGGACCTATTCTCGCCGCTTTCCCAATGGTCGCATCATCAAAGTGGGAAAAGGCTTCTACCTTTGTTCCCTCGCCTATTCTGCTGTCTTTGATAACACAATATGGACCGATATGCACCCGGTCTTCAAGAACCACATTTCCTTCAAAGATACAGCCAACATCTATAAAAACATCTTTCCCGCAGGCAACACTACCTCTGATATCTATTCTTGAAGCGTCGGCCAAACGAACACCCTTTTTCATCAGTTCATTGGCGTTCCTTCTTTGATACGCGCGCTCCAACGCCTCGAGTTGTACAAGGCTGTTAGCTCCCTCCACCTCCATCGGGTCTTCTGCGGTGTGGGTAACGATCGCTTTACCCTCGGTAGCCGCAAACTCAACAAGATCTGTCAAATAATACTCCTGTGCTTGATTTTCATTTTTGAGTTGCCTGAGCCAGCGAGAAATGTCTTTGGGAGGAATCAGCATAATCCCAGTATTTACTTCATCTATCCTCTTTTGCTCTTCAGTGGCGTCCTTTTCTTCAACGATCCTACTAACCTTCCCAGATTGCCTCAAAATCCTCCCGTAGCCTGTAGGATTAGAAAGCTTAACCGTCAGTAAACCAAACCCGTTTTTTGTCTGATCAATTAAAGCTTGAAGGGTTTCTTTCCGAATCAAAGGAACATCACCGTAAAGAACCAGAGTCGACTCCTTTTCATCAATATCGGAAATCGCTTGAAGCAAGGCGTGTCCCGTTCCTAACTGTTCCTTTTGAATGACGAACCGAACGGGTACTTCCTTTAATTTTTCTTGCACAAGTTCTGCCTTGTGTCCAACCACCACGATGATTTTTCCAACATTGGGCAATTGCTGAGCTGTCTCAACGACATGTTCAATCATCGTTTGACCGCCCAAAGTTTGCAGGACTTTTGGCAAGGAAGAAAACATCCTTTTCCCAAGTCCGGCCGCAAGGATAACAACATTCATTTTTTGTCTGACTAGTGGGCTAATTCGTACATGTACTTATCTTTGTTTTCAAGCCATGTTTGTACGCATTCTCTGTTTGCTTTGATTGGCAATAAAGAGCCGATAATTTGAGCGGCACCTGAAGCCAAGAAGCCTCCTAATAAGGCGGGAAACTCTTCTCCCAACGCAGTAAATGAGAGCACTCCCCAAACCACGGAGCCCACGATTATCGATAACCAACAACCTATTGTTGTTGACCGTTTCCAATAAAGTCCCAGCGTCAACGGCCAAAAAGCACCAATGACAGGGAATTGGTAAGCCATGGCTGCAAGTTCATAGATGGGTGTTCCTTCCATAGAAAGTGAATAGGCAAGCACACCAAGAGCGAAAACAATAAGAGAAATACGCATAGCTTTCAGCTCTCTCTTATCGCTGAGAGGCATGATGTTTCGCAAAACGTTTTCCACGAACGTCGTTGTCGGAGCAAGCATGGTTGCGGAAGCCGTGGACATCACAGCGGACAAAACCGCGCCAAAAAACAAGATTCTTAACCACAGCGGCATGTATTCCTTAATGAAGGTGGGCAGAATCTCTTGCGGTGCGCTACTCATCAATTTGCCCGCCATCTCCGGCTGAGCCACTGTAGCTGCGATAACGATAAACATCGGAATGGAAGCGAACATCAAATAAAACACTCCGCCGATAATCGGACCATAGCAGGCTATCTTTTCTGTCTTTGCAGACATGACTCTTTGGAAGACATCTTGTTGAGGCAAAGAGCCGATCATCATCGTAATTGCCGCCGATATCCAAAACATCCAACTCTTGAAATCGTTTTCTGGGAAGAACTTATATAAATCGTGATTAGAGGCATATTCCCCAACCTTTTCGACTCCTCCAGCCATTCCAGATGCAAAATACGCAACGATAAACAACCCTATCACAATAATGATCATCTGAAAGAAGTCTGTCAAAGCCACGGACCACATACCGCCGAACACCGTGTATATAAGCACGACGATAGTTCCGACGATCATGGCAGAAGTGACAGATACCCATCCTTCAGTCAGTAAGTGAATGACCAAGCCTAAAGCAGCGACCTGAGCAGCCACCCATCCCAAATAGGACAGTACGACAAAAATGGAGCACATAAGTTCAACTGAAACACCATAACGCCGTCGGTAAAAGTCACCAATGGTCAAAAGACTCATTTTGTAAAGACGCCGCGCAAAAAACATACCCACCAGGATCAAAGCCATACTTGATCCAAAGGGTTCCTCTACGACACCTTCCAAACCATTCTGAATAAATTGTCCTGGCAATCCTAGAACAGTCTCACTGCCAAACCACGTTGCAAAAGTGGCTGTAATGACCATGGCCAAAGGAAGGGAACGACCCGCCAAAGCGTAGTCAGTGGTGCTTCTAACACGAGTAGCAGCAAAAAGACCAATCGCTACTGTAGTAAGCAAATACAAACCAACGAAAAGGGCAAGCTTCATTGACTTGAATTCCTAAGGAGAAAGGGTAAAACAAGCTGCCTAAAAAAGCACAGCGCAATTTTTAGATTTTAAAAAATTTTGAGTCCACAAACGACAAAAGGGGCTAATCATGCCCCTTTTTTATCGTGATTTTCCTTTATACCTGTTGAATTCCGGCAAGAAGCCAACCTTCTTTCC